>JAHBSW010000019.1 GCA_019638935.1 Cryobacterium sp.
TCCTCCCGCGATGAACTCTGCCTGCAGGAGTTCGATCGTGCGACCGGGTCGCAGCATGGTCGTCACGATCTCGAACTCGCCGTCCGGAATGAGCCCGAGGATCTCAAAGCTGAGCCGGGCCATCCTCAGATCCGGCCGCGGCGCGAAGGTCTCGAGACAGTGCGCGAGCAGTCCCGACACGGGGGCCATGTGCTGCTCGTGGTCGTTCCACGCCCCCTGAGCATGAGAGGTCGAGGCGAATCGCCCCTCTCCGAGAGCGCGGTAATACGGTTCCGGGTTCGGCGTCACCGCTCAAGACTACCGAGCGTCGTCAGCACGCCGAACCCGGTTCGCGCCGAGGCTACCCGCGGAAGGCGTCCTTGACGTTCTCACCCGCCTGCTTGAGGTTGGCCTTCACCTGATCGGCCTTGCCCTCCGCCTCGAGCTTCTCGTCGTCGGTGAGCTCGCCCAGCTGTTCCTTGATCTTGCCGGCGATCTCCTCGCCCTTGTTCTTGATCTTCTCGTGAGCACCCATGATGTCGTTCCTTCCATTCGGTTGCTCCGACGATAGGGACCGCGACTGGGAAGGCTGGCGATTCTCACACGAAACGGTCGGCCCATCCTCACCTCACGCTCGGTGAATCCTCAGCCCAGCGCGCGGCCAGCATTTCGACGTATTCTGAGCACATGACTTCCAGCACCACGCCCGGCGGGTCGCCGCACGGTGACAATCCCCTCAGTGAGATCCCCCTCACCACCCTCGACGGAACCGCGACGACCTGGAGAGAGTCCGCCGGCAAGGCGACCCTCGTCGTCAACGTCGCATCGAAGTGCGGCAACACCCCGCAGTACGAAGGCCTCCAGAAGCTCTACGAGAAGTATCACGAGCAGGGTCTCGAGATCCTGGGCTTCCCCTGCAACCAGTTCGGTCTGCAGGAACCGGGCCGAGCGACGACCATTCAGGAGTTCTGCACTCTCAACTACGGCGTGACGTTCCCGCTCATGAAGAAGACCAACGTCAACGGCAAGAACCGCCACCCTCTCTACGCGAAACTCACCGAGACCCCGGATTCGGAGGGCGAGGCGGGCAACGTGCAGTGGAATTTCGAGAAGTTCCTCATCGCACCCGATGGCACTGTGACTCGCTTCCGCCCCAAGACTCAACCGGATTCGGACGAGGTCATCACGGCGATCGAGGCAGCGCTCTCCTAAGAGTTGTCGTCGCTCTCGTCGGAGAGCAGCGCCTCGCTCGTGACGATCTCGGCACCCGCATGCCCGAGCTCAGCAAGCGCGGCCTCTGACGATTCTGCGCCGACGCCCGCGATGAGGTCCGTGAACACCCGCACGTGACGGCCATGCTCGAGCGCACCGAGCGCTGAGGCGCGAACGCAGTGATCGGTCGCGATGCCGACGACGTCGATATCGAGAACCCCCAGCTCCTCGAGCTTGTCGGCGACCGACGCGCCGTCGTCCGTGGTGCCCTCGAAGATCGAGTACGCGGGAACTCCCTGCCCCTTGCGCACGTGCACCGTCACCTTCTCGAAGTCGAGTGCCGGGTGGTAGTCGCTGCCGGGGGACTCCGCGACGCAATGTCTCGGCCATGTGTCGACGAAGTCTGGGTTCTCGGAGAAGTGACCGCCGTTGTCGTTGTCGGCATCATGCCAGTCGCGCGACGCGAACACGTGATCGTAGACATCCGGATGCTTCGCCAGCAGTGCAGAAACGCCCTCGGCGACCGCCGCGCCTCCCTCGACGCCGAGGGCACCGCCCTCGGTGAAGTCGTTCTGGACGTCGATGATGAAGAGTGCTTTGCTCACCGGTTCCTCCTGGGTGGTCTCAGTAGTTCGACAGGTTGTTTCCACAGGTGTAGACGGCAGCGGCGAGCGAGTCGATCGCCGCTGCCGCGTTCGCGTCGACGCTGCCGAGCGCGTAGAACGCGAATGCGAGCAGCGTGCCGTCTTCGGCTTCGATGAGTCCGGCGAGGGTGCGCGCCGTCGAGATCGCGCCCGCCATGCCCTTGATGTGCCCCCGGGCCGCTTCATTCGCACCGACAAAGCGCGAGGCCAGCGAGCCGCTCTCTCCGGCAACCGGCAGTGGCTCATAGACCGCGAGCTGGTGGCCGGTCTCCTCCGCAAGCTCGGCCATGAGCTTGGCCATGAGCCTGGGCGACACCGTCGACCGCGGGCTCAGTCCGCTGCCGTCGACCACGGAGATCTGCGAGCCGTCGAGGCCGAGCTGTGCGACAGCACCCGGAATCACCTGATTGAGGGACGCCGCCGACCCGTTGAGCCCGGCCTCAGACGACACCTTGCGCGCGAGCATCTCAGCGAGGGTGTTGTCGTTCGCGGCGATCATGTAGCGCACGAGCACGTGCACGGGCTGAGACTTGACCTCGCCGAGCAGAGTCGCACCGGGGGCAACGGAGCCGGGCGTCACGGAGATGACGTCCGGGTTGAGTCCCAGCGCGCTGGCAAACGTGCGAGCGGCTCGCAAAGCGGGATCGGTGCTGCGGGCGCTCGAGAGCGAATTGGGGTCTGCACGGTCGCCATCGATCATGAGCGGCACGACACGCGGCACGGAACCGGCCGTGAGCGCGCTCGAATCCCAGTCCGCGTTCCAGATGTCAGCGGAAGACCACACTGCCGTGTCGTAGTAGATCTTGGTGATCGGCTGCTCGACGATCGTGTCCGGTGCGGTCGATGGCGAGGGTGACGGCGTGGGTTCCTCAGGATCTTCCGGGTCTTCGGGGTCGGCCGGTGGAAGCGTCGCACCGGGGATGACCGTGGGCGGATTCACCGCGTTCCACTGGGTTTTCGTCGCGGCGGCGAGACTCGAAAGCTTCGGTGCGCCGCGGTAGAGGCTCTCCCCGCTGGTCAATCGGCTCAGCGTGGGGTCGCCGCTGCCGACGAGCACGATACTCCCGGGCTCGGACCCCGCATACACCCGGGTCGAGAACTGGAAATCTGGGCCGAGCGATGCGATCGCCGCGACTCCCGTGAGCACTTTCACGAGATCGCCCGGCGCAGCACCGGCTTCGCCCGCGCGGTCGAAGAGCACCTCGCCCGTTCGCGCGTTGATGACCGAGCCTGCGAAGACTCCGAGGCGAGCGTTCTCAGCCAGCTCTCCGACTGAGCACGTGCGCAGCGCGGCGGGCTGGGCGATGTCGAGTGGAATCAGGCGCTTCTCGATGGGCTCGTCAAGGGGTGGCGCCGCCTCGGGCTGCGAACCGACCTGGGCACCCGCATACACGGCGCCCGCGCTCAACATGACGAAGACGACTCCCAGCGCCGTGGCGATGAGCGTCGTACGCTGCCGCTGGGTGAGGCCTGTCTTCTTGGACCTCGGCCCGTCAGGGCCACCCGAGCCGCCGTCCGCAGGGTCGACGGATGCCGGGCGCGCCTTCGAGTTCCGCGCCGTCTTTCGCGCGTCGCCGGCGGCTTGTTTGGCAGCCCTACGGCTAAGCGGTTGCTGGTCAGTCACTCAGCAATGATAACCATCGGAATCTGTGACGAGAGTGGAGATCGGTGGAGCCGCCTGTGGGAATCGAACCCACGACCTTTTCATTACGAGTGAAACGCTCTGCCGACTGAGCTAAGGCGGCGGGTCTTCGCCGAAGTGAAGACACAGCACGAAAGCTTAGCCGATCATCGGCCGCCACAGTAACCGGTGACGACAGCCTTCTAGCACCGCAGGTCTGCCGTTGGCAGTGTGCCGTTGATGAAGAACTCGTCGACGGCATTGTTCACGCATCGGTTCGACTTGTTGTACGCCGTGTGACCCTCACCGTCGAAGGTGACGAGCTGTCCGCTCTCGAGCTGATCGGCCAGGTTGACCGCCCACTCGTATGGAGTGGCGGGGTCTCCCGTCGTACCGATCACGATGATCGGCGGCGCGCCAACCGCATGAATAGGCCCGCGTTCCCGAGTGGCAGGGTAGGGCCATCCGTCGCACGAGGTGTCGTAGCCCATGTAGGGGCCGAAGAGCGGCGAGACCGTCACGAGTCGATCGGTGCTGGCCCGCACCTCGTCGTTCGTCGCCGTGTTGACGTAGTCGAGGCAGTTAATCGCCCAGAACGCCTCGGACGAGTTGTTCGCGTAGTTCCCGTCGCTGTCGCGGTCGTTGTAGGCATCGGCGAGCACGAAGGCGAACTCGGGGTCGCCACTGAACACGCTCGCGAAGAGGTCGTCGAGGTAGCTCCACGTGTCGGCGGAGTAGAGGGGAAGGATGATCGCGGTGAACATCGTGCTCGCACCCAGGAGCCGGCCGTCAGGGGCGCGAAGGGGACTGCGATCGAGTTGACTCATCAGCGCGGCGACGCGCTGCATTCCAGCCTCCGCGGTGCCGCGGAAGGGGCAGCGGGCGCCCTCGAGGCACGATTCGAGATACGCGCGCAGGGCATTCTCGAATCCGACCGACTGGAACTCGACGACATCATCGAGACTCGTCGCCGGATCGAGCGCACCGTCGAGCACGAGACGGCCAGCGCGCTCGGGGTAGAGCTCAGCGAAGCTCGCACCGAGCAGGGTGCCATAGGAGTAGCCGAGGTAGTGAAGCTGCTCGTCGCCGAGAATGGCGCGCAAGAGGTCGAGGTCACGAGCGGCACTGGTCGTGTCGACGTAACCGAGCAGCTCACCGGAGTGCTCGAGGCACGCTTCGCCCAGCTCGCGCCACTCGGCACGCCCCTCATCGAGCCACTCGTCAGAACCACGCTCCGGGTCGCCCACCTCGTACTGATACAGGAACCTGTCGAGATCCTCGTCGCGACTCGCGCAGCGGATCGCCGACGAGGAGCCCACCCCGCGCGGGTCGAAACCCACGATGTCGAAGTTCGCGATGAGCCGGTCGCTCACGACGTATCGCAGACTGTCGCGCACGATCTCGACGCCCGATCCACCAGGCCCACCGGGGTTGATGAGAAGGGAGCCGATCGGGTTGCTCGCGGTGTGCCGGATGAGTGACAGCTCGATCTCGTCGCGCTGCGGGTCGGACCAATCGAGTGGCGCCTTCGCGATCGCGCACTGCAGGCCGCGATGACACTCACGCCAGGTGAGCTCTTGGGAGTAATACGACTGCAGGTCGGAGGCCACCGGTTCACCCGTCGGCGTCGAGGTGAGCCGCGGAGGCTCCGTGACGCTCACGAGCGTGCACGACGACAGCGCCACGATCGCGCCCAGCGCAAGGGCGAGACCAGCGGTGAGGCGAGTGGCGATGCCTCGGAGCGTTCGCGTCGACCGATTCACAGGCTGGACCTCCGGGCAGAAACGAGCATGGCCTCGAGTGCAAGGGCAGGTGCGACGTTCGACTCGATGCGTCGTCTCGCGGTCGCGATGGCGTCGAGGGTTGCGAGGGTCTGCTCCGGCGAGGATGCCGCGGCAAGTTTCTCGAGCTGACCGACGATCTCGCTGTTGACCAGCTCGAGTTCCGCGTCGAGCTGCAGGAGGAGCACGTCGCGGTAGAGCGACAGGAGGTCGACGAGGATGCGGTCGATTCCATCTCTCAGGCTGCGAGTCGCGCGGCGCTTCTGATCTTCGTCGAGATTCTTGAGCTGCCCGCGCAGAGCCGGTGGAACGGCTGCCCCGGGCTCGAGTCCCAGTGATCGCATCGCCGCTGCGCGCTCATCGGTGTCACGCTCCTCGGTAATGGCCTTGGCGTCGTCTGCCGCGACGTCGAGCAGAGTCGCAGCGGCGAGCACGGCATCCGTCACCGTGCGGATGCCGAGCGCGGTCTGCAGGGTCTGCTCGCGCCGCAGTCGCGCCTCGTCGTTCGTGGCGAGGCGATGCGCCATGCCGATGTGACTCTGGGCTTCACGAGCGGCTCTCTCCGCGAGTGCCGTCGGAACCCCATCGCGCTTGTGCAACAGCTCGGCGACGTCGCCCACCGAAGGCACGCGAAGCCGCACACTGCGAACGCGCGATCGGATCGTCGGAATGAGATCGGCTTCGCTCGGCGCACAGAGAATCCAGACGGTGCGCGGTGGCGGCTCCTCGAGCGCCTTGAGCAGAACGTTCGAGGTGCGCTCAGTCATTCGGTCGGCATCCTCGATGACCATGACTCGAAACCTGGAGACCGAGGGAGAGAACTGCGAGCTCGCGACAAGAGCCCGCACCTCCTCAATGGTGATGATGACGCGCTCGGTCGCAAGCACGCCGAGGTCGGGGTGCGTGCGCGCGTCGACCTGACGCCAGGTCGCCTCGTCGTTCTCGCCCCCGAGCAGGGCCGAGGCGAACGCATAGGCGAGGTTGGAACGACCGGATCCGGGCGGGCCGGTGATCAGCCAGGAGTGCGCCATTCCCTGATCATCCGACTGGGCAGCAGCAACGGCCGCGCGAAAGACGGCGATCGCCTCGTTCTGGCCCGTCAGCTCATCCCACACCCTCATGCCGACAGCCTAAAGGGAGCGGATGACGGCGCGGCTACCGATGCGGTCACGCACCGCCGGCTCACGCGAACAATGCTGCCGCACGCGTGCGCACCGCCGCAGCGAGGTCGTCGACCGGCAGGCTCGCATCGAGCACGAGAAAGCGAGACGGCTCCGTCGCGGCGATCTCGAGGTAGGCGGCTCGAACACGCGCATGAAAGTCACGTTCCTCGGCCTCGAGGCGGTCGTAGCGCGTCCGCGCGTCGTGGAGGCGATCGCGGCCCGTGTCTTCGTCGACGTCGAGCAGCACCGTGAGATCGGGGAGCAGGTCTTCCGTCGCCCACAGTGAGATGCTGCGCACATCGTCGGCGCCAAGCCCGCGCGCAAAGCCCTGGTACGCGACGGAGGAGTCGAGGTAGCGGTCCATGATCACGATCTCGCCGCGTTGCAGCGCCGGCCGCACCTTCTCGGCGACGTGCTGCGCTCTGCTCGCGGCGAAGATGAGTGCCTCGGCACGCGGGTCGATGTGGCCCCTGCTGTGCAGCACGATCTCGCGCAGCTCGTCACCGACGGCGGTGCCGCCGGGCTCGCGCGTGCGCACGACGGTGTGACCGGCATCCGTCAGCCACTGCTCAAGCAGACCGGCCTGCGTCGACTTGCCGCTGCCGTCGCCGCCCTCGAAGGTGATGAAGATGCCGACCATGGGCTATTTCTTCTTCGCGGCGGGCTTGCGCGCGGTGGTCTTGCGCGTCGTCGTGCGCTTCTTGGCCGGCCCCTTCGCGCGTCGATCGGCGAGCAGCTGGATCGCGCGCTCGAACTCGATGTCCTCGGGGTTCTCGCCGCGGGGAATCGTCGCGTTGGTCTCGCCATCGGTGACATAAGGCCCGAAACGGCCATCCTTGACTCGCACCGGCTTGCCGCTCACGGGGTCGGCGTCGAACTCCTTGATCGACGTCGCCGTGCGCTGGCCGCCGTACTTCGGCTGGGCCAGGATCTCGAGGGCGCCGGCGAGGTCGAGGTCGAAGATCTGCTCGGGTGTCTGCAGCGAGCGGGTGTCGGTGCCCTTCTTGAGATACGGCCCGTAGCGGCCGTTCTGCGCCGTGATATCCACGCCCGATTCGGGGTCCTGGCCGATCACTCGGGGCAGGTTCAGCAGCCTGAGCGCGGTCTCGAGGTCGACGGTGTTCGGATCCATCGAGGGGAAGAGGGATGCCGTGCGCGGCTTCGGGGCGGCTTTCGCCTTCGCGCTCTTCGTCTTGGGCTTGGTCTTGGTCTCGGCATCCTCAGCGGCGGCCGGGGCCTCCGGCTCAGATGCAGGCTCGGGCTCGGGCTCGAGCTCGGTCACGTACGGCCCGTAGCGGCCATCCTTCGCGACGACGAGCTTGCCGTTCTCGGGGTTCTCGCCGAGCACGCGGTCTCCCACAACGGGAGCGTTGATGAGCTCATGCGCCTTCTCGACCGTGAGCTCGTCGGGCGCCAGCTCATCGGGAACGTTGACCCGGCGGGGTGCCGCATCCAGATCGCTGGGGTCGATGACCTCGAGGTAGGGGCCGTACTTGCCGATGCGCAGCGTGACGGTCTCGTCGAGCGGAATCGAGTTGATGCTGCGCGCATCGATGTCGCCGAGGTTGTCGATGACCTTGCGCAGACCGGGCTGCTTGACGTCACCGAAGTAGAAGCCCGTGAGCCAGTCGACGCGATCGGTCTCGCCGCTCGCGATCTGGTCGAGGTCGTTCTCCATGTCGGCGGTGAAGTCGTACTCGACGAGCCCCCCGAAGTACTCCTCGAGCAGGCGGATGACCGAGAAGGCGATCCAGTTCGGCACGAGCGCCGTGCCGCGCGGGGTGACATAGCCGCGGTCGATGATCGTGGAGATGATCGAGGTGAAGGTCGAGGGGCGGCCGATGCCGAGCTCCTCGAGCTTCTTGATGAGGCTCGCCTCGGTGTACCTCGGCGGCGGGCTCGTCTCGTGCCCCTTGGCCTCGACCGAGCCGAGCACGATCGACTGGCCCTCGGCGAGCGGCGGCAGCTTCGCCTCGCTCGGCTCGGCGGGCTCGTTGCGCTCCTCGTCGTGGCTCTCCTCGTAGGCGGCGAGGAATCCGCGGAACGTGATGACGGTTCCGGATGCGACGAACTCGGCGGTCTGCGACTCCCGCCCCCCAGCACCACCGGTGGTGGTCGCGGCGATCGTCACCGTCGCTGTCGACCCCTTCGCGTCGGCCATCTGCGAGGCCACGGTGCGCTTCCAGATGAGGTCGTAGAGCTTCCAGTCGTTGCCGTGGAGCGTGCCCTGAAGCTCGCTTGGCGTACGGAAGGTATCGCCCGAGGGACGGATCGCCTCGTGCGCCTCCTGCGCGTTCTTCGACTTGCCCGCGTAGCTGCGCGGCTTCTCGGGAACACTGTCGGCCCCGTAGAGCGCCGCGGCCTGCGTGCGCGCCGCCTGGGTGGCCTGCGACGACAGCGAGGGCGAGTCGGTGCGCATATAGGTGATGTAGCCGTTCTCGTAGAGACCCTGCGCGACGCTCATCGTCTGGCGTGCGGAGAAACGCAGCTTGCGCGCGGCCTCCTGCTGCATCGTCGAGGTGGTGAAGGGTGCGGCGGGGCGACGCGTGTAGGGCTTCGACTCGACCGAGGCGACAGTGAAGCTCGTCGAGTCGTCGCGAAGTGCGGCCGCGAGAGCTTCCGCCGCGGTCTCGTCGAGCACGACAGAGTCGTTCTTGAGCTCACCCGCGTCATCGAAGTCGCGGCCCGTCGCGACGCGCCTGCCGTCGATACGCGCAAGGCGTGACTCGAAAACGTCCTTGACCTCGCCCGGCGTCAGCTGCGCGAGCAGATCCCAGTAGCTCGCCGCCGTGAACGCGAGGCGCTCGCGCTCACGATCCACGACAAGCCGCGTCGCCGCCGACTGCACGCGGCCCGCGGACAGACCCGGCCCCACCTTGCGCCAGAGCACGGGTGAGACCTCATAGCCGAAGAGCCGGTCGAGGATGCGCCGGGTCTCCTGCGCATCGACCAGGTGCTCGTCGATATTGCGAGTGTTGTCTCGGGCGTGCTCGATGGCATCCTTCGTGATCTCGTGGAACACCATTCGCTTGACCGGAATCTTGGGCTTGAGCTCCTGCAGCAGGTGCCACGCGATGGCCTCGCCCTCGCGATCCTCATCAGTGGCGAGGTAGAGCTCGTCGGCATCCTTGAGCGCGCGCTTGAGCTCGGTCACCGTCTTGCGCTTCTGGTCGCTCACGACGTAGTAGGGCTCGAACCCGTTCTCGACGTCGACCGAGAACTTGCCCAGCGAGCCCTTCTTGAGCTCGGGGGGAAGGTTCTTCGGCTCGATGAGGTCACGAATGTGACCCACCGAGGCGAGCACCTCGTAGTCATCCCCCAGATACTGGGCGATGGTCTTCGCCTTGGCAGGCGACTCGACGATGACGAGTTTCTTCGTGCTGGGCACGGTGCTCCTTGACTTTCGGGCAAATGCAGTGGTCGAACAGGTGACACCATACAGCGACATTCCTCGGCGTCAATCATTGAGTGCACACATTGGCCGTCGTGGCGATCGTCATCGTGCGCCTGGCGGGCCGGCCGTGGCGGTTGCCGTGATCGCCGCGATCCCGGAGCTGCTCCCCACGCGAACGGTGACGATGACACCGTCGACGATGCACCGGTCGAGCACCGCCTGATTGGCAGCGGCGAGCTGCGCGGCAACGACGCAGGGAACCCCCGGCTCCCTGCCCACCGCCACATCGGCCGCGGCGAGCGCGGCGGCATCGGCAGCGCCGGCGATCCGCTGCCGCTCGATGAGCGCACCATAGAGAGGTACGCACGCGAGAGTGAGCGCGAGCGTTGCCGCAAGCAGTGCGACGGCCAGCACGGATGCGGCCCCACGGTCTGCTGCGCGCGGTGACCGTCCACTCCGGGGCCGCCCGCCGGCGTCCACGAGGCGCACCCTCCTCATCCGCTGGACATCGCGGCGCAGCTGCGGGCGCTGAGCGCAATGCTCCCGAGCAGACCGCCCACGATCGGCGAAGAGACGCCTACCGTCACGCACAGGAGTTGTCCCTCGCGCCTCGACGTTGCCGCGGCACCAGCGACGAGCGAGGAGACCGCGATCGCGTCGCCTCGAGAACCCGCCCGCGCGACCACGGCAGCGGCATCCTGAACTCGCACCTGGAGCGTTGCGAGCTGCACCCCGGAGAGGCAGCACGCGAGCACGAGCAGAACCGCGGGAACAACCGCGACGAACTCGGCGGTCACCGACCCTCGCTCCGCTGCTGCGTCACGGGCGAGTGCCCGCCGACCCGCCGTGGGGTCAGCCCGCGAAGGTGAGCGCACGTTCGACGAGGTCGGTGAGCATCCCGCGCACCTGATCGCTGCGCATGATGACGACGAGCAGTCCGGCAAACCCGACCGCGGCCATCGTCGCGATGACGTACTCGGCAGTGGCGGCGCCATCGTCCTTTCGCAGTCGCCGAAGCATGGTGGACATGGATTTGGTGAGCATGCTGTCTCCTCGAGTGTTCGCGGTACACGCTCGTCGTGCACCGTGCCCAGTGTCGATCGTGCGCCACGGCTCAGCCCTCGCGGGCACCGTCTCCGGTGCAAAGCCGTCACAGCTGTGTCACTGTGGACGAGATGACGGCGATCATGAGCGGCGCCACCCCGACGAGCATGAAGGCGGGCAGGATGCACACCCCCAGCGGAACCATGAGGGTCACCGCGAGCTTCGCGGCCCCCTGTTTCGCCGCTGACCTTGCGACGCGCCGCGCCTCCTCCGCCTCGGCGCGCAGGAGTTCTGCCGCAGGAACACCGGCACGGCGAGACAGTGCGATCACCTCGTCGACGGCGTCGGCCCCGCGGGGCGAGACGGCACAGTGCTCGAGCGCCGCATCGACGCTCGCGAGCGCGCGGTCGAGTGCGGCACCACCCGATACGGCGATGGCGACGAGATCGAGCCGCAGCCCGGGTGCATCATCGTCGGGAGTCGCCGAAAGCAGCAGTCGACGGTTCCAGCGGCGAGCGACGAAGAGCAGGGCGACGCCCACCACAGAGCACAGGGCACCGGGGACGGTTCCGAAGATCACACCGAGGGTGTCGAAGCCCAGCGCCACCCCGAACAGCAGCCCGATCAGCGGCAAGAGCATCACGATGCGCGTCGTCGCCGCGGGACCGGCGAGTGCCACTCTCAGGTCCCGTCGCGACTCGGCAAGCTCCCGCAGCGAGCCCGCGAACGACCTCAGAGCAGGAGCGAGCGGGGCGCCTGCCGCCGTCGCCACCTGCCACGCGGCCGCGACAGCGCGCCACGGAGCACCGTTCTCGCGACCACGGGCGGGCACGGTGTCGTCGACCGCGGAACCCGTCGCAGCGAGGATCGCCTCGGTCACGCTGACGCCCGACTGCACTTCGTGAGCGACGGAGTGCGCCACCACGTCCCCTCCTGACTCCATATAACCCCACGCGCCGTGCGGAGCAACGCCCGCCGCAAGCAAGACGGCGAGTCGATGCACGACGGTGGCGACTCGCTCGATGGCCTCGGCATCCGTCGCCTCTGCCACCCGGCTCGGCGTCGGATCGCCGCGCGTCACGGTCCCGCCATCAGACGAGCACCACCAGCCGATCCCGGTCGTCGAGCTCGAGCCGTCCGTGACCGGCGATCACCCTTCGCGTCCCGCGACGCTGGAGATGCAGCACCGCATCGAACGCGCTGACAGCCTGACGCGCGATCGCCCACGGATTGAGTCCCGCGAGCGCACCGAGCGCTTCGAGTCGTGCAGGCACGTCGCCGAGCGAGTTCGCGTGCAGGGTGCCCGCACCGCCGTCGTGTCCGGTGTTGAGCGCGGCAAGAAGCTCGCGAACCTCTGGCCCGCGACACTCGCCGAGCACGAGTCGATCGGGTCGCATGCGCAGCGCCTCACGAACGAGGCGCTCGAGACCGACACCACCGACTCCCTCCAGATTGTCCTGCCGCGCCTCAAGCGAGACGAAATGGGGATGCTCGACACACAGTTCCGCGACATCCTCGATGGCGACGATGCGGTCGCTACGGTCGGCCGCCGCGAGCATCGCACCGAGCAGAGTCGTCTTGCCGCTGCCGCTCGCTCCTGTGATCAGCACGTTCCGTCGCCGCGCGACGAGATCGGCCACCGTCGACAGCGACACGACATCGAAGAGGCCAGCAGCGTCGAGCGACTCGAGCGAGTAGCGCTCGACGCGCGGCAACCGGATCGACAGAAGCGTGCCGCCGGTCGAGATGGGCGGCAGCACGACGTGCACACGGATGCCGTCGCGAAGCCTCACATCGACCGCCGGTGTCGCTTCATCGATGTGCCGACCTCCGCGCGCGATCAGCTTCACGGCGAGCGCGCGAAACTCGGTCTCGCTCAGCGGAAGCGCCGCAGCGGGCACGAGCCCCTCACCGCGATCGACCCACACGGCGTTCGGGCCGTTGACGAAGACGTCCGTCACGGCGGGATCGGCCACAAGGCTGGCGAGCTCTCCGAACTCGGGCGCGTGACGAGGTGCCGGGGCACTCGGACTCGCTGCCGCCAGCCGATGCGCGACGAAACGCTCCCCTGCACCGACCACATTCATGACGCGAGGTTACGATCCCTCGCGGTCCGGCCGCGGCATCCGATTCGCCCCTTGAGCACGGTGCTCTCGCGTGACACGCTGTGGAGGAGCAGAACACCATAAGCGCGTGCGTGTCCGCGACACCGCGCATTCGCGTGAATTCTTAACGAGAGGGGCGGCGCCGTTGGGGGAAACGAGCGCCGCCACAGCACCAGGGGATTGGGGGAATCGGCACCCGGCGCATGAGTCAAGACCGTAGGCTCGACTCAGTCAGTGTACCGGTTTTTGACACAGTGTCGATGGGGAATTCCTGCGAGAGTAATGTCAATAGCTACGCCCCCTGAGGGCGGTGACGGCAACGACGCACGGAGTGATAGATGAGCGACATCGATAGCCTGCTTCATGAGGACCGACGTTTTGCGCCGGACCCCGATTTTGCCGCCCAGGCGGTGGCGGGGTCCGAGCTGTACGACCGGGCCAAGGCCGATCGGCTCGGATTCTGGGCCGATCAGGCGCGGGAACTCCTCCACTGGAGCACACCCTTCACACAGACCCTCGACTGGAACAACGCGCCCTTTGCCCGCTGGTTCGCGGACGGCCGGCTCAACGTCTCCTACAACTGCCTCGACCGTCACGTCGAAGCGGGCCAAGGAGATCGTGTCGCGATCCACTGGGAGGGTGAACCGGGCGACTCGCGCTCCCTCACCTACGCCGAGCTCACCGCCGAGGTGAAGAGGGCCGCCAACGCCCTCACGTCACTCGGGGTTCGCCACGGAGATCGTGTCGCGATCTACCTGCCGATGATCCCCGAAGCCGTCGTGGCAATGCTCGCGGTCGCGCGCCTCGGCGCAGTCCACTCCGTCGTGTTCGGCGGCTTCAGCGCCGAATCCCTGCGATCGCGCATCGACGACGCCAACGCCAAAGTCGTCATCACGGCCGACGGTGGCTGGCGCAAGGGCAAGGTGTTTCCCCTCAAGCCCGCCGTCGACGCCGCCCTTGCCGACGGAAAGACGAGCGTCGAGAGCGTGCTCGTCGTGAAACGCGGCGAGAACGTCGTCGACTGGACCGACGGCCGCGACCGCTGGTGGCACGACGAACTCGCGGCCGCAGCCGCCGAGCACGAGGCGCAGCCGTTCGAAGCCGAGAACCCGCTCTTCATCCTGTACACCTCGGGCACGACGGGAAAGCCCAAGGGCATCCTGCACACATCCGGCGGTTACCTCACCCAGGCGGCCTTCACTCACAAGGCGGTCTTCGACCTCAAGCCCGAGACGGATGTCTTCTGGTGCACCGCCGACGTCGGCTGGGTCACCGGGCACAGCTACGTCGTCTATGGGCCGCTGGCCAATGGTGCTACCCAGGTGATGTACGAGGGAACACCCGACACGCCGCATCCGGGTCGCTGGTGGGAACTCATCGAGAAGTACAAGGTCTCGATCCTCTACACGGCGCCGACCGCGATTCGCACGTTCATGAAGCTGGGTCGCGAGCATCCGCAGAAGTTCGACCTGTCGTCGCTGCGCGTGCTCGGGTCGGTGGGTGAGCCCATCAACCCCGAGGCGTGGATCTGGTACCGGGACATCATCGGCGGAGGAAAGACCCCCGTCGTCGACACGTGGTGGCAGACCGAGACGGGCGCGATCATGGTCTCGGCCCTTCCCGGTGTCACGACGACGAAGCCCGGGTCGGCCCAGGTTCCCCTGCCGGGGATCAGCGTCGACGTGCTCGACGAGAACGCGAAGCCCGTCGGCCTCGGCAGCGGCGGCCTGCTCGTCGTCACCGAGCCGTGGCCGGCGATGCTGCGCGGCATCTGGGGTGACCCCGAGCGCTTCATCGAGACCTACTGGGAGAAGTTCGACTTCGAGGGCAGCCCCAACCGCCGCATGTACCTCGCCGGTGACGGCGCGCGGCTCGACGAAGACGGAGACGTGTGGGTGCTCGGCCGAGTCGACGACGTCATGAACGTCTCCGGTCACAGGCTGTCGACCATGGAGATCGAGTCGGCCCTCGTCTCGCACCCCATCGTCGCCGAGGCAGCGGTGGTGGGCGCAAGCGACGAGAACACGGGGCAGGCCGTCGTCGCGTTCGTCATCCTTCGTGCGAAGCAGGCCGAGGCCCAGACCTCCGAAGAGGCGAGCGCGATCCTGCGCGCGTGGGTTGCGGAGCAGATCGGCGCGATCGCGCGACCGCGTCAGATCTTGATCGTCTCCGAGCTGCCGAAGACGCGATCGGGCAAGATCATGCGGCGACTGCTGCGCGACGTCGCCGAGGGACGCGAGATCGGAGACACGACGACACTCGCCGACACGTCGGTGATGAGCGTTATCACGGATACGCTGAAGTAACGCGCTGGTCGAGTAACGCGGAGCACGTATCGAGACCTTCACCGCGTTTGTGGGCTGGGTCTCGATACGCCGCCTACGGCGGCTACTCGACCTGCGGCGCGCGGATGGCGACCACTAGGCACGCGGTGTGATCAGGCGAATTCGAAGACGAACTCCACCTCGACGGGCGCGTCGAGCGGAAGCACCGCGACCCCGACCGCGCTGCGCGCGTGCGCGCCGACATCGCCGAAGATCTCGCCGAGCAGCTCGGACGCGCCGTTGATGACACCGGGTTGACCGGTGAACGAGGGGTCGGATGCGACGAACCCCACCACCTTGACGACCTTGGTGATGCGGTCGAGCGAGCCGATGACGGCATCCGCCGCTGCGAGCCCGTTGAGCACGCAGGTGCGCGCGAGAGCCTTCGCGTCGTCCGCGCTGACTTCGGCCCCAACCTTGCCGGTGGCGGGCAGCTGACCGCCGACCATCGGCAGCTGTCCGGAGGTGTAGACGTAGTTGCCCGTCACCACTGCCGGCACATAGGCCGCGACAGGCTTTGCCACGGGTGGAAGCTCGAGACCGAGTTCGGCAAGCCGATCAGCGATTCGGGACATCTAGTTCTCCTCTTTCTCGCGCTTGAAATAGGCGACAAGCCCGCCTTCGGGACCGGTGACGACCTGGACGAGTTCCCAGCCCTCGTCACCCCAGTTGTTGAGGATGGCCTGGGTGTTGTGAATCAGTAGCGGAGTTGTCAGGTATTCCCAGCGTCTCATCACGGCATCCATTCAGGTTCTCAGGGCTGCACATCCCGTACCCTGTATCTTATGCCTGCCCAGAAATCGAAGCTTTCGTCTGCCCTCGGGGCCTTCTTCGGCCTGATCGGGCTCAGCGGCCTCGCCGGTATTCTGATCGCCGCACTCGTGACGCCCACGCTGGCGGTGGCGAGCATGACGGCGAACTCATCGATCGGCGTCTTCGACGCGCTCCCCGACTACATCCGGATCAATGAGCAGGCCCAGGCCAACGTGCTCTACGGAGTCGATGGCGTCGACGAGGAGGGCAACACCAATTACGTGGCCTTCGCACGTCTCTTCAAGCAGAACCGTGAAGAGGTCGGCTGGGATCAGGTCTCTCAGTTCATCAAGGATGCCGTGGTCGCCGGCGAGGATCGCCGCTTCTACGAGCACGGCGGCGTCGACGTTCAGTCGATCGTTCGTGCCGCGGTGGGCAACGTGGCCTCCGGTGACATCGACAGTGGTGCGTCAACGCTGACGATGCAGCTCGTCAAGAACATCAGGATTCAGGAGGCTCTGGAGATCACGGATCCGGACGAGCAGAAGGCGGCGATGGCGGAAGCCCAGGCCCAGTCGCTCGAGCGCAAGCTCAAGGAGGCCAAGCTCGCGATCGGTCTCGAGAAGCACTACACCAAAGAAGAGATCATGCTCGGCTACCTCAATATCGCGGGTTTTGGTGGCAACACCTACGGCATCGAATCAGCGGCGCAGCAGTACTTCAGCAAGAGCGCCGCGGATGTCACGCTCGCTGAGGCGGCGAGCCTCATCGCGATCGTGCAGCTCCCCAACACTCGAAACCTCGACAACCCCGACAAGTACGAGTCGAACACGAGCCGTCGCAACACGATTCTCAACATCATGCTGGAGCTCGGCTACATCACTCAGGCTCAGCACACCGAGGCGTGGAACACCAAGGTCGAGGACTACGTCAACCTCACGTCGCCCAGCCAGGGGTGCATGTACGCCTCGGCCGCACAGACGTTCTGCGACTGGGTTGTCAAGAACATTCGCAACTACGAATCCCTCGGGGCGAACCCGGAGGAGCGCATTGCCAACTGGAACCGTGGCGGCTATCAGGTCTACACGACGATCGACCTAGTGCAGCAGCGCGCCGCGCAGGCGGAGATCGACACGCACGCGCCAGGCTGGGAGGAGCGGTTCCAGCTGGGTGCCGCCGCGAGTGCGGTTCAGACCGGTACCGGTCGAGTGCTCGTCATGGCGCAGAACAAGAGCTTCAACGACTCGAATGAGGGGGGCGGCTGGTCCACTACGGCCGTGAACTACAACACGACGAAGGCGTACGGCGCGTCGTCGGGCTTCCAGGTGGGGTCGACCTACAAGATCTTCACCCTCGCCGCGTGGCTCAAGGCCGGTCACGGCCTCAATGAGGTCGTCGACGGCACCAATGGAAAGATCTTCAAGAGCGTGGCTGCCCGATGCATGGGCGGGTGGACCGGCAACTACCCCGGCAAGAACTTCGGCAACTCTTCGCCCGGCCCCATCACGGTTCAGGCCGCTACCAATGCGTCGGTCAACGTCGCCTTCCTTTCGATGGCTCAACAGCTCGACCTGTGCGATATCCGTGACACTGCCGCAGCGATGGGGGTCGAGCGCGCTGACGGTCGAGAGCTGGGAACGAACCTCGCCGACGTACTCGGGACGAACGAGATCGCCCCGCTCTCGATGGCGACCGCTCTCGCGACGATCGGAGGAGGCGGCCTCGCCTGCAAACCCATCGGTGTCGACAGGTTCGTCAACGCCCTGGGCGAAGAACTGCCCGGTCAGAGGCCACAGTGCTCGCAGGCGCTGACACCGGATGTCGCCGCAGCACTGGCGCACGGGTTGCAGCAGGTCATGAACGGCGGTACCGGTTCTCCGTCGAACCCGCGAAACGGAATCCCGGTCATGGGAAAGACCGGAACCACTGACTCCTCGGTGCAGACATGGATGGTGGGTGCCAGCACCACCGTCGGTTTGGCGGTCTGGGTCGGGAACATCGTGGGCTTCCAAGACACGAGTCGCGTTTCTCTCGGAACCGGCCAGGCGTCGACCGCTCGACACCGCATCTTCAGGCCGATCATGCACAATCTGACGGGGTGGTACGGCGGAACGGCATTTCCGTCCGCTCCCGCCAACTTGCTCTCGGGCAACGTTCAGCCGCTTCCCGATTTCCGGGGACAATCGGTCGAGGCTACGAGAGCAGCGCTTGAGGGGCTCGGGATGATCTACCAGGACGGTGGTCCCATTCCCTTCTCGCTTCCGCCGGGTATCGTCGTGTCGACAAACCCGGAGCCCGGAGTTCGGCTTTCTCCTGGGTTCACCGTCACGGTTTACGTCAGCGATGGCACATTGGCCGTGACCATGCCCGACGTCGTCGGGGACAAAGCGCCAGCCGCTAGAGCCGAGTTGCTGGGACTCGGATTCTACCCATCGGTCATCTCATTCAATTTCATTGAGTATCTTGATGATCCTACGAAGTGGTGTGATGTCGCCTCGACGGACCCCCCTGCGGGTACTGCGCACTCCAAAGAGTTCCCGGTGACACTGACGGTCTATTCGAATACCGCCGGCCAGGCGCCCCCGGGCTGCCTGCCGTGACCACACCGTCCCGGGTAGTCGGCTCCGCGTTAGCGGCTCTCGGCGCGATCGCCATCGGTGCCTTCGCCTGGGGCGCGCTCGTCGAGCGCAATCGCTTCACGGTGCGCCGCGAGACGGTGCCGATTCTCGAGCCCGGCGCGGAGCCGGTGCGCATTCTGCACCTCTCCGACATCCACCTGGCTCCGTGGCAGCGAGCGAAGCAGCAGTGGATTCGCTCACTCGCCGAACTGCGCCCCGACCTGATCGTGAGCACGGGAGACAACGTCGGACACGGTGACGCCCTCGATGCCCTCGCCTTCACATTGGAGGCGTTCCGCGGGGTTCCCGGCGTGTTCGTGCACGGGTCGAACGACTACGCCGGTCCCGAGTTCAAGAATCCACTGGGCTACTTCCGCGATGGCCCGACCCAGCTCGGCATTGGCAACAACATCGACACCGCCACTCTGGAGGCCCACTACGAGTCCCTCGGCTGGCATGATCTCAACAACGGTGCGGTCGCCCTCGCCATCCAGGGTTCGAGGCTGGAGTTCGTTGAGTCGGGGATGCTCACCGTGGGGGGACAAGCTGCACGAACTCCCCGGCATCCTCGACGGCTTCACTGAGGATGTCGATGCGGGGCGACGGTCGGGAGGGCATCGAGCCCGTGACGATCGGTCTCACTCACGCGCCTTACCAGCGCGTGCTCAACTCCTTCGTCAACCACAGCGCGGACTGATTCTCGCGGGCCACACGCACGGCGGTCAGGTCTGCGTGCGCTCGGCGCTCTCGTCGCGAACTGCGGCATCCCCCTCGATCAGGCGAGCGGCCTGAGCATCTGGCAGCACGGTCGCGGTTCGTCGTATCTCAACATCTCCGCGGGTCTCGGAACCTCGATCTATGCGCCCGTGCGCTTCGCGTGCCGCCCGAGGCGGTTCTCCTGACACTGACGGGTGACGATTTCGGCGCATCGCCCGATGAGTTCGGCGCATTCGAGGATGCAGGCGAGCAGATTTCGGGGTGTGGCGCAGTTTGGTAGCGCGCTTCGTTCGGGACGAAGAGGTCGTGGGTTCAAATCCCGCTACCCCGACATTGTGAAGAGACACTGTGAGGGCCGTCTCAGTTTTGCGGCCCTCACGGCTGTTCGGTCACGTGAAGTCCGCGTCCGGCCCAGCAACATAGGCGGCCTCGACCGGTGTCAGTGCGCGAAGCGTGCGGTTGAACACTCCCCCGCTCTCCTCGAGATAGCAGCTGCCGCAGAGTGACTCGTACACCACCTCGACACCGTCTTCGATCGCGACCTGGTCGCCGGAGAAGATATACACTCCGTCGACGGTTCGCTACCATTCGAACACCGCCTTGCGCCCGCAGCGGCAGATGTGGTCTTGAGCTCCTCGGCGAGTGCGCGATCTCGAGCAGGCGACGACTTTGCCGGGAAAGGCCACCGTCTGAAAGTCGGTGCGGATGCCATGTAAAGAGCCCAGCACAGGGCACGTTGGCGACGATCGCGATGCGCAGGAGGTCGTCGACCTGCTGCTCGGTCAGGAACTGCGCCTCGTCGACGAGCAGGCAGCTCACGTCGTCGCCGGTTTCGGCCTGGACTCGCTCGCGTTCCTCGGCGAAACGTGTCCACGCGTCATCCGTCGGCGACAGCACGAAATCGACCTCGCGAGTCACGCCGAGGCGAGAGATGATGTTGCGGTCGCCCTTCGTGTCGACGAGGGGCTTGGCGAGCAGCACCTTCTGCCCGCGTTCTTCATAGTTGTAGGCCGCCTGGATCAGAGCGGTGCTCTTGCCGCTGTTCATCGCACCGTAGCGGAAGTAGAGTTTCGCCATTACTGCAGGTACCCGTCCTCTGCCGCCCTGCGGATGAGATCCGCTTTCTTGCCGGCCGGTCTTCCCACGCGTGCGTATTTCTCGCGCACACGCCGAAGATAGGTCTTCGCGGTCTCGTACTTGACGTTCATTCTCTCGCCCACCTCTTTCGTGCTGAGGCCCGACACATAGTAGCGCAGGGCTTCCTCCTCGCCCTGGCTCAGGCGTGGCTTCTGGGCGGATGCTCCCGGTGGGGCAGGCCGCCAATCCCGTGGCGCGTTCGGGTCGAGCGCTTTGCCGACGACGGCGCGCGCGGCATCCATGACGTCGTTCATGGGCAGCGACTTCGAGAGGAACGCCTCGGCTCCCGCAGCGAGCGCACGCTCACGGGACTCGCGCGTGTCGAGGCTGCTGATGACGATGACCTTGGCTCCCACAGCGCGGCAGGTGCGCACGCGCGCCTCGATGGATACCGACTCCTGCAGCTGAAAGTCGAGAAACACGAGCTCGGTCGGAAAGTTGGGGCTGTGCACGAGGTCGAGCCAGGTCTGGGCACGCAGCACGAGATCGAAGTCGGGGGCGTTCGACGTGATCCAGCTCGAGAGGCTGTCAAGAAGCAGTTCGTGGTCGTCGAGAATCGCGAGACGCACTGGGCGGGGCATGTGTCCGGTGTTCGTCATGTCAGATCACCGGGTCTCATAGCCAAACTTTACAAGCACGCTCGCCTGGCCGCGCGATGTCTCGATTTCGGTGAACACGCTGCTCATGACGGTGAGAACGGCAGAGACGACCGGATGCCCGGGCGGAGTCGTGTACTCAGCCGCGTTGAACTCTGCCGCGATCGTCAGTGTCGCGGCTCGCGTTCCCGATTCCAACCTCACCGTGCCGCCGACGAAGCCCGGTTCCCCCGCGAACGCGTCGAGCATGGCACGCAGCACGGTGCGACGGGTCGGTTCCATCTCGTTGGCGAGCCCTGACCGGTCGATGATGGTGAACCGCGGACCGTTCCGCGTCTCTTGGCTTGCGGTGAGCCACGTTCGCCCGACTTCGGTGACGAGGATCGAACGCAGGGACGTGGCCGCTCGCGCTGCCTCTTCTCGATCGGCCCGAGTGACGACACCGCGCTCGAGCACGCGCTGCATGAGCGGCAGTGCCTCTCGCGAGAGCACGGTGATCCGGTCGTGCTGTGCTGACCCATCATCGGAGCTGAGTGTGAGTGGCCGCGCACTGGCGCGCCTCCGCCGGTCCTCGATGGCGGTGACGATGCCTCCGGTGAACGCGGCGGCACCGAAGGAGAGAGCGAGGATCGGTGTCACGGCGGGCAGAACGTGCGCGAGCGCAGAGGGCTCGGCGCCAGTTTCGCTGGCCTCGACGAGCACGAGAAACCCTGCGATCGTCGCGGAGGTGATCCCCAGCACCACGATCTCTTGAGCCGGCCTGTAGTTGCTCATCACGACAGCGAGGGCACCGATCGCGAAGGGGAACGGATCGTGGCTGTGCGCATCGGCCTCCGAGTATCGCGACCACGCCGACAGCGCCATCGCGACGAGCATGATGCTGTGGACGGCAAGATGACGGTTGCCCGTGAACGGCGCGGAGGCGGCGGATGTCCAGACGAGAACGAGTGCCATCGCTCCTGCCGAGACCGCGACGGAGGAGATCGCCAGCTGCGGGTGCGCGACGCCGGCCCACCCCCGAACGGTCGACAACACGACGAACCCGAGTGTGGCGATGCACAGCAGCACCCAGGTTCGATGGACGTCGTTCGCGCCCACGGGGTCGAGCTGCTGTCGTGTGCGTTCGAGCATCATGGCTGATCCGTCGCCTGTTCGGGCATGATCGCGGGCACTCGCAGCATGATCGAGGTTCCCTGGCCGAGAGTGGACCACACCTGAACACTGCCACCGACGCTCTCGATGCGACGCCGCACGGAGTTGCGCAGCCCCAGCCGATCACTCCCGGTCTGTGACTCATCGAAGCCACGCCCGGTGTCGATGACCATGACACAGACATCAGTGTCGGTTTCGTAGACCGCGATCTCGGCTTTCTCGGTGCCTGCGTGCTTCAGAACGTTGGCGAGGCACTGGGTCAGTGCCAGCCCGAGCGCCAACTCGGTGGGGCCGCTGATCCGCCGAAGAGCCTGAAGGTCGCCCGTGGTCTCGATGGTGAGGCCGAGCAGTCGACTGTCCTGCAGGGCGGCGAACACCGGCGACTGCCTCCACTGCGCGCTTGCGGCTTCGTTAGCATCGCTGACGGGGTCGAGCCATCCGTCACCGGTGAGATAACCGACGTCCCTCGAAATGCGATCTCGCAGTCGCGGTGCGAGCGCGCCCTCCGGCGCCGCTGCGATACCCGCCAGCTGGTTGAGTACCGTGTCATGCACGAGAGCGGCCGCACGCTGTTCCAGAACGGCGCGCTGATTCGCCGCCTCGTTGTCAAGGGATGCCTGGCGCAGCTGTGGCAGCGCGGCACGCAGCTTCGAGCTCACGAGGCTGGCGAGTGGTCGAAGAAGCACGACGACGAGCGCCGCGAGGAGCGTCGGGGTGGAGAAGAGATACGCCTCCCCCGTGACGAGGCTCGACACGAGGGAGGCAAGCTCCGATGTGACGAACCCGGCTGCGGTCCACATGACGTTCGCCCGCACACTCGTTGCGGTGGCACCGCACAGCACGAGGGCGAACTTGACTCCGAGAAGATCGAATCGCTCGCCGGCGAGTTCGCCCGCCGCGAGTTCGTGGCGCGCCAGCTCGAGAGTGAACAGTGCGAACCCGCCGCCGGCGAGGTACACAGTGGCAAGGGTGTTGCTCGGCCACCTCAATCGCATGAACAACAGCGCGACGGGGAGCAGCAACGCGAGCGCTGGCACCCACAGGGAAAGCTCGGGACGAGCGCCGTGAACCACGCCGAGCGTCACCACGGTCACGATGAGACACGTGAGAGCGACCGTGTGTTGTGCTCTCGTGAGGGAGCGACCGATGGTCGCCTCGTCGATTCGATCGGGAAGCACCAGCGGCATCGAGTCACCCGCGTACGCAGTTCGACGACGTGAGAGCCTCATCGCTTGACTCGCCAGCTAACTCAGCTGAAGCGCCTTTGCGGTGGAGGAAAGCGCGTTCTTGACCGCTGTCTTGCTGGTGGCTACCTGGGCTCCGTAGCTCGGAACCAACTCGATGAGGGATGTTTTCCAGCCGTCGATTCGGTCGGGAAAGCACCGCTCGAGCACGTTGAGCATGATCGGCACAGCGGTTGATGCTCCGGGCGATGCTCCGAGAAGGCCGGCGATCGTGCCATCGGCACCCGTGATCACCTCGGTGCCGAACTGGAGAATGCCACCCTTGTCGGCATCCTTCTTGATCACCTGCACGCGCTGGCCCGCCGTTATCGGGTACCAGTCGTCCTCACGAGCTTCGGGCATGAACGTGAGCAGCTCCGCGAACCTGGTCGAGCGCCTGGCGAGCACCTGGGTGACGAGGTACCAGGTGAGGTCGAGGTTGTCGAGACCCGCCTTGAGCATGGGGCCGATGTTGCCGAACCGAATCGACAGTGGCAGATCGAGCCACGAGCCCCGCTTGAGGAACTTGGGCGAGAATCCCGCGTAAGGGCCGAACATGAGGCTCGGGGTGCCGCCGATGATGCGGGTGTCGAGGTGCGGCACCGACATGGGGGGCGCGCCGACGGATGCCTTCCCGTACACCTTCGCGAGGTGCTGGGCGACCAGCTCGGGGTTGTCGGTGCGATAGAACTTGCCGCTCACCGGGAACCCGCCGAAGCCCTTCGCCTCGCTGATGCCCGACTTCTGCAGCAGCTTCAGCGCGCCACCGCCGGCGCCGACGAACACGAATCGTGCGTGGACCGCTGAGGGAGTCTGACCGATCGTGCGGCGCAGGCGAAGCCGCCAGGTTCCGTCTTTCAGTCGGCGGAGTCCGATGACTTTCTGATCGGTGTGCAACGCCGCTCCGTTGGCGGTTGCAGCGCGAAAGAGTCCATGAGTGAGGGCACCGAAGTCGACATCCGTACCCTCCGGCGAACGAGTCGCCGCGATGGGCTGGCCTTTCGTGCGGCCACGCAGCAGCACGGGTGCCCAGCCGTAGATGACGGCCGGATCATCGCTGAACTCCATGCTCGCGAAGAGCGGGTGCTCCTTGAGCGCTTCGTAGCGGCGGCGCAGGAACTTCACGTTCTCGTCGCCCCAGACGAAGCTCATGTGCGGCACGGTGTTGATGAATGCGTTCGGATCGGGCAAGACGCCGGTGTCCGAGAGGTGCGCCCAGAATTGGCGGGAGATGTGGAACTGCTCGTTGATCTTGACCGCCTGAGAGATGTCGATCGAGCCGTCGGCAAGTTCCTTGGTGTAGTTCAGCTCGCACAACGCCGCGTGACCGGTTCCCGCGTTGTTCCACGGGTTCGAGCTCTCGAGCGCGACATCCGACAGCGCCTCGAAGATCTGGATGCTCCACGACGGCTCGAGCTTCTGCAGCATGACGGCAAGGGTCGCGCTCATGATGCCGCCGCCAATGAGGGCGACATCGACGGGTTTAGCTGGACTCACTTCTCTAGTTTAGTCAGGTCGCGAGGAGCGAGTTCTCGCACACACTGCCGGCACGATCCGTGCCCACCGCGATCGCACTAGCGGCGCTTGAGCAGCCGCTCGGCGACGAGTTCGGCGATCTGAACCGCATTGAGCGCGGCACCCTTGCGCAGGTTGTCATTGCTGACGAAGAGCGCGAGCCCGCGTCCGCCCGGCACGCCCTCGTCCTGACGGATGCGCCCCACGAAGCTCGGGTCGCTGCCCGCCGCCTCGAGGGGGTTGGGCACATCGCTGAGCTGCACCCCGGGGGCGTCGGCGAGCAATTCGCGGGCACGTTCCGGAGTGAGAGGCTTGGCGAACTCTGCGTTGATCGAGAGCGAGTGGCCGGTGAAGACGGGGACGCGCACGCAGGTTCCGCTCACGAGCAGCTCGGGAAGCCCGAGGATCTTGCGACTCTCGTTGCGCAGCTTCTTCTCCTCGTCGGTCTCGTGGAGCCCGTCGTCGACGATCGAACCGGCGAGCGGTACGACGTTGAAGGCGATGGTGCGCGGGAACACTTTCGGCTCGGGAAATGCGACAGCACCACCATCGTGCACGAGTCCGATGAGCTCATCGCCGACCACGGCTTTAGCCTGATCGACGAGTTCTTCGCCGCCCTTGAGTCCGGCTCCCGACACTGCCTGGTAGGTGCTCACGATGAGTCGTTCGAGGCCGGCCTCGTCGTGAAGCACCTTGAGCACGGGCATCGCCGCCATCGTCGTGCAGTTGGGGTTCGCGATGATGCCCTTGCGGGCTTCGTCGATCGCGTGGGAGTTCACTTCACTCACGACGAGCGGAACGTCGGGATCCATGCGCCATCCCGACGAGTTGTCGATCACCGTGACACCCGCTTCGGCGAAACGGGGAGCCTGAGCCTTCGACAGGGTCGCGCCCGCCGAGAAGATGGCGATGTCCAGTCCGGTGGGGTCGGCCGTCGCGGCGTCCTCCACCGTGACCGGCTCACCCTTGAAGTCGATGGTCGTTCCCGCCGAGCGCGCCGAGGCGAAGAAGCGCACGCTCGAGGCGGGAAAGTTGCGCTCCTCCAGCAGGCGGCGCACGACCGCGCCCACCTGCCCCGTTGCCCCGACAACGCCGATGCTGACGGTCGATGTCATGACTGACCTCCGTTCGGGGAGTGAATCCGACCGCCGAGACGGCGGTCGGCGCTGGCGGCACGCGAAGACCAGAAATGGCCTTCGCTCCGAGTGCCGCGCGCGCTCGTCATCGTCCGGTCCCCGCGTAGACGACGGCGTCGTCGTCGGCATCGAGCTCGAAGGCGGTGTGAACGGCCCGCACGGCATCCTGAATCGTGTCGGCGCGGGTGACGACAGAGATGCGGATCTCGCTCGTCGAGATCATCTCGATGTTGATACCGGCGTCGAAGAGCGCGGTGAAGAGCTTGGCGCTCACACCCGAGTTGGTGCGCATGCCGGCACCGACGAGAGCGAGCTTGCCGATCTGGTCGTCGTACTGGATGCTCTCGAAGCCGAGTTCCGCCTGCGCACCCTGCAGGGTCTGCACCACGCGGGGACCATCCGCCATGGGCAGCGTGAACGAGATGTCGGTGAGCCCGGTCTCGGCCGCCGACACGTTCTGCACGATCATGTCGATGTTGGCCTCGGTCGTCGCGACCAGGTTGAAGATGTCTGCCGCCTTGCCCGGGACATCCGGTACGCCGACGACGGTGATCTTCGCCTCACCGAGGTCGACAGCGATTCCGGCGATCATTGCCTCTTCCACGGTCTCTCCGTTCTGCCCGTTGAGCACGAGGGTGCCCTCTTTGTTGCTGAAGGACGAGCGCACGTGAATCGTAACCCCGTGACGCCTGCCATATTCCACCGCGCGAATATAAAGCACCTTGGATCCTGCCGCCGCGAGCTCCAGCATCTCCTCGCTCGAGACGCGATCGATCTTGCGTGCCCTGGGCACGATGCGCGGGTCAGCAGTGTACACACCGTCGACGTCGGTGTAGATCTCGCACACCTCGGCGCCGAGGGCCGCGGCGAGGGCGACCGCCGTCGTGTCCGAACCGCCACGACCGAGGGTCGTGATGTCTCCCGTGCCGCGGTTGAACCCCTGGAACCCCGCGACGATGGCGATGGCACCCGCCTCGATTGCCTCGCGGATGCGGCGCGGGTTGACCTCGACGATGCGGGCGGAGCCGTGGCGAGCATCCGTCGCCATGCCCGCCTGACTGCCGGTGTACGAGCGCGCCTCGACACCCATCGCCTTGATCGCCATCGCGAGCAGCGACATCGAGATGCGCTCGCCCGCGGTGAGGAGCATGTCGAGTTCGCGGCCCGAGGGAATGGGGGCGACCTGGCTCGCCAGGTCGACGAGCTCGTCGGTGGTGTCCCCCATCGCCGACACGACGACAACGACATCGTTGCCCGCCTTGTGCGTCTCGATGATGCGCTTTCGCGACGCGTTTGATGCCTCGGCGTCGGCGACCGAGGGAACCGCCGTACTTCTGCACGATGAGGCTCACGGACGCTCCTGGGATTGTGGGGCCTTCAGTGGGGGACTGCCCCATTCTAAGCGAGCGCGTTCGCGTGTGACCGCGCAGGCCTGGCGGCCGGAGGGGCAGCACCGCCTACGTGAATCAGCCCTCGAGCGTTCGACGCCCCTCGAACGCACGACCGAGGGTGACCTCGTCGGCGTACTCGAGGTCGCCGCCGACGGGGAGGCCGGACGCAAGGCGCGACACCCGCAGGCCCGGCTGCTGCAGCAGTCTGCTCAGGTAGGTCGCGGTCGCCTCGCCCTCGAGGTTGGGGTTGGTGGCGATGATGACCTCGGTCACGGTTCCGTCGGCGAGGCGCTGCATGAGCTGACGGATGCGCAGGTCGTCGGGCCCCACCCCCGCGATCGGCGAGATCGCTCCCCCGAGCACGTGGTAGAGGCCCTTGAACTCGCGGGTGCGCTCGATGGCTGCGACATCCTTGGCCTCTTCGACGACGCAGATCGTCACGGGCGACCGCCGGGGATCACGACAGATGGAGCACTGCTCGCCCTCGGTGACGTTGCCGCACACGTCGCAGAACCGCACCTTCTCGCGCACCTCGAGCAGCACGGCGGCGAGCTTCGACACGTCGAAGGATTCCGTCTGCAGAATGTGGAACGCGATGCGCTGTGCCGACTTGGGGCCGATGCCGGGCAGGGCACCGAGCTCGTCGATGAGCTCCTGGACGATTCCCTCGTACATGCGCTCAGGCCTCCGTCGGGGTCACTCGGGGAGCCAGCTCTTCCTCTTCGATGAAGCTGGCTCGCAGCACCTCGCGCACGACGGCCTCGCCGTAGCGCTGCCGCTCCGCGGGTGCCGCGGGGGTGGTGGGCTTTGCGGGTGCGGCAGCAGGTTGCGGCTCGGCGGGAGGGGTGGATGCCGCGGGTTCCGCCCCCGGAATCTCCGCGACCGCCCAGCTCGTCGAGGTGGTGAACCGGGGCAGGTCCTGCGGCTCGTCATCGACCGGGTCGGGCTCCGCATCTGCGGGCGGTTCGTCCTGCGGTGGCGGAGCCTGCTCGGCGTTCGCCGCGGGGCGGCGCGCCGCCGCGTCGACGCGAGCGAGGAACTTGACGCGAACGCCGAGCACCTCCTGAATGGCACTGCGCAGGATCTCGCTCACGCTGTCACCCGGTGCCTTCAGCTCACGGAAGCTGTTGGCATCGTTCTCGCTGGGGAACGCGAGTGCGAGCACATCGTCCTTGTAGCCCATGGGGCGTGCCGTGACGACGACGGTCCACGCCGTGCGCTTGACCCGTGCCACTGCCTCGAGCACCTGGGGCCACGCGTTGATCAGCTGCTCGCTCGTCACGGGTGTGGTCGACGGAGTCGGCGCAGACGAAGGTGCAGGTGCGGCCTCATCGATCGGAGCGGTCGTGCTGCTGGGTGCCGGGGTCTCGGGCGCGGCGGGTGGCGCGGTCCGCACGGGTTCGGACGGTCGTTCTGCGGCGACCGCCGGTTCGGAGGCGCCGTCCACCCCCACCACGCCCACGCGTCGCTCGAGTCGCTCGACGCGGGCGAGGGTGCCGCGCTCGGTGTCGTCCGACTCGGGAACGAGCACGCGCGCGATCATGAGTTCGAGATGCAACCGCGGACTGGTCGCTCCGGTGAGCTCGGTGAGGGCCGCGCCCACGACATCCGCGGTGCGACTGAGCTCTGCGGTACCGAAGCGCGCGGCCTGCACGGTCATCGACTCGAGCTCATCCTGCGGGATGCCGCGCAGCACGGCGCCGGCTCCCGCCCCCGTCGCCGCGACGATGATGAGGTCGCGAAGGCGTTCGAGCAGGTCTTCCACGAAGCGGCGAGGGTCCTGCCCGGTCTGGATGACGCGGTCGACGGCGCCGAACGCGGCGGCCGCGTCGCGTGCGCCGAGGGCGTCGATCACTTCGCCGAGCAGGCTCGAGTGGGTGTAGCCGAGCAGGGCAACCGCACGCTCGTAGGCGAGCACGGTGCCCTCCGAGCCCGCGATGAGCTGGTCGAGCAGCGAGAGGGTGTCGCGCACCGAGCCCCCGCCCGCCCGCACGACTAGTGGAAGCACGCCGGGCTCAGCGGTGTAGTTCTCCTCACCGATGAGCTGCTCGACATACTCGAGCAGCTGTGCGGGCGGCACCAGTCGGAAAGGGTAGTGGTGCGTGCGTGAGCGGATCGTGCCGATGACCTTCTCGGGTTCGGTCGTGGCGAAGATGAACTTGACGTGCTCGGGCGGCTCCTCGACGATCTTGAGCAGGGCGTTGAAGCCCTGCGGCGTGACCATATGGGCCTCGTCGAGGATGAAGATCTTGTAGCGGTCGCGGGCGGGCGCGAAGACGGCGCGCTCGCGAAGGTCGCGGGCGTCGTCGACCCCGTTGTGGCTGGCGGCGTCGATCTCGACGACGTCGAGCGATCCGCCGCCGTCGCGAGCGAGCTCGATGCACGACGAGCACTTGCCGCAGGGCGTGTCGGTCGGTCCTTCGGCGCAGTTGAGGCAGCGGGCGAGGATGCGGGCGGAGGTGGTCTTGCCGCATCCGCGTGGTCCGCTGAAGAGGTAGGCGTGGTTGACGCGGTTCGTGCGCAGGGCGGTCTGCAGCGGTTCGGTCACCTGAGACTGGCCGATCAGCTCGGCGAAGGTCTCGGGCCGGTAGCGGCGGTAGAGGGCGGTGACCACCCACCCATGCTACTGGGCGCCACTGTCGCGAGACATGGGGTGATGGCGGCTGCAGCATCCCGAGCAAAATCGTGGGCCGCGCCTATTTGCTGCGAGCGCGCCGAGCAGTATGCTCAATTGCTTTTCGGATTCTCCGCCCCCTTGGATGGTCTGATGTTCGCTTCACAACCCGAAGGTGACAGCGCCACTCGCCGCACGCGCGTGCGCAGATCTGTCGCGCCTCTGGCCGTGTCACTGCTCGCCGCACTACTGCTCGTCGCGGCGGGCAGCGTGCTCGGCGCGACTCCGGCCTATGCGGCGACCGTGATCGACGGACGCTACACGTTCGAGACCGACCCGGGCACCCTCACCGCGACGATCACCGCGTACGACGCGATCGGCGGCACGGGGGTGGAGGTGATTCCGTCGAGCGTCATGGACGGTCCCGACACCTACACGGTGACGGCGATCGCTCAGGATGCCTTCAACAACAAGGGTCTGACGGGCGTGACCCTTCCGGCGACCCTCATCAGCGTCGGTGAGAGCGCGTTCGCGTTCAACTCGCTGACGAGCCTGGTGATTCCCGACAGCGTGACGTCGCTGGGCAACTGGGCGTTCTCGAAGAACGACCTCGTCGGCGTGACGCTGTCGAACTCGCTCACGAGCATCAGCAACGGCGCGTTCGCAGAGAATGAGCTCGCGAGCCTGACCCTGCCTGCGGGGGTCACGAGCATCGGCGACAACGCATTCTTCTTCAACCAGCTGCCGTCGGTGACGCTGCCCGCCGGGCTGACCCACATCGGCCATCACGCGTTCGACGGCAACCTGCTGACCTCGGTGGTGATTCCGGATGCCGTCACCTTCATCGGCGCGTACGCCTTCGACTTCAATGCGATCACGTCGCTGACCCTGGGCAGCTCGGTCGTGACGATCGATACGAGGGCGTTCATCAACAACCACCTGACGAGCCTGGTGATCCCCGACTCGGTGACCACGATCGAGAGCGGCGCTTTCTGGAACAACCCGTTGACGAGTCTCACCCTGGGCAGCTCGGTCGCCACGATCGGCACTAACGCGTTCACTGGGTCCCAGCTGACGACGGTGACGCTGCCCGCGTCGGTGACGAGCGTCGGCAATCAGGCGTTCGCGTTCAGCCCGACGCTCACATCGGTGCGGTTCGACGGGCCGGCCCCGTCAGCGTTCACGCCCCGGTCATCGGGCAACGGCTCGCTGGGCGACCAGGATGTCGAGGTCCTCTACCTGGGAATCAACGCCGCGGGCTTCACGCCCAGCCCGTGGCAAGGCTATAGGTCGACGATGGTTCCGGGCAGCGAGGTGCCGGGTAGTGGTTCGACGGGCGGCGGGCTGGCGGACACCGGAGTCGAGCCGCTGCCCCTGGCCCTGCTCGGCGGTGTGCTGCTGCTGGCGGGCGCGTTCGTGCGCGCTCAGCGATCGCCCACGCCGCACTAGGTGGTTAAGGGCAGCGGGTTCAGGCGGTTGAGGGCAGCGGGTTCAGGCGGTTGAGGGCAGCGGGTTCAGGCGGTTGAGGGATTTCGCGCCAGCGAAATCGTCTCGAAACCACCGGGATAGTCGCGGTGAGTTCAGGTGGTGGTTTCGAGACGATCGCCGCTGGCGATCTCCTCAACCACCTGACGCCTCCTCGAACTGATGCGGTCTCCTCAACCACCCAGTGTGCCGACCGCGGCGAGGGTCTGCCGCGCGATCTCGAGCTCCTCGTCGGTGGGGATGACGAGCACGGCGACCGCGGCATCCGGCGGCGAGATCCGCCGTGCCTCGCGCGACGCCGACCCGTTCAAGACAGGGTCGACCGAGACACCGAGGAACTCGAGCCCCGCGAGCGCCCGCGCCCGCAGCGCAGGGTTGTTCTCGCCGATGCCGGCGGTGAAGACGATGGCGTCGAGCCCGCCGAGCACGGCCGCGTAGGCACCCACGTACTTGCGGATGCGGTGCGCCCACACGTCGAGGGCGAGCGCGGCATCCTGGTCTCCCCCGTCGGCGGCGGTGACGACGTCGCGCATGTCGCGGCGGCCGGCGAGTCCGAGCAGTCCGCTGCGGCGGTTGAGCAGCTCGTCGAGCGCGTCGGTGTCGTAGCCGGCGCGGGCGAGGTGCAGCAGGATGCCGGGGTCGAGGTCGCCGGAGCGGGTTCCCATGACGAGACCCTCGAGCGGTGTCAGCCCCATCGACGTGTCGACGGAGCGGCCTCCGTCGACGGCGGTGGCGGATGCGCCGTTGCCGAGGTGCAGCACGATGGTCTTCAGCTCGCCGAGCGGCCGGTCGAGCAGGGCGGCGGCCTCGCGGGAGACGTACTCGTGGCTGGTGCCGTGGAAACCGTAGCGCCGCACGTCGTGCGCTCGCGCCACCTCGCGGTCGATGGCGTAGGTGTAGGCGGCGGGCGGCAGCGTCTGGTGGAAGGCGGTGTCGAAGACGGCGACGTGCGGCACGTCGGGCATGGCCGCGCGGGCGGCGGCGATGCCGAGCACGTTGGCGGGGTTGTGCAGGGGCGCGAGGGCGGAGAGCGCGTCGATCTCGTCGACGATCTCGTCGGTGAGCAGGGTGGGTGCGCTGAAGCGGCTGCCGCCGTGGACGACGCGGTGCCCGACCGCGACGATGGGGTCGTCGGGCAGGCTCGCGAGCACGGCGCGCATGCCTGCCGTGTGGTCGGCGGCGTCGCCGCCGGGCTCGCCGATGCGCTCGAGCAGTCCGCTCGCGATCGATTCGAGAGTCGACGCGTCGAAGAGGTCGTACTTGATGGAGGACGAGCCGGAGTTGACGACGAAGACGGCGGTCACGGGGCGATCCCGGCTGACCCCGCGGCATCCTGTGCCCGCGCACTCTGTGCCCCGGCATCCTGTGCCCCCTGCGCCTGGATGGCGGTGATGGCGATGGTGTTGACGATGTCCTGCACGGTGGCGCCGCGGGAAAGGTCGTTCACGGGCAGCCGCAGGCCCTGCATGATGGGGCCGATGGCGACGGCTCCGGCGCTGCGCTGCACGGCCTTGTAGGTGTTGTTGCCGGTGTTGAGGTCGGGGAAGATGAACACGGTGGCGCGGCCGGCGACCTCCGAGTCGGGGAGCTTGGTGCGGGCGACGGCGGCATCCGCTGCGGCGTCGTACTGGATGGGCCCGTCGACGGGGATGCTCGGGATGCGCTCGCGCACGAGCGCGGTCGCGGCCCGCACCTTGTCGACCTCGGCGCCGGTGCCGGACTCCCCCGTCGAGTAGCTCAGCATCGCGACGCGCGGCTCGATGCCGAACTGCGCCGAGGTGTCGACCGCGCTGACGGCGATGTCGGCGAGCTCGGCGACGGTGGGGTCGGGGATGACGGCGCAGTCGCCGTAGACGAGCACGCGGTCGGCGAGGGCCATGAGGAACACGCTGGAGACGACGTCGATGCCGGGGGCGGTCTTGATGATCTCGAAGGCGGGGCGCACGGTCTGGGCGGTGGTGTGGGCGGCGCCGGAGACCATGCCGTGGGCGTGGCCGAGGTGCACCATGAGGGTTCCGAAGTAGTTGGGGTCGGTGACGGTGTCGAGGGCGCGCTCGTAGGTGACGCCCTTGTGGGAGCGCAGGCGGGCGTACTCCTCCGCGAATTTGACGCGCAGCACGTCGTCGAAGGAGCTGACGACGTGGGCGGCCTGGATGTCGAGACCGAGCCCGATGGCGCGGGACCGCACCTCTATTTCTTCGCCCAGGATCGTGAGATCGGCGATGCCGCGGCTGAGCACGGTGGCGGCGGCGCGCAGGATGCGGTCGTCGTCCCCCTCGGGCAGCACGATGTGGCGGCGCTCGGCGCGCGCCCGCTCGATGAGGGAGTACTCGAACATGAGGGGGGTGACGACGTCGCTGCGTCCGAGCTGCAGCAGGCTGAGCAACTCGTCGTGGTCGATGGCGGTGTCGAAGAGGGCGCGGGCGGTGTCGAGCTTGCGCTGGGAGTCGGCGGCGAGGCGGGGCCGGATGTCGTTGATGCGCACGGCGGTGTCGAAGCTTCCGAGCGGACTCTCGATGATGGGGATCGAGGGACGGATGCCGTCGATGAGGCTGCCGACGTGCTCGGGCAGTTCGAAGCCCCCGTTGAGCACGACGCCGGAGAGGGAGGGGAAGGTGGCGGACTCGTGGGCGAGCAGCACGGCGAGCAGCACCTCGGTGCGGTCGCCCGGAACGACGACGACGGATCCCTCGATGAGCCGCTTGAGCACGTTGTCGACGCCCATGGCGGCGATGACGACGCCGAGGGCCTCACGGTCGAGCAGCTCGGGGTCGCCCTTGATGAGGGTGCCGTGGGTGGCATCCATGATGGCGCGCATGGTGGGGGCGACGAGCACGGGGTCTTCGGGGATGACCCATACGGGTGCGCCGGGCTCGGCATCCTGAATCGCCGAGTGGATGTCGGTGAGCCGGTCGGGGTCGGCCCGGTTGGCGATGATGGCGAGCAGGTGCGCGTGCTCGTGGGCGAGCTCGGCGACGGCGACCTCGGTGGCGAGGCGCATGGCGTCGGGGGTGCGGTACTCGCTCTGCGAGCGCGGGTGTCCGCCGAGCACGAGGAGCACGGGGGCGCCGAGGTTGGCGGCGATGCGGGCGTTGTATCCGAGCTCGGTGGGGGTGCCGACATCCGTGTAGTCGGACCCGAGGATGACGACGACGTCGCACTGCGCCTCGACAGCCTTGTAGCGCTCGACGATGCGGGCGAGGGCGCGGTCGGGATCCTCATGCACCTCGTCATAGCTGACGCCGACGCTCTCGTCGTAGCCGATCTCGACGCCGTCGTGCTGCAGCAGCAGGTCGAGCACGTAGTCGTTCTCGGTGGTGGACCTCGCTATGGGTCGGAAGACGCCGACTTTTTCGACACTGCGCCGGAGGGTAGCGAGGACGCCCAGCGCGATGGTCGACTTGCCGGTATTGCCTTCGGCGGAGGTGATGTAGATGCCGCGGGCCACGGTGTTGAGTCTAACTGGCGGAGGTTGACGGGAAAGCGACGGCTAGCAGTAGAGATATTGAGGACGGCACAGTGGTCTGGGCATCAACTCGAGATCATGCTCAAGAGGACGACGCGTCAGGAGTTCTCCATGCCCCGCGGTCCTCGACTAGATGGAACATGTCTCGCAAGACGTCCTGGGAGAACCGGTTGTACTGACTGGATGCATAAGGGAACTTCTCCTTAGAGAAGTTGATGTTCCAACTCTTTACCAGCGATTCGTACTGCCGAAACTCTTTCGTTCCGATCGCAGGAAGAGAGCGACGCAGCGCGATAAGCATGCCGTTGATCACGGTGGTCGAAGTGATCTTTGAATCCACATTGCGCCACTGATCCGTATGACAGCTCTTGAGCGCTCCGAAGTACTGGTCCAGGAAGGCCGCCGCATACTCGACGTACTCCTCCAGCAATTTCGAGTCAGACTTGTTTCGAAGACCAGCGCGAGCCTTATCGCCACTCACCCACTCGGAAAAAAGGCCGTGGTTGCCTTCCGCGCGCTCATCAATGTCAACCAAGTATCGAAGCGCGAATTTAATGATCGATGCCACCTTGATCGGCGCGTCCTCGACTTGGGACAACTGGAACATGCCCTTGAATGTCGATCGTTTGTTCAGTGCCTCGACAACCTGACGAGCAACTGCGATGTCCGCGTAGGGATCTCGCAGCGTTTCGATAGCTAGCAGCACATCCGGCGGGACCGGCTTGGCATTGGAATTGATATCCAGGAAGATCGTGCTCTCGATCTTCCGCCGTTCCAGACTGCTCATCGCCTTCGGAAATACGAGGCCCGTCGCCAGGAGGTGCATCTTCCCCCGGAGAGCGGCAATTTTGCCCTCCAGCGCATCTGTTCCTTCGTAGTGTGCGTAGACCCGATGTTGCCCGTCAATGAGGCAGATCGAATTGAACTCATCCGGAATCGTCATCCGATAACCGGCATAGTCCTGGATGGCGTCCAACTCAATCGCGTCGCCACCAGCGGTCTGAAACCCAACCTCTGCCGGAAGGCTAACGATGATGTTGTTCAGGAACGCCGCACCTTCGCTCGCCACAAACTTCCGTATCTTGTTGATCCGTGTAGCCTCGATTAGTCGCTGATACAACTCAATAGAGAGATCCCAGTTATCTTTACGCAAAACGAAAGCGTTTCTTAGAAGCGTCTCTGCTGAGATCATGAATGACACGATCCGAATACCGTTCCCGAATCCGGTGCTATCAATTGGAGCGATGATCGTCGTCTCGATTGTGCTCTTCTGGTTCGAAGACCTTACTTGACCAATATCGGTCGAGCTTAGATCGAGATAACGGAATAGATCAGTTCTAGCCGAACGGCGGATGTTCGCAGAGAGCTTGTAGAAGTAGTTCAGCGCCTTCCCCGTTACTACCTTCATTGGCTGAAGCAACCGCTCTTGGTCCTCGTCGAGATCCATGTCATGGAGCGATGCGTACAGGAAGAAAACACGGAACCGCTGCGTGCTGTAGGTGTTGAGAGCGTTGCTGTGCTCTGGGAAGGTCTCTCTTAGCCACGCGAGGAAGCTGGCCTTGTTGTCCAGGATCTGATCGGCAAGTATCTTCTTGTTCTTCGCATGGTCGAACACTCTGGTCGTTGCCGTCGTGTCTTCCACAATCAGAATCAGGTTCTGAAAAAGGTAGACCGCATCAAGCTCTCCGGTCTTGCTCCCGAACTTCGCCTCCTTGCCGGCGGTCCGAAGATGCGCGAAGCCCATGTTCGTGAAAATGGTACGGATTCGCCGGAAGAAGCGTCGTTGCTCGAGCACGGCTGGATCAAGCGGCTTCCGCTTACTCCTAGGCTTGCCTCTCGGTGAAGGTCTCGCCATCGTCTGCATCCCCTCAATGTGCTCATGGCCCATCGGTCTACCTTGGCGTAACCGTACCGTGATGCCCAGTCGGATCTCATCCTGGCGCGCGGCCGTCTCTGATTGTCGACGGCTGGGTTACTGTTGATCTTGTTGCGGGAGGAACGTCGATGGAAGAGGCAGCATGGTGAGTGAAGCGGTCACCGGAGTCGATGGAGAGACCGCCTCCGACCCGCTCGGTCGCGGATTTTGGACAGTGCATCAGGGCGATGCGCGGCAACTCGCCGACTTTCTCCCGCGTGGCGCGCAGCAGCACGGTTCCGAAGGTGCGCCTTTCATCCAGACCACGATCACATCCCCGCCGTATGCCAATCTCGTCGACTATGGCGCGGCGAATCAGATCGGATTTGGCCAGTCTTACCAGGACTACCTAGCCGCCTGTCGCACTGTGTTCGAAGACGTCTATCGATGGACACTTGACGGTGGATCCCTGTGGCTTGTCGCAGACAGTTTGATGACGCCGAATGGTCGGGGGACTCCGTCCCGACTAGTTCCTCTACCCTTTGACCTGGCCGCCGAGGCTGCCAAAGTCGGCTGGACCCTGCGCGAGGTCATCGTGTGGCGCAAGGATCGAACCAGGCCATGGTCTCATCCGGGAAAGTTGCGGAACGGTTTCGAGTACGTACTGTTTTTCGTCAAGTCGAAATCTTTCAAGTTCAATGTGGATCGACTCCGAGAAACCAGCAGCTTGAAGTCCTGGTGGGTGAAGTATCCGGAGCGCCACAACCCATGGGGGATGACACCGGACAACGTGTGGGATATCCCGATCCCGGTTCAGGGCAGTTGGGCCGACTCCTCCCTTCGGCATGCATGCCCATTCCCACCCGAGCTCGTACGGCGAATGGTGGCGCTGTCCTCAGAGGAAGGGGACGTGGTCTTTGACCCGTTCGCCGGTAGCGGGATGGTCGTCGCTACCGCAGAAAGCGAAGGCAGACGGGCGCTGGGTGTGGAACTAAATCCAGAGTACGTTGAAGCATTTCATCAGCGGGTGCGGCCGGTCTTGACACGCCGCAGCACGGCTGGTTCCGTAAAACCGGTCGGGCTGATGACCCAACGGCTGCTCGAACTTCGAGTGCTGAAGTATCCCAAGGAATTGGCCAAACAGCTGCTGCGAGAAGGCTTCACCGCGGCGCAACTCATAGGCATGATCGTTGATGTTGAGTCGATCAACTGGACGCCTGCGCAAACCGGCTACGCGTCGATCATCTGCACCGTCGTTGTCAGCGAACAACTCTCCGAGATCGAGCGCGCCCGGTTGTCAAAGGCGGTTGAAGACGCAACTAGCCGAGCTCCACTGTCTCGGTATGGACTGCGTGTGAGCTGTTCGATACTACCCCTCACCGACATACTTGAGGATCGCGACGAAACATCGCTGGCGGTATACACCAAGGGGCGAACTTGGAACGCGTCGCATGTCATACCCGCGTCAGCTTTAGCTGGTTGGCTGCGCGAACAAGGTAGCCAATCTGTTGTGCCGATCGTCTCGGAACTTCAGGTGAACCAGTCTCTCGAAGAATATCTGTGAGTGGCACCCATGATCGTTAGGTCAGTCACGAATCAGTGATCTGCGGTAAGACGCCCGCCACGAACTCGCTACTTACGAGTAGAGAAATCGCCTCACGAATCGAGATAGGCCAATAGAGTCACTATGAGGTCGCGGCCTCGGTTCCCCCTGATCAGCCCAGGAAATCAGCCAGATTTCGAGCCGACAGTTGTCGTTCCTGAGTGGGAACATCCAAACGGTCGCAAACTCAAATCCACCTCTAGCGCAACACCTCACTCAGGCGACATCGCCCGTTCCAGCTGCACCCTCAGCGCTTCATCGCACACATACACATACGTGCCCCGTATCCCGCGCGTGAGCAGTACCGCGTAGATGTTGGTGATGTAGCGGAGCAGGTCCTCATCGCTGTAGGTCTTGCCGAGAACGGGGTTGTTCTCCTTGCCCTTCTTGTCGAAGTAGAGAGAGCGATCGACCGCCAGTCGTCGCTTCTTCTGATCCCAGAAGAGATCCGGGCCGATGATGACCCCTGCGTAGTTCAGGTCATAGCCCTGCACCGTGTGAATGGAGCCGACCTCCTCCAGGGCATTCGGGGAGTTGATCCAGTCTTTGTCGGTTCGGTTCCAGCGCAGCTCGCTCCCATCCAATGAGATGTCGACTGCCGAGGGGTCCTTGCGACTGCGCCACTCCCAGGCGTAGCCCGCTACGAGCCGGGCCAGCCCGTGCTCGTGATCCCGCGCGCGGATCGCGTCGTGCATCTGCCCGACGTCGTCGAAGAAGCGCAGGTCGTAGTCGCCGAGATCCTCCGGTCGGCGGGGCAGAACGTCAGAGGGGTCCGCCCCGGCGCGGAACACGTCGCGCACCCACGAGATGTAGCCATCTCCCGCCCGCACACGAAGCTGTGACGTCAGAGGGAAGAAGCGATGACGCTCCTTCGCATCCGTCACCACCGCCCGCACCCGCTCGGCTGCCAGATCGGCCGGCCGCACGCTCTGCTCGGGATCCACGAGAAGCAGTTGGTGGCGGCTCTGGGCAGTCACCCAGTCCAACTGGGTCTTCTGGATGTCGTCCGCGCCGAACAACTTGGTGTTGATGTCGATGAACTTCTTGTTGAGCACCCCCGACGACTGGTTCGCACGTTGCGTGAGTCGGTGCGCCTCGTCGACGATGAGCAGATCCCAGGGTTGTTCGCTGGCACCGACCTCGAACGGTGTCAGCACCTGCGCGGCGCTGAGGCCAGGGGTGCGTCGAAAGACCCTCTGGATGCTGGCACGCAGCGACTGCTGCGGCACGACCAGCCCGACCCGAAAACCGCGAAGGAGCTCCCGATAGCCCGCCGTGAAGAACTCCGCGAAGATGGAGTCCGAGTCCTGCTCGTCGTCGGGCCTGGACACGGCGACATCGGCAAGCAGTTTCATCAGGTAGATCGCGATGATCGTCTTGCCCGTGCCGGGCTCGCCCTGCACGACCACGAGCTCGCCCACGTCGTTCTCGAGATCGTCGAACAGGCCCTCCAGAATGTCGACCGCCGCTGCGGCTTGGTCACGTTTCAAGACCTTGTACGGTGACAGCTTGAAGAGGTCGTCGTTCTCGATGTCCGCGACGCTTCGGGTCAAGACGCCCTCATCCAGCAACCGCTCGAAGACCGCCCCGAAAGAACGCCGGTAGCGCTCACGGTCGAAGTACGCCCGATCCGTGATGCTGACATTGCGGTTCAGAATCCGGTACGCCCCGTCGCCGGCGAGCAGCCGGATGAGATGAGACTCGAGATCCAGGCACGCCGACTTGTTGAAGGTGTCGTCGAGCACCACCCTCACCGAGCGGAGGTGCTTCTTGTCGGGAGAGCCGAGGTGCTGCAGCAATCGTTTTCTCGCGTTCAGTGTCTCCCCCACGTAGACGTCGCTCAGAGCCGCCTTCGAGCCGCCGCGCCTTGCCTCGTCCAGGACATAGACGACCGGCCAGTCCAGATGCCGACTGTCATCGAGCGCCCACTTTCGAACGGCATCCTTCTCGAAGGGCACCTGCCGAATCTCAAAGCCGGTCATACTTCTCGCTGCGGCCGCGGGCCTTCTCCACCGGGTACTTGCGGCGGGTCTGCTCCAGCTTCTCCAGCACCAGTTCCGAGGGATCGACGCCGATGCGATCCGCGAGCAGCAGGGCGTAGGTCAGCACATCGGCCAACTCGTCTCGGAGGCGCTCGTGATCGGCATCCGACCCCCACTGGAAGCACTCGAGCAGTTCCGCAGCCTCGATCGAGATGCTCTTCGCCAGATTCTCCGGCGAATGGAACTGCGCCCAGTCCCGCTCGGCGACGAAGGCGCGAAGTGCGGAGAGCGCAGCATCCTCGGACATGTCATCACGCTAGCAGTCGGGTCGGCTGAGAGCGTGGTTCCCGCAGCGCCATTCCAGATGACTCGGCCAGTACGGGGAAGCGCTGCGACAGCAAGAGAGTGAGAGGTCAGCCCTCCAGAGACTCCCCCGAGCGATGATGCGGTGTCACTCCGACCACCGCCAACTCACTGGACAGAGACGATGAGCCCATCACGTCCAGCGGATCAGCTGTCGGCCGACGAGAGAGATGACCGCCATCGAGGCGAAGGTGAGAACGAGCGCGACGGCGATGAGCGCGTAGAGAGACGCGAAGTCGAAGGCGCCACCGAAGTACATCATCTTGCCCCCGAAGCCGCGGATCGAGATCAGCAGCTCGGCGAGAATGCCGCCGTTGAACGCGCGGGCCATCGCGAGCCGAAGACCGACGATGATCATCGGCATCGATCCCGGCACCAGCACCTTGCGAAAGAACAGCCAGCGGGAAGCGCCGAAAGTGGCCGACATGTCGTGCAGGCCGCTCTCGATGCTGCGCGCGCCGGCGGCCGTGCTCACCGCGATGATGAAGTAGCAGAAGATGACCACGATCGTGATCATCGCCTCGCGCCCGAATCCGAGAATCACGACGATGATCGGAACGAGCGCCGCGGACGGCGCGCTCTGGAACACATCGACGAAGAAGCCGATCGTGTCGCGCCCGAGACGTGACACGCCCATGATCAGGCCGCTGGCGATCCCCAGCGCAGCGGCGATGAAGAAGCCCGCGGCGATGTTGATCATCGTGCTCACAAGATCATCCAGCAGGCCGCCCTCGACCACGAAGTAGACGAGCCTCTCGAAGATGGCGAGGGGCGTGGGCAGGTAGCTCGAGGGGGCGATTGCCGCCACTCCCCACCAACCCGCCAGCAGCAGCAGGAAGGTCGCGAACGCAACCCACGCGGTTCGAATGCTCGACGACACTCTCGTCAACCCTCGACCACGGCCTGCGAGTTGCTCAGCGTCACGTGGGCTTTCAGTTCCTGCCACACCTGGTCGACCAGCTCGGTGAACTCCGGGGTGCTGCGGAACCTTTCGCCTCGAGGCCTGGGGATGTCGATCGAGAACGCCTGGGAGATGCGTGCCGGTCGGTTGGTGAGCACGACGATGCGGTCGCAGAGGTACACCGCCTCAGACATGTCGTGGGTCACGAGCAGAGTCGTGCAGCCCTCTTCCTGAAGGGTGGCGCTCATGTCATCCTGCAGCAGAGTCTTCGTCTGAGCGTCGAGAGCTCCGAACGGCTCGTCGAGCAGCAGCACGGTGGGGTTCACCGCGAGAGCTCGCGCAAGACCAACCCTTTGCTTCATTCCCCCGGAAAGCGCCTTGGGAAGGTGATCCTCGAAACCCGAGAGCCCTACGCGCGCCAACTCCGCACGCGCCCTCGCCACGCGTTCCTCTCTGCTCAGCTTCGTCGCCGCCATGCCGAAGACGACATTCTCGAGCGCGCTCTGCCAGGGCAGCAGGGCGAAGTCCTGAAACACCATCGCGCGCTCAGGCCCCGGTCCGGTGACCTCCTTGCCGTCGACCACGATCGAGCCCGAGCTGGGGCTGTCCAACCCCGCCACCATCCTCAGGATGGTGGTCTTTCCACATCCGCTCGGGCCGATCAGTCCCAGCACCTCACCGCGGCGCACATCAAGACTGAAGTCGGTGACGGCCTCCAGAGGAGCCTTCTTGCGCTGCGCGAACACCTTCTGAAGGTGCGAGATCTCGATGATCGGGGAGTCGGGTGCGGGGTCGTCGAGACGTTGCACTGACAGGGTCTGATTTAGCGCCATACTAGGAACCTTCTCTCGGCGAAACTGACGAGTTGAACGAGGAGCAAGCCGACCGCGAGGAACACGATCACGAGGGCGAAGACGCCGACGGGATCGAACGTGGCTTGATACCGCTTGAGCAGAGCCCCGATCCCCGTGCTGACGATGATGAGCTCTGCGACGACCATGCCGATCACCGCGCGACCGACTCCGAGTCGAATGCCGGTCATGATCCCGGGCACTGCACCCGGAATGAGCAATCGGAGGAAACGGCGAACCGGGGGCACGCGGAAAGAGCGCGCCATGTCGAGAACAGAGGGACTTATGGCGTGGATGCCGGCGATCGTGTACTCCGCAACCATAGGGAAGGAGAAGATGACGATCGCTGCAACGCGCACCGCCGGCCCGAGCCCGAAGACCGCCACCAGCAGCGGAATGAGGGGAGCGATCGGCACGGCGATGAGAAACCCGATGTAGAGGCGCGACACCTCGGCGACATTCCTCCTGACGCCGAACGCCATGCCGAAGGCGATTCCACCGACGATGCTGATCGCAAGTCCGATCGCGAGAGCGGAGAGCGTGGTCCACGCGGCCGCCCAGAACTCGGGCGTGATCAACTCGACAACCAGGCGAACGAAGACCTCACTCGCGGGGGGAACCCGGCGAGCATCCCCGAGACGACCGACAGCCTCCCAGACCAGGAGGAATACGACGACGGATGCCGAGCGAACCACCCATGAGCGATAGGAGAGTCGCCGACCCGCCTTCCGGCCAACTACGGCTCGGTCTTCCAGGGCACGCTGCGTACCGGCGTCGCGGCGATCGTCGATCGGGGGCGTGGATGGCGAACGTGAGCTGCTGCGCATGTGTCCTCGGTTCTATATGTCCTAGGGTTCCATGTGAACCGCCGATGTCATCGCCGCGACGGATGCTT
>JAHBSW010000002.1 GCA_019638935.1 Cryobacterium sp.
TCGGTCACATGGGTGCGGTCCGGTTTGAGCGAGATGGCGAGGTCGACGGCGCGGAATCGGTCACGGGTGATCGCGTCCGCGGCGTCCGCCAGTTCGAGGGCCAGGGCCAGGTCGGCATCCAGATCAAAGTCAACGCGAGTCACGAGACAACCCTAACCGGGCGGGTTTCGCACGGGGAATGGGTTCGCGACAGGGGCTCGGAATATTCATGCAGTCGCACTCGGTTATATTTGACCGGACAACCAATCGACCCGATCGACCGTTGCAACGACCGATAAGGAACGCCGTGAGCGCCAAGAACAAGAAGAGTGAACTGCGGGAGAAGATCGCCGAGCAGCGTGAGCAGGCGGCAAAGGCCGCGAAGCGCCGCAAGCTCTTCACACAACTGGGAATCGTGCTCGGCGCCCTCGTCGTCGTGGGCATCATCGTGGCGATCGTCATCGTCGCGACGAGCGGAACCCCCGACGACGCCTCGGGCGACGCCACTCCTCCCGCCGGTCAGTCGGCCATGGTGACCGTCGCGGGCGTCTCGGTTCCGCTCGAGATCACCGAGCAGGGAGTCAAGCTCGGCAACGCGGACGCACCGGTCACGATCGACCTCTTCGAGGACTTCTCCTGCCCCCACTGCAAGGACTACGAGGCGACGGCAGGCTCCGCATTCCTACAGGTCGCGGCCGAGGGCGACGCCGTCGTCAACTTCAACCACATCAACATCGTTACTCCATACGGTGCTCGTGGTGGAAGCATGTCGATGTGTGTTGCCGAGGGCCAGCCCGAGCTCTGGACCACGGTTCACTCGGCACTGTTCACCAATCAGGGCCAGAGCACGAACACGTGGCGCACGGGAAGCTTCCGCGACTTCGCCGCACAGCTGGGTGTCACCGACCAGGACACCCTCGACTGCATCTTCGAGGGTCGCTACATGAACTGGGTCGCCATCAACACCGAGGCTGCGTTGGGCAGCGGTGTCACGGGAACCCCCAGCCTCTGGATCAATGGTGAGCAGGCGCAACTGCTGGACAGCGCCTCGCTCATCCAGGCCGTGCGTCAACTCGCCTCGGCCGGCGAGTAGGCGGCCGCATCATGAGCGAGACGACGAGCGGCAGCGGCGTCACCGCCGCCGACGAGAGTGTCGGCAGCATCCGTCGTCTCGCGATCGCATGGGCTGGTTTCGGCGCGATCGCACTCTTCGCCTCGTTCATGCTCACGAATGACCGCATCCGTCTGCTGCAGAACCCCGACGTCGACCTCATCTGCGACATCAGTCCTTTCGTGGCGTGCGGTCCGGTCATGGAGTCGGCGGCGGGAGCCCTCTTCGGCTTTCCCAACCCCATCCTCGGACTCGTCTGCTTCACGATCATGGTGACCTCGGGCATGGCGATCCTCGCCGGCGCGCGCTTCGGCAACTGGTACTGGATCGGGATGCAGCTCGGCCTCACCTTCGCGGGCGGCTTCATCACCTGGCTGCAGACCCAGAGCCTCTGGGTGATCGGCTCGCTGTGCCTCTGGTGCATGGTCGTCTGGGCGACGACGATCCCGCTCGTGGTGCTCACGACGTCGTTCGCGCTCGCCAACGGACAGTGGTTCGATCGCCGGCGAGGCAGCTCGTGGGGCCGCGGTTTCGGCCGCTGGATGCACGAGTACCGCTGGGTCATCATCGCCCTGTGGTACCTCGCCGTCATCGCGGCGATCGCGGCGACCTTCTACCGCGAGTTCGCGTTCATGTGGTTCGGAACGGTGCTCTAGCCTTCCCGCACCCAGAAAGCGTCTCGGCACCCCCGTCGTTTCTGGGGGTTCGAGGCGTCAAACGGGGTGGCGAGACTCGCTAGGTCAGCGAGCCCAGCAACCGCTGCAGCGAGTCGAGTCGCTGGCGTCCGACCTCACCGAGTTCGCCCGCTTTCTCGACCCGTTCCACGAGTGCGCAGTCGGGCGCATCCGGCAGATGCGTGCATCCTCGCGGGCAGTCCTCGGCGATGACGGCGAGATCGCGAAAGGCATCCACGAGTCCGTCGGTGTCGACGTGGCCGAGACCGAATGAGCGGATGCCCGGGGTATCGATGATCCACCCGTCGCCGACCCGGTACGACTGGGTCGACGACGAGGTGTGGCGCCCCCGACCGGTGACGACGTTGACGACGCCGGTCGCTCGATTGGCCTCGGGAACGAGCGCGTTGACGAGGGTCGACTTGCCGACGCCCGAGTGTCCGACCGCGACGGTCGTCGTGCCCGAGATGAGCTCACGCAGTCGCTCGAGCGGAAACCGATCGTGCCGTGACGTGACGACCTCGAGATCGAGCCCCGCGAAGTTCTCGAGAAAGGGGGCGGGGTCGGCGAGGTCGGTCTTCGTGAGGCACAGGATCGGCACGATGCCCGCGTCATAGGCGGCGACGAGGTAGCGGTCGACGAGCCGCGGTCGCGGCTCGGGGTCGGCCACGGCGACGACGATGAGCAGCTGGTCGGCGTTGGCGACGATGATGCGCTCGACCTCGTCGGAGTCGTCGGCGCTGCGTCGCAGGATCGTCGTGCGCGGCTGGATGCGCACGATGCGCGCGAGGGTTCCCTCGGCACCGCTCGTGTCGCCCACGACGTCGACGCGGTCGCCCGTGACGATCGACTCCGTGCGCAGCTCGCGCGCCCGCGTGGCGCTGACCGTGCGCTCGTCGAGGGTTCCCTCGTCGAGGAGGGTGGGGTAGCGGCCACGGTCGACCGACAGCACACGGCCGGTGACGGCATCCTCGTGCCCGGGGCGGGTCTTCGTGCGCGGGCGATTCGCCTTCGGATTCGGACGCTCGCGCACCTCGTAGTCGGCGTACGGGTCCAGCTCGTCATCATCGTCGCTGAGCCAGCTCATGCGCGCTGTCCGATCCTCAGAGCAGGCCGAGGGCCAGGGGGTCACGGGCACCGGTCGACGGATGCGTGAGACCCTCCCACAGTTCGACGAACTCGGGCAGGGTCTTGGCGGTCGTCGCGATGTTCTCCACGGTGACACCGTCGACGCCGAGGCCGATGATGGCGCCCGCGGTCGCGATGCGGTGATCCTCGTAGCTCTTCCACTCGCCACCGATCAGGGGTCGCGGGCGCACCTCGATGCCGTCGTCGAGCTCGGAGGCGTCACCACCGAGAGCGTTCAGCTCGTGCACGAGGGCCGCGAGCCGATCGGTCTCGTGCCCGCGCAGGTGGCCGATTCCGGTGATGCGGCTGGGGGACTCCCCGAAAGCCGCGAGAGCGACGAGGGCGGGGGCGAGCTCGCCGCCCTCGCTGAGGTCTAGGTCGATGCCCGTGAGCGGCGCGCCGCCGATGACGCCGACTCCGCCGTCGACCGTGAGGGTCGTCGCCGTGCGGGTGACCGCGGCGCCGAAGAGAGGCAGCAGCCGCTCGAGCTCTGCGCCCACCTGCGTGGTCTGGGCGGGCCATCCGTCGACCGTGACCGTTCCACCCGCGACGAGTGCCGCCGCGAGAAACGGTGCCGCGTTCGAGAGGTCGGGCTCGATGGCGACGTCGAGCGCGCTGATGGGGCCGGGGCCGACGGCCCATACCCCTCGTGCAGGCTTCGTGACGGTGACGCCGCGAGCAGCGAGTGTCGCGATCGTCATGTCGATGTGGGGCTCGCTCGGCACGCGATCGCCGACGAGGTGCAGCTCGAGACCCTGCTCGAAGCGTGCACCCACGAGCAGGAACGCCGAGATGAACTGGCTCGAGACGGAGGCGTCGATGTCGAGGCGGCCACCCGTGACGCTGCCCGTGCCGTAGAGGCTGAACGGGAGAGTGCGGCGACCGTCGTCGGATACATCGACACCGAGGGCGATGAGCGAATCGAGCACGGGCCTCATGGGGCGCTTGCGGGCCGCCGCATCGCCGTCGAATGCGACGGGACCGAGGGCCAGCGCGGCAAGGGGTGGAACGAAGCGCATGACCGTGCCGGCGAGGCCGCAGTCGATCGTCGTGCCGCCGCTGAGCTCGCCGGGAGTGACGAGCAGGTCGGGGCCGAACTCACCATTCCCGTCGATCTCGCGGATGTCGACACCGAGGGCGCGCAGTGCCTCGACCATGAGGCTGGTGTCGCGTGAGAACAGGGGGGAGCGCAGCCGAGAGGGGCCGTCGGCAAGCGCGGCGAGCACCAGCTCGCGCGCGGTGAGCGACTTCGAGCCCGGGATCGACACGGTCGCGGAGAGCGGGCCGGTTGCCCGCGGGGCAGGCCACGCCGCCGGATCATCCCCCAGCACGAGATCGTCGTTCTCGTAGGGGTTGAACTCGGGTTTGGAATATTTCGACTCAAGCATTGTTGTCAAGAGTAGTCGGCGAAGTCGAGCGCCATGAGGGAGGCCGAGGTCGTGACCACACTGCTAGCGCCTGCCACGCCCGCGCGGGCCCGGGCCGCTCGCGCGACCGCGGCCCGTATCCGGCGGGCGCGCACTCAGCCAGTGGCACCCGCTGCGCAACTAAGCTGGGGTGCGATGCCTAGCCCGAAGTCGAAGACCACGACCACCGCCGTTTCCTCTGACCCCTCAGCGGAGGCGATTCTGCGTGAACGCTTCGAAGCCGAGGCGATTCCCTTCATGGATCAGCTCTACGCGGCCGCGATGCGCATGACGCGCAACCCCGCCGACGCGGCAGACCTCGTGCAGGAGACGTTCGCGAAGGCCTATGCCGCTTTCGGACGCTTCACCGAGGGCACCAACCTCAAGGCGTGGCTCTACCGCATCCTCACGAACACCTACATCAATCTGTACCGCAAGAACCAGCGCAACCCCTACCAGGGAACGATCGACGAACTGGAGGACTGGCAGCTCGGCGGTGCCGAGTCGGCGACCGCGACGACGACCCGCTCGGCGGAGGCAGAGGCGATCAGCCGGATGCCCGACTCGGCGGTGAAGGATGCGCTGCAGTCGATCCCCGAAGACTTTCGCCTCGCGGTCTACCTCGCCGACGTGGAGGGCTTCGCGTACCAGGAGATAGCAGAGATCATGAAGACACCAGTGGGGACCGTGATGAGCCGCCTGCATCGTGGCAGACGTCAGCTTCGCGAACTCCTCGCCAGTTATGCGCACGACCACGGTGTGGTGGGCGTGACCGTTGACGGAGAGAAGCAATGACCGACTGTGGTTGTGAGAAGGCGAAGGCCGAACTCGAGGAGTTCGTGCGCAATGAGCTCGCGCACTGTGACGCGGACGACATCCGCGAGCACATCGAGAACTGCGTGGAGTGCTCCGGCGAGGCGACCGTGGCGAAGGTTCTGACCGAGGCGGTGCAGCGCGCGTGCCGCGAGACCGCCCCCGAGGAGTTGCGCTCTCAGGTGCTCGAGAGCATCCGCGAGGTGCAGACGCACTGACCCGGGCTGGCTCGGTCTCGATACGGCGCTGCGCGCCTACTCGACCGGCGGACTACTTCGCTGGTCGAGTAGCGGCGCAGCCGCGTATCGAGACCAAGCCAGCAAGATATCGCGGCTCAGTCGACGATCTGGATCGCCGATGCGAAGTTCGTGCCGCGCGTGAATTGCAGCTGCATGTGCAGCCACGCGAGTGCCTCGAGCGTTCCGGCCTGAGCGAGGGCGCCCGTGTCGATCACGCGGAAGCCGGACTTCTCGGCGAAGGCCACCACGGCATCCTTGGCGCTCGCGTCGTCTCCGGCGACGAGCAGGTCGAGCGGCTGGCCGTTCTTCTCGCCGGCGACGATGTTGCCGGCGAAGACGGTGTTGAAGGCCTTGACGACGCTCGCCTTCGGGGCGATCTTCTGGATCTCCTCGGCGGCGGACTGGCCGGGCTTGATCGCGAGCCCGGTGAAGTCCGCGTTGAGCGGATTGGTGGCGTCGATGACGGTCTTTCCGTTGAGGCCGCCGAACTCCGATACGACCTCGGGCACGGCCGAGTAGGGGATCGCGAGGGCGACGATCGTGCCGGCGATGTCGTCGCCGATGGCGCTGACGGTGACGCTGCCGCCCAGTTCGCCGGCGACGGTGCGCCCCTGTTCCTCGTTGCGCACGAGCAGCTGCACGGGGTAGCCGGCGGCGAGAGCGCGCGTGGCGATGCCGCGTGCGACGTTTCCGGCGCCGATGATCGAGATGGTGTTGCTAGCGGACATGGGGTGGAACTCCTTGAGTTGGCGGATGCAGCGGTAGTCTGCGGGGGTACGGTCGAGCATCCATGATTACTTGAATGTTCAACTAATAAGCACCGTACACCCAATTACTTGAATATTCAACTAAGCACTAGGCTGGATGCATGGCACCCCACACCGAGACCCGCTGGCTCAACGACAACGAGCAGCGCGCGTGGCGTGCCTACCTCGTCGCGACCGAGAAGCTGTACCAGAAGATCGACCGAGAGCTGCAGCAGAACTCGGGAATGCCGCACGCGTACTACATGATCCTCGCGATGCTGTCCGAGGCTCCCGGCAACGGCCTCAAGATCTCCGAGCTCGCCGACGTGCTCACGTCATCGGTGAGCCGCCTGTCTCACGCGCTCACGAAACTCGAGACTCTCGGCTGGATTCGCAAGGACGCCGACCCGAGTGACAAGCGCGTCAGCTATGCCTGCCTCACCGACGAGGGCTTGCGCGTGCTCGTCGAGGCGGCTCCGGGACACGTGCGCACGGTCGCCTCCAACATGTTCGATCGGCTCACCGAGCAACAGGTCGAGCAGCTCTACGAGATCTCGGCGGCCATCCTCTCCGCCGTAGCGCCCGAAGAGATCCCCGAACTCACGCTCCGACCGGTCAAAGGCGACGACGCGACCGCTCGGCCCTAGACCGTGAGCGCCCGCTCGAGAATGCTCGCGTGCTCGATCGCGCTGCGCTTGCTCGAGCCCGTCGCCGGCGACGCGGATGCGGGGCGCGAGACCACCTCGATCGTCCGCTTTCCGACGCGCAGGAGTTCGAGGCAGATGAACGGCCACGCGCCCTGGTTCTCCGGCTCCTCCTGAACCCAGACGAGCTCGGCGTTGGGGTAGCGGCCGAGCACCTCGATGAGCTCGCGCAGCGGAAGCGGGTAGTACTGCTCCACGCGGACGAGGGCGATGTTCTTGACGTCGAGCTTCTCGCGCTCGGCGAGCAGATCGTAGTGAATCTTGCCCGAGTGCAGCAGCACGCGCTTCACGGCTGACGGGTCGGTGATCGTCGCGTCGTCGATGACGGGCTGGAACCTGCCCGAGGTGAAGTCGGCGACGTCGCTCGTGGCGCCGCGCAGGCGCAGCATCGCCTTGGGCGTGAAGACGACGAGCGGTCGACGCGGGCGGGCGTAGGCCTGACGACGCAGCAGGTGGAAGTACGATGCGGGCGTCGACGGTCGAGCCACGGTCATGTTGTTCTCCGCGCACAGCTGCAGGAAGCGTTCGATGCGTGCCGAGGAGTGGTCCGGACCCTGGCCCTCGTAACCGTGAGGGAGCAGCAGCACGACTCCCGAGCGCTGGTTCCACTTCTGCTCGGCGCTCGCGATGAACTCGTCGATGATCGTCTGAGCGCCGTTCGTGAAGTCGCCGAACTGCGCCTCCCAGAGCACGAGCGCATCCGCGCGCTCGACCGAGTAGCCGTACTCGAAGCCCATCGCGGCGTACTCGCTCAGCAGCGAGTCGTAGATCCACAGTCGAGCCTGCTTCTCGCTGAGGTTCGCCAGCGGCAGCCACTCCTGGCCATTGGCGCGGTCGTGCACGACCGCGTGACGCTGAACGAAGGTTCCGCGACGCGTGTCCTGGCCCGCCATGCGCACGGGAGTGCCCTCGAGCAGCAGCGAGCCGAGCGCGAGCAGCTCGCCGAATGCCCAGTCGATTCCTCCGTTGCGGCTCATCTCGACACGCTTGTCGAGAGCGAGCTTCACCTTGGCGTGAACGGTGAATCCCGCTGGCGCGTTCTGGTGGGCGTCGCCGATCGCCTGGATGACCGAGGTGTCGACACCGGTGGTCTCGGGCTCGCCGGCGAGCGTCTCGGGATCGGGAGCCCCGGCATCCGTCGGCACGATGACGGGCATCGAGCCGGTCTGCGCCGCGTGGGTCTCGGCGAAGGCGCGCTCGAGGCGATCCTGGAAGTCGGCGTGCGCGGCGTCGTACTCCTCCTGCGAGATGTCACCACGACCGACGAGAGCCTCCGCGTAGAGAGTGCGCACGCTGCGCTTCGCCTCGATCAGGTTGTACATGAGCGGCTGCGTCATCGAGGGGTCGTCGCCCTCGTTGTGACCGCGGCGGCGGAAGCTGATGATGTCGATCACGACATCCTTGTGGAACTCCTGACGGAACTGGAACGCCAGCTCCGCCACACGCAGCACGGCCTCGGGGTCGTCGCCGTTCACGTGGAAGATCGGCGCCTGAATCGTCTTGGCGACATCGGTCGAGTAGACCGAGGTGCGACCCTCCTTCGGCGGGGTCGTGAAGCCGACCTGGTTGTTGACCACGATGTGGATCGTTCCGCCCACGCGGTAGCCGCGCAGCTGCGACATCTGGAGCAGCTCGACCACAACGCCCTGCCCGGCCATGGCCGCATCACCGTGGATGAGGATGGGCAGCACGCGGAACGTGCCGATGGGCTTGCGATCCTGCTTCGCGCGGACGATGCCCGACAGCACGCCGTCGACGGCCTCGAGGTGGGAGGGGTTCGCCGCGAGGGAGACAGGAATCTGCTCGCCCTTGAGGCTCGTGAACGTGCCCTCCGTGCCGAGGTGGTACTTGACGTCGCCCGAGCCCTGCACGGTGCGGGGATCCTGCGTGCCCTCGAACTCCTGGAAGATCTGGCCGTAGGTCTTGCCCGCGATGTTCGTGAGCACGTTGAGGCGGCCGCGGTGCGCCATGCCGATGGCGACCTCTTCGAGGTTCGCCTCCGCAGCCTCCTGCAGGATGCCGTCGAGCAGGGCGATGGTCGACTCGCTGCCCTCGAGGCTGAAGCGCTTCTGGCCGACGTACTTCGTCTGCAGGAACGTCTCGAACGCCTCCGCCTCGTTGAGCTTCGAGAGGATGCGCATCTGCTCATCGCGGGTGGGTTTCGTGTAGGGCTGCTCGACGCGATCCTGGATCCACCGGCGCTCGGCCGGGTCCTGGATGTGCATGTACTCGATGCCCGTGGTGCGGCAGTACGCGTCGCGCAGCATCCCGAGCACATCGCGAAGCTTGGCTGTGCGGCGGCCGCCGAAGCCGCCGACGACGAACTCGCGGTCGAGATCCCAGAAGCTCAGCCCGTGGCTGGCGATGTCGAGGTCGGGGTGGCTGCGCTGCTGGTACTCGAGCGGATCGATGTCGGCCATGAGGTGGCCGCGCACGCGGTAGGCGTTGATGAGCTCCTGCACTCGGGCCGTCTTGTCGACGGCATCGGCGGTGTCGACGTGGATGTCGGGGGCCCAGCGGATCGGCTCGTAGGGGATGCGCAGCGCGGCGAAGATGTCCTCATAGAAGCTGCGCTCGCCGATGAGCAGCTCGTGCACCTTCTTGAGGTACTCGCCCGAGCCCGCACCCTGGATGACGCGGTGGTCATACGTCGAGGTGAGGGTGATCGTCTTGCCGATCGCCATCTCCGCGAGGGTCGTCGGCGACATGCCCTGGAACTCCGCCGGGTACTCGAGGGCGCCGGCGCCGATGATGCAGCCCTGGCCCTTCATGAGGCGGGGTACCGAGTGCTCGGTGCCGATGCCGCCCGGGTTGGTGAGCGATAGTGTCGTGCCGGCGTAGTCATCCGCGCCGAGCTTGTTGTCTCGCGCCTTCGCAACGAGAGCCTCGTACGCGGCGAGAAAGTCAGCGAAACCCATGGTGTCGGCGCGCTTGATGCTCGGCACCACCAGCGAACGCGTTCCGTCGGGCTTGGGCAGGTCGATGGCGATGCCCAGGTTCACGTGCGCCGGCTGCACCACGCTCGGCTTGCCGTCGACCTCGTCGTAGTAGACGTTCTGGCTCGGGAACTCCTTGACCGTCTGAACCATCGCCCACGCGATGAGGTGCGTGAACGACACCTTGCCGCCGCGCGCGCGCTTGAGGTGGTTGTTGATGACGATCCGGTTGTCGATCATGAGCTTCGCGGGAATGGTGCGAACACTCGTCGCGGTCGGAACCTGCAGACTCGCATCCATGTTCGCGGCGAGAGCCTTCGACATGCCGCGCAGGGGAGAGACGACGTCCTGGGGCTCGTCGTCGGCGACCTCCGCCTCCGGCGCGGTGCTCGGCGCCTCCGCGGGGATCGGCTGAGGCTGGGCCTGCACCGAGGTCGTCTTGGCGATGGGCTGGGTGCCGGGAACGACCGTGATCGGCCCCGTGGGCGGGCCAGCGGTGGGGGCGGCAGCCGTGGGGGCGGGCGAAGGAGCGGCGGCGGGCGCGGTGGGTTCGGCCGCGGCATCCGGAGCCTTCGCCGCGGCGGGGGCAGCAGGAGGCTCGCTGTCCACGTTGCCGTCGATGTCACCCTCGACCTGCTGGTACTTCTCGAGAATGGGCCACCACGACTTGTCGACGGAGCTCTTGTCGGCGAGGTACCGTGTGTACATCTCGTCGACGAGCCACTCGTTGGCCCCAAACTCGTCGGCCCCGGCGCCGCTGGTTGACAAATCGGAGTCTTGGCTTGACACAGCCGACCACCCAATCTCGGTAGTTAGTGGAACTGCGGGAGAGGTTGCCCCAATGGCGATGTCACTCGGTCGCCAACTCCCAAGCTTAATAGGTATGTGATCGGTCTGCCGACCCTCGGTCCGAGCGTCTAACGTGAAAGTATGCGCTTTCTTGAGACGCCCCCATCGCACGACCTCGCGTACTCCGACGTTTTCCTCGTCCCCGGTCGCTCCGAGGTCGTGAGCCGACTGGACGTCTCGATCGCGCCGAACGACGGAACGGGCGCAAGCATCCCCATCGTCTCGTCGAATATGAACTCGGTGACGGGGTCGCTCATGGCGGCGACGATCGCCCGCCGCGGCGGCCTCGGCGTTCTGCCCCAGGACCTGCCGCTTCAGGAGTTGGATGCCGCGATCCGCTGGATCAAGGAGCAGCCGGTCGACTGGCACTCGCCCATCACCCTCGCGGCCGAGCGGCCGGTGCGTGACGCTCTCTCTCGTGTGCCCGTGGCGGCGGGTCACGGTGTCGTCATCGTGGACGCCGAGGGCGCGTTCGCGGGGTCGATCGACGCCTCCGAGCTCGCGGTCGCCCACCCCGATGCCCGACTCGGCGACCTGTTGTGCGGTGCGGCGCACCCCAGCCCCGGTCACCCCGGCATCGACGCCGACGACGTGACCGATGCTCGCACCGCCTTCGACCTCATGGTGGCGGCCGACAGCGAGTTCGTCCCCGTGCTGCGTCACGGCGCCGTCGTCGGCACCCTGAGCCGAACGAGTGCGCTGCGCTCGACGATCTACGCACCCCATGTCGACGGCGACCGTCGTCTCGCGGTCGCCGCCGCGGTCGGCATCAACGGCGATCTCGAGGCAAAGGCTCGTGCGCTCGTGGCCGCGGGTGTCGACGTGCTCGTGCTCGACACCGCGCATGGCCACCAGGAGCGCATGATCCGCGCGATCGACACCGTCGCGAAGCTCGGCCTGGGGGTGCCCGTCGTCGCGGGCAACGTCGTCACCCCCGAGGCGGTGCGCGACTTCGCGGACGCGGGCGCGAACATCATCAAGGTCGGCGTCGGACCGGGCGCCATGTGCACGACGCGCATGATGACGGCGGTCGGCCGTCCGCAGTTCTCTGCCGTGCTCGACACCGCGGCCGCTGCCGCCGAAGCGGGCGTCGCGGTGTGGGCCGACGGCGGCGTTCGCTATCCGCGCGATGTCGCGCTCGCGCTTGCGGCGGGCGCGGCATCCGTCATGGTGGGATCGTGGTTCGCCGGCACGGTCGAGTCTCCCGGTGACATGGTTCAGGATGCCGATGGCCGCCTCTACAAGGAGAGTTGGGGGATGGCGTCGACCAAGGCGGTGCGCGAGCGATTCGAGCGCCTGGACCCCTATGAGCTCGCGCGGCGCACGCTCTTCGCCGAGGGCATCTCGTCGTCGAAGATCTACCTCGACCCGCTGCGTCCGAGCGTCGAGGATCTTCTCGACATGATCACGTCGGGCCTGCGCTCCTCCCTGAGCTACGCCGGCGCGCACGATCTCGCCGAGTTCGCGGAGAAGTCGGTGGTCGGGGTGCAGTCGGCCGCGGGCTACGAGGAGGGCAAGGCGCTTCCGGTCTCGTGGTAGTGCTTGGTGGTTGAGGAGCGCCGCGCAGCGGCGCCTCTCGAAACCAGCGTCGAGGGAGCGCGTTGCCAGCCGCTCACAGCTATACTTGCTCGAATAATGGACGACCACCATAGTCCCTGGGCCGGTGCTCCCCGTGCATGACCTCGTCTTGCTGGGCATCGGCCTCATCCTCACGGTCGGCACCGGCCTTTTCGTCGCGTCGGAGTTCGCCCTCGTCAACCTCGATCGCTCCGAGCTCGAATCGCGACGCGCGAAGGGCGAGAAGAACCTCTCGCTCACGATCGGCGCGCTCAAGCGCACGTCGACGCACCTCTCCAGCGCGCAGCTCGGCATCACGCTGACCACCCTGCTCGCGGGCTACACCCTCGAGCCGTCGTTCAGCAGCATGCTGCGCCCCTGGCTCACCGCACTGGGGCTCGGCGAGACCGCCGTGACGATCTCCGGCTCCGTGCTCGCGGTCATCATCGCGACCCTGTTGTCGATGATCATCGGCGAGCTCGTGCCCAAGAACTTCGCCCTCGCACTGCCGCGGGCGACGGCGAAGCTGGTGATCCCCTTTCAGGTCGCGTTCACCTGGGTGTTCCGCCCGGCCGTCGTGCTGCTCAACGAGACCGCCAACGGCATCCTGCGCGCGGTCGGCATCGAGCCGAAAGAGGAGCTCTCCTCGGCCCGCACGGCCGAGGAGCTGCGCTCCCTCGTGCACCGCTCTGCGCGCGAGGGGAGTCTCGACGCCGACACCGCGACACTGCTGTCGCGCACCCTCAGCTTCTCGCGCCGCTCGGCCGATGACGTCATGACGCCACGCCCGCGGGTCTCCAGCATCGAGAAGGCCGAGTCGGCACAGGCCGTCATCGAGCTCGCTCGCGCGACCGGCTACTCGCGCTTTCCCGTCATCGACGACGGCATCGACGACGTGATCGGGCTCGTGCACGTCAAGCACGCCGTCGCCGTTCCCCGCGACCGTCGCGCCGACGTGCCCGTGAGCGCGCTCAAGTCCGACGCGCTGCGGGTTCCCGAGACCATGAAGCTCGACATCCTGCTCGGCGAGCTGCGCGGTCGCGGCTACCAGATGGCGGTCGTCGTCGACGAGTACGGCGGAACCGCCGGTGTCGTCACCCTCGAAGACCTCGTCGAAGAGCTCGTCGGCGAGGTCGCCGACGAGCACGATCGCACGCTCGCGGGCGTCATCCGCACCCGCACGGGCGTGACCTTCCCGGGCATGCTGCGACCCGATGAGCTGCTCGAGCGATCGGGGGTGCACGTGCCTGAGCACGGTCCCTACGAGACCGTGGCCGGCTTCATCATGAGCGAGCTCGGCAGGGTTCCCGTCGTCGGGGACACCGTCGTGATCGGCACCGCCGGGGTCGAGAGCGCGGGGCCGACCACCGCCGGCACCTTCCAGGTGGTGCGGATGGACGGTCGCCGCATCGATCGCATCCGGTTCACCCCCGCTCCCGACGACGCGGAGACCGCCGAAGCAGGTGACGCCTCGTGACCGACTGGTGGGGAATCGCGTGGCTCGGCATTCTGCTCGTGCTCAACGCCTTCTTCGTGGGTGCCGAGTTCGCGGTCATCTCCGCGCGCCGCTCGCAGATCGAGCCTTTGGCCGAGGCGGGCAACCGTCGCGCGAAGACGACGCTGTTCGCGATGGAGCACGCGACCCTCATGCTCGCCACGAGCCAGCTCGGCATCACGGTGTGCTCGCTGCTGATCCTCAACGTCTCCGAGCCGGCGATCCACCACCTGCTCGAGATTCCCCTGCTGCTCACCGGCTGGCCCGTCGAGGTCATCGCGACCATCGCGTTCGTGATCGCGCTCGTGCTCGTCTCCTACCTGCACGTCGTGTTCGGCGAGATGGTGCCCAAGAACATCGCGTTCTCGATACCCGACCGGGCCGCGCTGGTGCTCGCGCCGCCGCTCGTGCTCGTGGCGAAGGCGTTCGGACCCGTCATCATCGCGCTCAACGCCACAGCCAACGGGGTGCTGCGACTCTTCGGCGTGACCCCCAAGTCGGAGGCGACGAGCGCCTTCACCATCGACGAGGTCGCGAACATCGTCGCGCAGTCGCAGAAGGCCGGCGTGCTCAGGGACGACTCGGGCGCCCTCACCGCGGCGTTCGAATTCAGCGAGAAGAAGGCTCAGGATGTCGCGATCCCGCTCGACAAGATCGTGAGCCTCGACGAGGGAGTCACCCCCGAGCAGGTCGCGCGGGCGGTCGCGCAGCACGGATTCTCGCGCTACGTGATCATCGATGACGAGGGCGCGCCCACCGGCTACCTGCACCTGAAGGACGTCATCGACCTCGACGATTCCGACGAGGTGAGCGCACCCGTGCCGGTCAAACGCATCCGTCGGCTGGTGTCGATCTTCGAGAACACCGAGCTCGAAGACGCTCTCACCGCCATGCGCCGATCGGGAGTGCACCTCGCCACGGTGTTCGAGGAGAACGGCAGCCCCCGCGGCGTGCTCTTTCTCGAGGACATCATCGAAGAGCTCGTCGGCGAGGTGCAGGATGCGACCCGGCGGCTGCCCTAGGTGGCGGAGGTCACGAGGGCGAGTTGACGAGCAGGCCCAGCTGGATGGCGGCATCCCGCTGGCGCTGGTCGTAGGTGACGAACGCCTGGAGATCGCCCTGCAGCAGGAGCGCGCTTGCCAAGTGAATTGCGTCGAGAGTGCGAAGGCCTGGTGGCAGCAATCGCCCTGCGGAGGTCAGGATGCTGCCGGTCACCGGGACGAGGTGGAGGCGCTCGAAGAGTGCGGTGACTCGCGGCAGTCGATCGACGGCACTTCGCCGCACCGCGCGAGTCAATTCGGCCCTGGCGAGGTCGCTTGCCACGATCGTCGCCGTCTTCGTGAGATATGCGGCGATCGCCGGGGACTCCGCTTCGTCAAGGATGAGCTTGGCGAGCGCCGACGAGTCGAAGAAGTGCACTAGAGGCGCTCCTCGCGCAACTCGTCGAGGATCTCGCTCAGCGACTGCTGTGATGCGTGCTTCTGCGGCGGATGCTCCTCCAGCCACGTGCTCACGCCGCCGATGCCCGGCACTACTGCGCCTTCCGCGATGAGGCGGTCGAGGAGTGAGGTGGGCGTGGCGGGGGACAGCATTGCAACCGGCACACCGCGCTCGGTGACCTCAAAGGACTCGCCCGACTTCACGCGGTCAATGTAGCGGCTCGCGTGCTGCCGAAGCTCCCGAATCCCCACCCTTTCCATGTGCTACATGGTAGCACCTTGCTGTGGAGGAGCAGATGACCACAGACGTGTTGGGCTTGAACTGATGCCGGCACCCGGGACGGGAACCGGGGCACTTTCGTGCAACGCCCAGAAATGGCCGCCGAACTGAGTGTTGTGCGCGTCGCCCGGAGGGCGACGCGGGCACTGTCGCGCGACGAACCTGGCGCTTAACGTTGACGCCCGTCGCCCAGAGGGCGGCGGGGGCACGCGCGCGAAGGCCCGAAAGGGCCTTCGCTGACACGCGTGCCCCCAGCAGGATTTGAACCTGCGGCCTTCTGCTCCGGAGGCAGACGCTCTATCCCCTGAGCTATGGGGGCCAGGGCGATACAACGATACCAGTCGCGGGTTCCACGAACTCCGCGTGTCGACACAGTCAACTAATACGCAATACGTGGTAGTGTGCGAAATGCAGCAGCTGAACATCCGGATGCTGCCCAGACCAACCGACGGAAGGGCGACGGTGGATACGACGCAACTGCTCAAAGGAGTACTCGACGCCGCGGTGCTCGCGGTCGTGCGCGACGAGGACGGCTACGGCTACGACATCGTGCGCCGCCTGCGCACGGCGGGGCTCGGCGAGGTGGGCGACGCCTCCGTCTACGGCACCCTCCGGCGGCTCTACGCGGCGGGGGCGCTGTCGAGCTACGTCGTGCCGTCCGACGACGGGCCGCATCGCAAGTACTACGCGATCACACCGAGCGGAGTCGAATCACTCGGCCAGCAACGCGCCGCCTGGGCCGAGTTCGCCGGGGCGATGACCGCGGTTCTCGGCACAGACACGACAAGACAAGCCACAACGACCACGAAGGGGGAGAAGAAGTGAACGCAACTATTCAGCTGGGGGAGAGCGTCGCGGCCTTTGCCGCAGCGGTGCGGGAGCAGCTCGATGATCTCACCGCGGAGCAGATCGAAGACCTCACCGACGGACTCGAGGCCGACCTTGCCGAGGGGGCGGTCGACCGCTCCGGAGCGTTTGAGCCGGGCGACGCACGCGATTACGCGAGTGAGCTGCGAGCCTCGGCGGGCCTGCCCCCGCGCCAATCGCCTCGAATCTCGGTAGCCGCCTCGATCGCGGACTGGCGCGCAGGTGCTGTGCGTCACATCCGGTCGTCGAAATTCGGCGCCGGTCTCCTCGACTTCCTCCTCTCACTGCGACCACTGTGGTGGGTGCTGCGAGGCTGGCTGATCTTCACGCTCTTCGCGAAGTTCTTCTCGCACTATTACGGGGTCATTCCCGACAACGTCGGCGGTCAACTGATTCTCGTCGGTGCCGTAGTCATCAGCGTTCAGTGGGGGCGCGGCCGCTGGCTGCCGCCACGGCTGAGAGCCATGCCGCCCATCAGCAATCTGATCGCCGCGGTTGCCACCGCCATCCTGACCATCGCCGCCCTCGCTGGATCGTTCTCGCCGCTGCCGACAGACTCCAGTGAATCGCCGCTCAGCTACGGGCTCTGGTACGACGGCCGACAGATCAGCAACATCTTCGCCTACGACGCGGCCGGCCAGCCGCTGCAGTTCGTGCAGCTCTATACCGAGACGGGCGAGCCGCTGACGGTACTCGGTGAACGCGTGGGAGAGATGTCATGGGGGCATTACACCAGCGACGGCAGCCGACTCGTGCCGCCGGCGAGCGAGTTCGGCTCGACCGACTGGAACGTCTTCCCGCTCTACTCCCTAGCCCCGCAGTTCGGCCTCGGGCAGGGCAAAGAGCAGCTGCCGCAACTTCCCTTCGAGCGGGCCCGCCCGCTCGTCGGTGCCGATGCGCTCGTGCAGACCTGCGAGATTCCGCCCGCTGTCGACGAGACGTCTGACGAGCAGTAGCGCTCGCACACCCACTTCCCGGCTCCTGCACCCAGAAACAGGTGGGTGTCTGAGCCGGGAAGGGGGTGTGGGAGGGCGCGAGGCGGTGCCAACTAGAATCGGTGGGATGACGCCCGACGCTCTTGCCGCAGCCCTCCACGCACTCGTGACGGCGGTTGTCGCGGAGCGCGGGGGCGACGCCTCCACAGTCCCCGATGCTGTGGGGCTCGAGCGCCCCAAGAACCGCGACCACGGAGACTGGGCCTCCAATGTGGCGCTCGCCCTCGCAAGGCCGCTCGGGGTCAACCCGCGCGAGCTCGCCACCGAGCTTGCCGACCGCATCCTGAGTCTTGACGGCGTCGAGCGCGTCGACGTGGCCGGCCCCGGTTTCATCAACATCACCCTCGGCGCCGCCGCCGCCGGCGCGCTCGCGAAGTCGATCGTGGAGCAGGGCGAGAGCTATGGCCACAACGACTCCCTCGCGGGGCAGTCGATCAACCTCGAGTTCGTCTCGGCCAACCCGACCGGCCCGCTGCACATCGGCCACACCCGCTGGGCGGCGCTCGGCGACTCGATCGCGCGGGTGCTCACCGCGTCGGGCGCTCAGATGGTCAGCGAGTTCTACATCAACGACGCCGGCAACCAGATGGACAACTTCGGCGCGAGCGTCTACGCAGCACTCCGCGGCGAGCCGACGCCCGAGAACGGCTACCCCGGCGCCTACATCGACGACCTCGCGAAGCGCGTGCTCGAGGCGCACCCCGACATTCTCGATCAGGCTCAGGATGCCGCGCTCGCCCTCGCGAGGGAGACCGGCTACCAGCTGCAGCTGGCCGACATCCGCGAGTCGCTCGAGAAGTTCAACGTGCACTTCGACGTGTGGTTCTCGGAGCGCACCCTGCACGAGACGGCCAACGGCGGCGTCAGCGCGGTCGAGCGCGCCATCGACCGCCTGCGCGCGCAGGGCCACGTCTTCGACGAGGATGGCGCCGTCTGGGTGCGCACGACCGACTTCGGCGACGACAAGGACCGCGTCATCCGGCGCAGCAACGGCGTCTACACCTACTTCGCGTCGGATGCCGCCTACTACCTCGACAAGGGCGACCGCGGCTTCGCCCACAAGATCTACCTGCTCGGTGCCGACCACCACGGCTACGTGCACCGCCTCAAGGCGCTCGCCGGGGCCGCGGGCGACGACCCCGAGCACGACATCGAGGTGCTCATCGGGCAGCTCGTCAGCGTCAACGGCGCCCGGCTCTCGAAGCGCGCGGGCAACATCATCGAGCTCGACGACCTGCGCGACTGGATCGGCACGGACGCCCTGCGCTACTCGCTCGGCCGCTATCCCGCCGACTCGCCGCTCACGCTCGACCCCGAGCTGCTGCGCAAGAAGACCAACGACAACCCCGTCTTCTACGTGCAGTACGCCCACGCGCGCACCCATCAGGTGGCACGCAACGCCGCCGCCTCCGGCGTCGACCGCAGCGCCTTCGAGCCAGAACTGCTCGACCACGAGACCGAATCGGTGCTGCTCGGGCTGCTCGCCGAGTTCCCCCGCATCGTCGCCCACGCGGCCAGCCTGCGCGAACCGCACCGCGTCGCGCGCTACCTCGAGGAGCTCGCGGGCGCCTACCACCGCTGGTACGACAACTGCCGCGTGACGCCGCTGGGCGACGACCCGGTGGCCCAGGTTCATCGCACTCGCCTGTGGCTGAACGACGCGGCCGGTCAGGTGCTGCGCAACGGTCTGTATCTTCTCGGAGTCTCCGCACCAGAACGGATGTGACCTCATGGCCAGGCGCGGCAAGACAGCACCCGACAACGAGAGCGTCGTCGCGGCAGACCTCGACGCCGGGAAGGCCGTGCCCGTGCAGGTCAGGTCGGCCGAGAGAACGTCACCGAACGCCGTCGCGCCGGCGGCGAAAACGGATGCCGACGCGCAGAAGCAGAAGCCTCCTCTCGGTGAACGCGCGGTCACCTTCCGAGTGATCTGGGTGGTCGCTCTCTCCTTCGTGCTCAGTTGGAGTCTGCTCATCGTGGGCGCGATCGTCATGGAGAACCTGGGCCGCGACCGCGTCGCACTCTTCGTCGCCGACCGTGCACAGGCGATGCTGCAGCTCGACCCCCAGCATCCGGTCGCCGTCGATATCGGGGGTGCGCCGCTGATCCTGCAACTCGTGAACCAGCACCTCGACAGCGTCACCGTGACGACCGAGGGCGTCACCCTGGGTGAGCTCGAGGGCGACGTCGTGCTGACCGCGACAGGGGTGCCGTTCGACACGACGATGCCCTTCGAGCGCGTGTTCGCCGAGGTGCGCGTCGACGAGGAGCTGGTCAGCCGCATCGCGTCGAGTGTGACCAACGCCACCGTCACGAGCGTCACGCTCGTCGAGCCCGAGGTGCTGCTCGGAACGACGATCACGATCCCCGGACTCGTGATCTTCGGCATCACGATCACGCCCGAGCTCGTCTTCGATGTCGGTATCGGGCTCGAGCCGTTCGTCGCCGACGGAAGCATCGCCTTCACTCCCACCAGCTTCGAGGTCAACGGCAACAAACTCTCCGCCGAAGCGTTCGCGGACGCCTACCGCAACGCGGCGCAGTCGCTCATGCAGGTCGGGGCGATCTGCGTCGCCGATCAGCTGCCCGCCGTGCTCGCGCTCGAGAGCGTTGCGGTCTCCGGCACCCAACTCGTCATCGGGCTCGGCGCCGACGGTGCGATCTTCTCGAACGAGACCCTCGCGATCAAAGGCACCTGCTAGGTGCTTGTTGATTGAGGAGCGTGCGAAGCACGCGTCTCGAAACCAACGCTCTCAGACGGTGGTTTCGAGACGATCGCCTGCGGCGATCTCCTCAACCACCAAGTGCCGACAGTCAGCGGCGGCTCGTAAACTGTGACCGTGGCCCCGAACCCTGAACTCGAAGCCCCCACCCTCGAGACCGCGAAGGCTGAGGCCGATGAGTTGACGACGCGCATCCTCGAACTGCGTGACGCCTACTACGAGCGCAACGAGGTGCTTGTCGACGACGCGGAGTACGACCGGATGCTTCGCCGCCTCGAAGAGCTCGAGCACGCGTTCCCGGAGCTGCAGGGTCAGGACAGCCCGACTCAGACCGTCGGCGGACGCGCGCAGACGACCCTGTTCGCCCCCGTGCCCCACGCCGAGCGCATGCTGAGCCTCGACAACGTCTTCTCGGTCGAGGAGTTTCTCGCGTGGGCGGAGCGCGCGGAGAGGCTCGCCGGCCGCTCGATCGGCTACCTCTGCGAGCTCAAGATCGACGGTCTGGCCCTGAGCCTGCGCTACGAGCGTGGTCGCCTCACGAGCGCGGCCACGCGTGGCGACGGCGTCGTCGGCGAGGATGTCACGGCGAACGTGCGCTACCTCACGGGCATCCCGGACCGTCTCGCCGGCACCGGCCACCCCGAGCTCGTCGAGGTGCGCGGCGAGGTGTTCTTTCCCCTCGAGGCGTTCCGCGAGCTCAACGAGCGGCAGGCCGCCGCGGGGGAGCGGGTGTTCGCGAACCCCAGGAACGCGGCATCCGGAAGCCTGCGCCAGAAGGAGGAGGGCAAGACGGATGCCGCGCTGGAACTCATGCACGCCCGCCTCAGCCGACTCCGGATGCTGGTGCACGGCGTCGGCGCGTGGCCGAGCCCGCCCGTCGCGACCCAGTCGGAGCTCTACGGCGTGCTCGCGGCATGGGGGCTGCCGACGAGCACGCACGTCGAGGTCGCGAAGACCGCGACACGGGCTGCCGACTACATCACCCACTACGGCGACAATCGCAACAGCGTCGAGCACGAGATCGACGGCGTCGTGGTCAAGGTCGACGAGCTCGCCCTGCACGACGAGCTGGGCGCGACGAGCCGTGCCCCGCGCTGGGCGATCGCGTTCAAGTACCCGCCCGAGCAGGTGAACACGCGACTGCTCGACATCGTGGTGAGTGTCGGACGCACGGGCCGCGCGACCCCGTTCGCCGTCATGGAGCCGGTTCACGTCGCCGGCTCGACCGTGCGGCAGGCGACCCTGCACAACCAGGACGTCGTGCGCGCGAAGGGCGTGCTCATCGGCGACACCGTCGTGCTGCGCAAGGCGGGCGACGTGATCCCCGAGGTGCTCGGCCCGGTCGTCGAGCTGCGCGACGGCACCGAGCGCGAGTTCGTCATGCCCGCTGCCTGTCCCGAGTGCGGCACCCCCCTCGCGCCCTCGAAGGAGGGCGACGTCGACCTGCGCTGCCCGAACGCCAAGAGCTGTCCCGCCCAGGTGCGCGGCCGCGTCGAGCACATCGGCAGTCGCGGAGCCCTCGATATCGAGGTGCTCGGCGAGGTCTCGGCTGCCGCCCTCACCCAGCCCGAGGTGCCTGCCGTTCCGCCGCTCGTCACCGAGGCCGGGCTCTTCAGCCTCACCCTCGACGACCTCCTCCCGATCGAGGTCGTCGTGCGCGATGCCGAGACCGGCCTGCCGAAGGAGGAGGACGACGGCACGGTCAAGCTGCGCACACCGTTCCAGCGCGTGACGCAGGAGTATCCGCCCGAAGCGGAGGGTCTCGACCCGGCCGCTCGGCGCAGGGCGGGGATCACGAAGTCGCACCGGGTCGTGCATCCCTCTGCCGCGGCGCTCAAACTGCTCGACGAGCTCGAGAAGGCCAAGACCAAGCCGCTGTGGCGACTGCTCGTGTCGCTCAACATCCGCCACGTCGGCCCCGTCGCGGCGCGTGCGCTTGCCGACTGGTTCGGCTCGCTCGATGCGATTCGCGCGGCATCCCGCGACGAGCTCGCCGCCGTCGACGGGGTCGGGGGCATCATCGCCGACGCCGTCATCGAGTGGTTCCTGGTCGACTGGCACCTCGACATCGTTCGGCGGTGGGCGGATGCCGGCGTGCAGTTCGCGACGCCGGGTCACCCCGGTCCCGGCCAAGCCGGTGACGCCGAGGGGGTGCTTGCCGGGCTCACCGTCGTCGCGACCGGCTCGCTCGAGGGCTTCACGCGAGACGGGGCGCAGGAGGCCATCATCAGAGCGGGCGGTAAGGCCGCCTCGAGCGTCTCGAAGAAGACCGACTTCGTCGCTGCCGGACCGGGTGCGGGGTCGAAGCTGCAGAAGGCGGAGGAGCTCGGCGTGCGCGTCATCGATGCGGCCCAGTTCGCACTGCTCGTGACGGAAGGCCCCGCCGCTCTCGACTGATCAACGGTTTGTGGCAGTTTCAGCCGAATGTTCGGCTGAAACTGCCACAAACCGTGGAATGGTTCGTGCGACGGGGCGGCTGGCGGCGCTCGAATAGAATCGAGTGGTGTCAGAAACCGCAGCCCTCGACTCCGCCCAGGTCGCGCATCTCGCGAACCTCGCCCGCATCGAACTGAGCCCCGACGAGCTCGAGAAGCTCACCGGTGAGCTCGGCGTCATCCTCGACTCCATCGCGAAGGTGAGCGAGGTGGCGACGCCCGATGTTCCCGCGACCTCGCATCCGGTGCCGATGAGCAACGTGTTCCGTGCCGATGAGCCCGGCGAGACGCTCACGACCGAGCAGGCGCTCTCCGGGGCGCCCGAGCACGACGGCACCCGCTTCGCGGTGTCGGCGATCCTGGGGGAGGAGCAGTGAGCGCGCACGAGCTGATCAGCGCCACGGCATCCGTTCTCGCCGACCGCCTCGCCAGGGGAGAGGTCTCCTCGGTCGAGGTCACGCAGGCGCACCTCGACCGCATCGCCGCGGTCGACGGCGAGCTGCACGCGTTCCTGCACGTCTCCGCCGAGGCGCTCGAGGCTGCCGCGGCGGTCGACCGCGACCGTGCTGGGGGCGCAGCGATGTCGCCTCTCGCGGGCGTGCCCGTCGCGATCAAGGACATCCTCTGCACCTACGACATGCCCTCGACCGCGGGGTCGAGGATTCTCGAGGGCTGGGTGCCGCCCTATGACGCGACCGTGGTGAAGCGGCTTCGCGAGGCGCGTCTCGTTCCGCTCGGCAAGACCAACCTCGACGAGTTCGCGATGGGCTCCTCGACCGAGTTCTCGGCCTACGGGCCGACGCTCAACCCCTGGGATCTCGAGCGCATCCCGGGCGGCTCCGGCGGTGGCAGCGCCGCAGCGGTGAGCGCGTTCGAGGCCCCGCTCGCCCTCGGCAGCGACACGGGCGGCTCGATCCGTCAGCCCGCCGCCGTCACCGGTTCGGTCGGCATGAAGCCCACCTACGGCGGGGTCTCGCGCTACGGCGCGATCGCGCTCGCCTCGAGCCTCGACCAGGTCGGTCCCGTGACGCGCAGCGTGCTCGACGCCGCACTGCTGCACGATGTCATCGGCGGCCACGACCCGCATGATTCGACCTCGCTCACCGACGCCTGGCCCAGTTTCGCGGATGCCGCGCGCGCCGGTGCTCGGGAGGGCGCACTCAAGGGCGTCAAGGTCGGAGTCATCAAGCAGCTCTCCGGCGAGGGGTTCCAGGCGGGGGTGCGCGGGCGCTTCGCCGAGGCTCTCGCTCTCATGGAAGCGGCGGGTGCGGAACTCGTCGAGGTGTCGGCCCCGCACTTCGAGTACGCGATCGACGCCTACTACCTCATCCTGCCTGCTGAGGCGTCGAGCAATCTCGCGAAGTTCGACAGCGTGCGCTTCGGCCTGCGCGTCAATCCGCCCGGTGGCGGGACGGTCGAGGACGTCATGGCGGCGACCCGTGGCGCAGGTCTAGGCCCCGAGGTCAAGCGTCGCATCATCCTCGGCACCTACGCGCTGTCGGCGGGCTACTACGACGCCTACTACGGCAGCGCCCAGAAGGTGCGCACGCTCATCCAGCGCGACTTCGCCGACGCGTTCGCCGAGGTCGACGTTCTCGTCTCGCCCGCGGCGCCCACCACGGCGTTCAAGTTCGGCGAGAAGATCGACGACCCGCTCGCCATGTACCTCAACGACGTGGCGACGATCCCGGCGAACCTCGCGGGCGTACCCGGAATCGGCCTGCCCATGGGACTGGCGCCGGAGGACGGACTGCCCACGGGCATCCAGTTCATGGCCCCGGTCCGCGAGGATGCTCGGCTCTACCGGGTCGGCGCCGCGCTCGAAGCGCTGCTCGAGAGCTCATGGGGCGGGCCGATCTTGAGGCAGAGCCCGATGCATCCGGAGGCCGAATCGAATGCCATTTCGACTAAGAAGGGGGGCGACTGATGGCCAAGGCAGACCTCATGGACTTCGACAAGGCCCTCGAGCTCTTCGAGCCCGTGCTCGGCTTCGAGGTGCACGTCGAGCTCAACACCCGCACGAAGATGTTCTCGTCGGCACCGAACCCGGCCAACAACGAGTTCCACGACGCCGAACCCAACACGCTGCTCACCCCGGTGTGTCTGGGGCTTCCCGGGTCGCTTCCTGTCGTCAACGAGCAGGCTGTGCGCTACTCGATCAGCTTCGGCCTCGCGCTCGGCTGCCAGATCGCGTCGTCGAGCCGCTTCGCGCGCAAGAACTACTTCTATCCCGACCTCTCCAAGAACTACCAGATCAGCCAGTACGACGAGCCCATCGCGTTCGACGGCTCGGTCGAGGTCGAGCTCGCGAGCGGCCGAACGGTCACAGTCGGAATCGAGCGTGCGCACATGGAGGAGGATGCCGGCAAGCTCACCCACGTCGGCGGCGCGACCGGCCGCATCCAGGGCGCGGAGTACTCACTCGTCGACTACAACCGCGCGGGCGTTCCGCTCGTCGAGGTCGTCACCAAGATGATCACGGGCGCCGAGCACGATGCTCCCGAGCTCGCCAAGGCCTACGTCGCCGCGATTCGCGACATCGTGCTCGCGCTGGGCATCTCGGAGGCCCGCATGGAGCGCGGGAACCTGCGCTGCGACGCCAACGTGTCGCTGAGCCCGCGCGGCTCGGGGAAGCTGGGAACCCGCACCGAGACGAAGAACGTCAACTCCCTGCGCTCGGTCGAGCGCGCCGTGCGCTACGAGATCCAGCGGCAAGCCGCGATCCTGCACCGGGGCGGAACGATCACCCAGGAGACCCGGCACTGGCACGAGGACACCGGCACGACGAGCCCGGGTCGCCCCAAGAGCGACTCCGACGACTACCGCTACTTTCCCGAACCCGACCTGCTGCCGGTCGAGCCCTCGGCCGAGCTCATCGAGCAGCTTCGGGCCGCCCTTCCCGAGGCACCCGCGGTGCACCGCCGACGCCTCAAGGAGGCGTGGGGATTCACCGACCTCGAGTTCCAGGATGTCGCCAATGCCGGCCTGCTGGTCGAGCTCGAGGAGACGGTCGCGGCCGGCGCCGCACCCGCTCAGGCGCGCAAGTGGTGGACGGGCGAGATCTCGCGTCTCGCCAATGCCTCCTCGGTCGATCCGGCATCGCTCGTGAGCCCCGCCAACGTCGCCGCGCTCGTCGCGCTCATCGAGGCCGGTGAGATCACCGACCGCATTGCGCGCGAGGTGCTCGAAGGGGTCATCGCGGGCGAGGGAACACCGGCCGAGGTCGTCGAGAAGCGCGGCCTCAAGGTGGTCAGCGACGACACCCTGCTCATCGCCGCCATCGACGAAGCGCTTGCGGCTCAGCCCGACGTGCTCGAGAAGATTCGCGACGGCAAGGTGCAGGCCGCTGGTGCCGTGATCGGGGCCGTCATGAAGGCCATGAAGGGCCAGGCGGATGCGGCGCGCGTTCGCGAACTCGTGCTCGAGCGCGCGAACGCCTAGTGCGTCTCGGCACTGTGGTGGTTTCGAGACGCGTGCTTCGCACGCTCCTCAACCACCAAGTCTCTTGTTGATTGAGGAGCGCGCTCGCGCGCGTCTCGAAATCAACTGTCCTCAACCGGCCCGTCGCCCAGGGTAGTCACCCTTCGGAGCGACGCGAGGTGCGACAGCGATCGCTGCGACGGCGAGCACAGCGGTGAACGCGAAGACCGCGGCGAAAGAGTAGCCCGCGCTGGCGAACGCGATCGCAATGAGCCCGGTCAGTGCAAGGGAGAGAGCGCCACCGAGCGAGTCGCCGATCGACATCGCCGAACTGTTGAAACCCTGATTCGTCGGCGTCGAGTAGGCAAGTGTCATCGTGCTGATGCGCGGGTACATGAGTCCCATGCCGGCTCCGGCGAATGTCCACCCCACGATCGCGACCGCGGGTTCGAGGTGCCACAGCGCTGTGACGAGCACGGGCACGATGCCGGCCAGCACGAGTGCGCTTCCGATCAGCGTGCTCGCGCGGTTGCTCAGCGTCGTCGACATGCGCCCCTGCAGCCACGAGGTCACGGCCCAGGCGATCGCTGCCGTCGTGAGCGCGAGGCCGGCGAGCGCGGGCTCGAACGTGTACTCCTCGATGAACAGGTACGGCAGGTACACCTCAGCGCCGAAGAACGACGCCGCCGCGACGCCGCGCAGCAGGATGACGCTCGGCAATCCTCGCCGGGCGCTCAGGGTGCCGGGGGGAACGAGCGGTCGCACCGCGATGAGCGCGACCGCGATCGCGCCGAGCGCGAGTGCGACCAGCACGAGGGGTTCGGCGTCGATCTCACCGACAAGGCTCAGTGCGAGCACCGACAGCGCCGCGAGAACAGCGAAGGCCATTCGGCCGAGGTCCCAGCGCGCGCTGCCGTCGCCGCCCTCGCGAGTGAGGCGGGCGTGCACGGCGGGCGCGACCATGGCGGTCGCGGCGACGACGAGTCCGACCACGCCGAGAAAGACCCAGTGCCACGAGAACCACTGCGCGATGAGCCCTGCGAAGTAGGGTCCGATGAGCGAGGGTATGACCCACGCGGCGGCGAAGCCAGCGAAGATCGACGGATGCAGTCGCGCCGGGTAGATGCGCGCCACGATCACGTAGAGGGCCACCGTGACCGCCCCGGTTCCGAGGCCCTGCACGAGCCGGCCGGTGACGAGCATGGGCATCGTCGTCGCAAGGCCCGCGATGAGAAGACCCAGCGCGAAGAGCGCCGATGAGACGTACAGCGGCGCGAGCGGACCTCGCCGGTCGGACCAGTTGCCCGCGATCACCATTCCGACCACACCGGTCGCGAGAGGACCGGCGAAGGCGAGCGCGTAGAGGCTCGCCCCGTCGAGGTCGAGGCTCACGAGCGGCATGATCGTCGTCACGGCGAGCGATTCGAAGGCACCGAGAAAGACGAGGGCGCAGGAACCGATCGTGATCCAGAGGAACTCGAGCGAGAACACGCCGACGGGATTCACGGACGCGCTGGTGCCGCGCGAGGTTTCAGGCATTGCTCAATCCTAGGCCGCGGTTGTGGGCGATCCGACAGGGGCAGCGCGGCTACGCTGAGTCCATGACTGCGCCCGATGCCGCCGTGAATTCGCCGCGGCATCCGGCAGGTGGGCGCTTTCAGACGGTCCTGCACTTCCCGCCGGCACTGCGTCATCCAGCAACACTGTGGCTCGCGTTCTTCGCAGTGCACGTTCTGCTCGTCTGGCTCAACCTCACCGCATACGGTCTGCCTCTCGGCGACGTCACCATCGTCTACACGTTCTGGGTCGACCAACTCGTGAGCAACGGCTACTGGGTCGGAATCGACAGTGCGTGGGTCTATCCCGTGCTCGCGATAGTTCCGATGCTGCTCGCGCTCGCCGCAGGCCCCGACCTCTACGGTCTGTCGTGGCTCGTGCTCATGACCGTGCTCAATGCTGCGGCGTTCGGAACCCTCATCGGTTGGCGGGGTGCCGCCCGCAACGTCGGCGCGGCGTGGTGGTGGCTGGCCTTCCTGTTCGCGCTCGGACCCATCGCCCTCGGTCGCATCGATGCTGTGACCGTGCCGCTCGCGATCATCGGAGCGCTGCTCGTGGTCAAGCATCCGGCGGCAGCGACCGTTGTGCTGACGATCGCCGCATGGATCAAGGTGTGGCCCGCGGCCCTCGTGGGGGCGCTCATCATCGCCGCGAGGGAGCGCTGGCGCATCCTCGCGACCGCACTGGGAGCGAGCGCCGTCATCATCGCCGTCGCGCTGCTGCTCGGCTCGGGCGGCAACGTTCTGTCGTTCATCGCTCAGCAGACGGGTCGCGGGCTGCAGGTCGAAGCCCCCGTCAGCACGTTCTGGCTGTGGCGCGTGTTCGGCGGCGACCGCACGTCGAGCGTCTACTACGACAATGCGATTCTCACCTGGCAGGTGAAGGGTCCCGGTGTCGTCGAGACCGCGCTCGTCATGACCGGAGTGCAGGTGCTCGTCGTGCTCGGCCTCATCGCACTCGCGATCTTCGCGATGCGCGGCGGTGCCACGGCGACGGAGTTGTTCGCACCACTCAGCCTGGCGTTCGTGCTGGCGCTCATCGCTTTCAACAAGGTGGGGTCACCGCAGTTCGTGTCGTGGCTCGCCGTTCCCGTGATCCTCGGCCTCGTGCTGCATCGGCGCGGTCGCGGGTGGTCGTTCGCGGTGCCTGCGCTGCTCGTCGGCGTCATCGCGGTGCTCACCCATGTCATGTATCCATACCTCTACGGATACGTCTTGACAGTGCATCCGCTCATGCTCATGGTCGTGACCGTTCGCAACGCCCTGTACTTCGTCGTGCTCGCGTGGGCCGTGGTGCGACTGTGGAGGCTCAGCGTGGAGGAACCCGAGCAGCTCGGCGTGGTCGCATCGGCGGAGTCGGCGGAGTCGGCGGAGGTCGGTGAGCTGCGCTAGTCGGTCTGCAGCAGGATGCCGTCTTGAATGGCGCGCTTGCGCAGCGCGACCTTCGTGCCGACGTCGATTCCGGCGACACGGTACTTCTCGCGAATGCGCTTGAGGTAGCTCTTCGCGGTCTCCTCCGAGATGCCGAGTTTGTATGCGACGGCCTTGACGGGCTCTCCGCCGCCGTAGAGGGCCATGACGCGTCGCTCCTGAGCGCTGAGCCGGGGAGAACCCCCGACGTCGTTCGCATTGAGGGCGAGATCGAGTTCCGCCGAGATGAAAGACTCGCCCTCTCTCGCGGCCCGGATCGCCTCGACGATCATCTCGGCCTCTTCGCTCTTGACGAGGTAACCGAGTGCGCCCGCGGCCAGCGCTTCGCGTACGACGTTGGGCTCCGAGTAGGTGCTCATGAGCACGGTCGCGACCCCGGTGGTCTTGAGCGTGGAGATCTTGAGCGAAACGGGGAGGTCGTCTTTGAGGTCCAGGTCGAGCAGCACGACGTCGACCGGAAACTCGGGGTGCGTCAGCAGGTCGGGCCACGTTGTCACCGCGGCGACCATGTCGATGTCACTCGCGGCGCTGCGGATCCACTCGGTGAGCGCACCGAGCAGCATCCTGTGGTCGTCGACGATGGCGAGCCGAATGGGAGCGTCTTCCGTAGTCACAGCTTCCCTCCCTAGAGGTGATCGGTCTGTTCAGCATGGTATTGCTCTGCGGGATTGGCCACGACGCAACGGATGTTGATGGCTAGCGTTGAGTCGCTTGTGGTTGACGTTACCTCACCCACGCGCTCCAACTGGTGCCATGTGCCCGGGTCGATGCGATTTCGGGTCAAGTCGTTCGTCGAGATGACGACCGGTAGACCCATCCTCGGGGAGGATGCGACCGCTGCGCCCGTCTCGATCGGACCCAGGGTGAGTCGCAGCCGTGGCAGTGTCTTGCCCTTGTCACTGATGAGCAGCCATACGGCGGACAGCAGTCCGTCGCGCTGGTCAGCGTCCAGCAGTCCTGCGAGGCTGCCGGGGTCGCTCAGCGACACCGCCCGTCCCAACTGCTCGGACTCGGTGACAGCGTGGTAGAGCCAGGTCTCGCGCCTGCCCTCGATGAGGTGCAGTCGCAGCTCGGTTGCGAGGCTCGCGGCGCGCGAGGAGGTCCTGGCGTCGAGCGGCAGCTTTACTCGGCCCGAGGCAACGGAGTCGAGGAGGTCCTCGGCGGCGAGGTCGAGGCGGGCGAGCTCTTCCGAGGCGAGCATCCCGACGGCCAGGCGTGGGGCCGACACGGTCGACTGCACGAGCACGCGATCGAGTTCGAGCTGCACCATCCGCCGGAAGCGCACGACGAGCCAGCACCCGAAAAGCGGGGGAACGCCCACTGCTGCGAGTGTCGCGAGCTGGGCCGGGATCGCCTCGGTGGTGAGCGGCGTCGTCGCCACGATGGCGACGACGAATGCGGCGACAATGGCGAGGCTGGCGATGACGAGTTCGACCGCTCTGCGCATCGTCATGGCCAGGAGCAGTGCGAGCGCGGCGGCGACGGATGCCGAGGCATTCGCCCCGATGTCGTCGAGCCCCCAGATGGCGATGAAGTCGAGCGCGATGACGCCCGCGATCGCGGCGAGCAGCACCGCAAAAAGCCAGTGCGGCATGCGCTCACCGACGATGAAGATCGTGATGAGCACGACCGCGAACGCCACTGCATGCAGCAGCCAGGCGAAGAAGACGGGCAAGAGATTGTTGTGGTTGTCGAGGTTGGCCAGAAAGCTGGCGAAGAGCAGGGCGGAGCCGACACCGGCGATGATGCCGAGTCCGGTTCCGAGATATCCCGTGCCGAGAGTGGAGCTGCTGGCGCCCGCGCGTCGCAGCGCTCGCGCCGCGGGTGACTGCGGCGGCCGCGGGCGCCCGCGCTTGCCGATCGGCGTACCGAGGGTGTTCTCATCGGGACGCTGGTACCCCGTCACTTGGGAACCTCCAGTACGACCGTCGTTCCCGAGCCGATCGAGGAGAACAGGCGTGCCTTGCCGCCCACCTCGCCGAGCCGTCCGACGATCGACTCCTGGAGCCCCATGCGGGCGGGGTCGACGTCGGTGACGTCGAAACCGACCCCCGAGTCGGTCACCATCGCTCGCACGGTGGTTTCGTCGTCCGTTATCGTCACGTGCGCTTCGTCGACGCTGGCGTGGCGGCGCACGTTCTCGAGGCTCTCGGCGAGGGCGAGCAGAAACGCTTCGAGCGCGTCTGCCTCGAGGTCGATCCGGCCGGTGCCGTGCCAGTGCACGTCGAGTCCGATGCGGTCAAAGCGATGCTTGACCATCTCGAGCGTGGTGATGTGGGGGTCGACGGTCGTGGTGACGGTTCCGGCGGTGGCATCGTCGTGGTCGGCCGCGGTGTCGAGCCGCAACTGGCGCAGCAGTCGGGCGTCTTCCTCGGCCTGCTGGCGCAGCACGTCGGGTGCTACCCCGACGCCCGAGTGGGCGAGCAGGGTGAGGCTCGCGAGCACGGTGTCGTGCAGAAGTCGCGCCCCCTGTCGGCGCTGCGCCTCGGTCTCGCTCGCTTGCCGCTCAGCACGATGGGCGCGCCCGATGCTCGAGATGCGCCGCACCGCGCGGGGAATGCTCGCGGCGAGCCAGATTCCGAGGAACGACAGCGTGATCCAGCCGGCGGCGACGGTGATGGTCGCCGAGGAGAGCAGCGCGTCACCGTGCGAGAGCAGCTCGGTGAGTACGACCGTCGCCGCGAACGACACCCCCAGAATGAGCAGGCGCGGCACGGAGGTGGTGAGCACGATCGCAAAGGCGGCCAGCGCCCCGCCGGCCAGCGGCACGAGAGCGATGGGCAGGCTCGCGGCGTGCTCTCCCGTGAAGGGGAGGTGCGGCACAGCGAGGATCGCGAGTCCGCTGAGCAGGCCAGGGGCGAGCCACCAGAGCGACCGGCTCTCGCCGAGCCGCATGAAACTCAGGATGAGCACGACTGCGAGTGGCACTATCGCCGCGAGTGCGACGGGATCGACGACGCCCGGCACGCTCACGGCGATCATGCTGACGATGGTCAGGGAGACCCCGAGAACCCTCGTCGACCGATAGAGCAGGCGCTCGCGGTCCTTGACGATAGGTTCCACACCCCCATGGTTCCACGGACTACCCCCAATTGCGGGGCGCGACACCGACGGATGCGCTAGCCCCAGCCGCACGAGTCGGCGAGAAAGTCAAAGATTTCTCCGCGCAGGCGCTCACCCGTGGCGATGAAAAGGGTGCCCTCGCGTCGCGGGGTCGTGACCGTCACGGGAAAGAAGGTGCCGCGTTTGTCCTCCGCCACAGAGTGCTGGTCGCATCGCGACGGAACGAGCGTGACCGTCACCGTCCTCTTCTCGCTCGTCGCGTCGATCTCGAGATCGAGCGGAATCGACTCGATCGCCGTGCCGGTCGCCGGATCGAGCACGAACAGCAGCACCGTGTCTTCGATGGCGTGCAGGGTGATCGAGCCGGCCGCCCCCGTGGGCTCGACCTCGAGATAGAGCTCCGCAACGTCGCGCCCGGCGAAGGAGGTCCGACCCAGCGGCACGTCGGCGAACCCGATTCGTGCGATCTGCGCTGCGTCGCTCGCAAGACAGTCCGCGGTCATGATCCTGGGCAGCTGTCCGAGGCGATCGACGGGCTCGACGTTCGCCGTTCCCGCCTGACCGTGCTGGTCGAACTCGATCGTCACCGTCGGGGTGGGGTCGTTTGCCGTGCAGTCCGGTGCCGCAAGATCCACGCGAAAGTCGATCGTGCGACCGGCGGCGATCGTGGTCGGGAGTCGGCCGTAGGACACCGCGGAGACGAAGGCGGGGGAGGCGAACTCCAGGTGCGTGATCACGACATCCGTCTGGCTCTCGTTGGTGATCGAGATCTCGAGTTGTCGCTCGCTGTAGTCGAGGCGCGTCTGGTAGACGTCGACCGAGACGCCCTCGGGAAGCGTGGTGAGCGCGGGTGTCATCGGCACACCCGTGCACCCCGCGATGCCGAGTACGAGAAGCGCGGCGGTGGGTGCGAAGCTCCAGCGCATGAGCACAGGGTACGTGCGGAGAGCGCGCGACGCTACGGCGCGCTACTCACTCTCGATCCAGCCCTCGAGCAGGGCGTAGCGACGCAGGAGCGTCTTCGAGCCGAGGTTGATTCCCACCCTGCGGTACATTTCTCTGAGCGCGCACGGGTTTACGACTTTCGCGGTTTCGGTCGTGTCGAGTTCGACGGCGACGAACGTGATGGAGCGGCCTCGGCGAGAGCACGAGGGCGCGGTGCTCCTGCGTGCCGAGTGACAGCGAAGCGTCGGCCTTGAGGTCGAGAGCGGGCGGCTCGTACAGCTCTGAGACGTAGCGATTGCCGCGCGCCACGGCGCGCACGGCCGCGATGAGTTCTGCGGCGGGCGCGCTCTTGGGCACGAATCCGAGTGCTCCAGAGTCGAGTGCCCGAGCGATCCCGAGGGCGGAGCTGTGTCGGCTGATCAGAATGACTCTGCTCCCCGCAGCGGTGAGCGCCCGCACCTTGGTCTCGATGCGGATCTGGTCACCGAGGTTGAGGTCGAGCACGGTGACGTCGGTGGGATACTCGGGGTGGCCGGTGAGCTCGCCCCAGCTGGTCGCGGAGATGACGACGTCGATGTCTAGGTCGACACCCTGTGCGCTCAGTTGGGAGATGAGTCCGTCGACGATCATCTGAAAGTCGTCGACGACGGCGACGCGCACTCTCGAGCTCGGCGTCTCGGAAGCTTGCTGCATTCAGCCTGCCATTCGTTTCGGGGCATTCCAGCGCGACGAATTTGGAGCGTTCCGCCAGCATACTGAACGATAAGCAATTGTCGAGTGTCTATTGACTCAGCAGTCTCTGCAGGTGCGGCCCGACGAGCTCATGCTCGATGAGGAAGGCGTCGTGACCGAACTCGCTCGAGACGACAACCGCCTCCGAACCGTCGATGCCATTGGGCAGGTGACGGGCGATGAGTTGCTGGTCTTCGACGGGAAAAAGTCGATCGCTGTCGATGCCGAGCACCAGAGTGCGCGCGCTCACGCGACCGAGCGCCTGAGCAACGCTCTCGCGGCCCCGCGCGATGTCGTGGGAACTCATCGCGTTGACGAGGGTGATGTAACTGTTGGCGTCGAACCGTCTCGAGAATCTGTTGCCGTGAAAGTCGAGATAGCTTTCGACCGCGAAACGCCCGGTCGAACCGAGCGGGCTGATCTTGCTCTGCCAACGCCGCTCGAATCGTTCGTTGAGCTCCTCGGGCGCCCGATAGTTGAGCAGAGCCATGCGCCGCGCGAGCGCGAGTCCGCGGTGCGGACCATCACCGTCGAGTGCGTCGTAGTAGTCGCCCTCGGCGAAACCGGGGTCCATGCGAATCGCCTCGAGCTGCACGGAGTTGAGGGCGATCTGATCGGCAGTGCTGACCGCTGGCGCGGCGAGCACGGCGCAGCGCGCGACACGTTCGGGGTAGCCGACCGCCCACTCGAGCGCGTGCATTCCGCCCATCGAGCCGCCGATGACGGCCGCCCAGCGTTCGATGCCGAGTGAGTCCGCGAGGCGAGCCTGGGCATCCACTTGGTCACGGATGCTGAGAAACGGAAATCGCGCCCCCCACTCTGAGCCGTCGGGCGCGGTCGAGGCGGGTCCGGTCGTTCCCTGGCAGCCGCCGAGCATGTTGGGGACGACGACGAACCAGGTGTCGGTGTCGATTGCGAGACCGGAGCCGACGACCTCGCCCCACCATCCGCTCGTGGCGTGTCCTGTGCCCGCGGGGCCGGCAACGTGCGAGTCGCCGGTGAGTGCGTGCGCAATGAGCACGGCGTTGGTGCGCTCGGCATTCAGCTCACCCCAGGTCTCGTACGCGACGCGAACCGCGGGCAGCTGCGATCCGAACTCGAGCTCGAGTGCCCCCACATTCGCGAACTGCCGGTTGCCGACGGGGTCGCCCTCGCGCCAGGCTCCCGTCGCCGCGGGTTTGCCCGCTACGGAGCGAATGCGTGACTCGGTGACGATCTCTGACGGCACCGAGTCTGCCGAGGTCTGCCAATCCATGGTCTGCCTATTGTCTCGCGGCAGACGAAACGGGGAGTGCATGTTACGCACTCCCCGTTCGCTGCGGTTCGCTGATCAGGCGGCGGCTGCCGTGGCACTCGCTCCTGCGGCGAGGCCGGCGGTGAGATCGGCGAGGATGTCGTCGAGGTTCTCCAGGCCCACCGAGAGCCGCACGAGACCCGGCGTGACACCCGCGGTGAGCTGCTGCTCGGGGGTCAGCTGCGAGTGGGTCGTCGATGCGGGGTGGATGACGAGGCTGCGCACGTCGCCGATGTTCGCGACGTGGCTGTGCAGGGTGAGCGCGTCGACGAACGCGCGGCCGGCGTCGAGGCCGCCCTTGAGCTCGAAGGAGAGCACCGCGCCGGTTCCGTTGGGGGCGTACTTCTTGCCCGCCTCGTACCAGGGGCTCGAGGGGAGGCCCGCGTAGTACACGGTCGCCACCTCGGGGTGCTTGCTGAGCCACTCGGCGACGGCCTGCGCGTTCTGCACGTGGCGCTCGACTCGCAGGCTCAGCGTCTCGATGCCCTGGATGAGCTGGAACGCGCTGTTGGGCGAGACGGCCGATCCGATGTCACGAAGCAGCTGGACCCGCGCCTTGATGATGTAGGCGATCGCGTCGCCGAGCACGGTCGTGTAGCTGGCACCGTGGTACGAGGGGTCGGGCTCGGTGAGTCCGGGGAACTTCTCGACGTTCTTCGACCACTCGAACTTTCCACCATCGACGATGACGCCGGCGATGACGGTTCCGTGACCGCCGAGGAACTTCGTGGCGGAGTGGATGACGATGTCGGCACCGTGCTCGAACGGGCGGATCAGGTACGGGGTCGCGATCGTGTTGTCGACGATGAGCGGCACACCGCTCTCATGGGCGACCGCGGCGACGGAGGAGATGTCGAGCACGTTGATCTTCGGGTTGCCGATGCTCTCGCCGAAGAAGAGCTTGGTGTTGGGGCGCACCGCGCGAAGCCACTCCTCGGGGTCGTCCTGGTTCTCGACGAAGGTCGTCTCGATGCCGAGCTTGGCGAGGGTGTACTTGAAGAGGTTGTAGGTGCCGCCGTAGATCGCCGAGGACGACACGATGTGGTCACCGGCCTGCGCGATGTTGAGCACGGCGAACGTCGTCGCCGACTGGCCCGACGAGAGCAGGAGGGCCGCCGAGCCGCCCTCGAGGGCGGCGATGCGCTGCTCCACGACATCCTGTGTCGGGTTCTGGATGCGGGTGTAGATGTTGCCGAACTCGGCGAGGGCGAAGAGGTTCTTCGCGTGCTCGGCATTGTTGAAGACGTATGCGGTCGTCTGGTAGATCGGGGTCGCACGGGCGTTCGTGGTGGGGTCGGGCGCGGCGCCCGAGTGGATCTGCTTGGTTTCGAACTTCCAGTCCTGCTCCGACATGGTGTGCTCCTTGAAAATCTCTGGCGGGGAGGACGTTCCCCGGCTGCCTCGAGACTAGGCACGCCCTCGGCTCGACTCAACGCGACGTGAAACATGGTGTAACGAAGGGCAGAATGGGCGGAGCGAGAGCTTGTGAGGCGAGGCCGAGAGGCAGCGCCGAGAGACAGCACCGAGACACGGCACCGAGAGGACACCCATACAGTGAAGAAGAACGTCGTAGTGACCGGCGCGAGCAGCGGAATCGGTGCCGCGACCGTGCGGCTCTTCCGTGAGCGGGGCTGGCACGTCATCGGTGTCGCTCGCCGCACGGATCGTCTCGCGCAGCTCGCCGCCGAAACGGGAGCTGAGGTCTTCACGGCCGACCTGACCGATCAAGCCCAGGTCGACGCGTTCGCTGCGTCGCTTGCGGACCGCCCGATTCACGCCCTCGTCAACAACGCGGGCGGTGCCTTCGATGCCGCGCCCGTCGAGTCCGCCGACACGGAGGACTGGCGGCGCATGTTCGACGTGAACGTGCTCGCCGTGCACCGCGTCATCAAGGCGGTGCTGCCGAGGCTTCGGGCGGGGGCGGCGGATGCCGGCCACGCCGACATCCTCACCGTCACCTCGATCGCGGGCCACATTCCCTATGAGGGCGGTGGTGGTTACAACGCATCCAAGTTCGCGACGCGGGGAATGGTGGGTGTGCTGCGGCTCGAGCTCGTGGGTGAGCCCATTCGCGTCGTGGAGGTCGCACCGGGCATGGTGAAGACCGACGAGTTCTCGCTTCTTCGGTTCGACGGCGATCAGGCGCGAGCGGATGCGGTCTATGCGGGTGTCGAAGCGCCGCTCACCGCCGACGACATCGCCGAGACGATCGTGCACGCGATCGAGCTGCCCGGCCACGTCAACCTCGACCTGATCACGATCAAGCCCGTCGCTCAGGCGGCACCGCACAAGGTTGTTCGTGCTCCGCTGATGCCGAAGCTCACCTGACGCCAGAGTTTTCCTGACGCCAGGGTTTTCCTGACACCAGGGCTCCCCGAAGCCGAAGCTCGCTGAAGCCTCGGCGCATCCCTAGATCGCGGCGACCACTTCGTCGTCGTCGACGGGAGCGTCGGCAAAGGCGTTCTTCGGCACGAGGAACAGCAGCACCGCGGCGACGAGCGCACCGACGCCGCAGATGCCCCAGACCATGAAGTAGCCGAAGAGGCTGCCCGCCATGCCGCCGGTGATCTGCACGGCGCCGATCGCGAGCACGATGGCGAAGACGCTCGAGGCGAAGGATCCGCCCAGCGTCTTGGTCGTGTTCGTCAGCGCCGAGGCGATCCCGGTCTGGCCACGCGGCGCGGCCGCGGCGGCGGCGGCGGGCATGGCGCCGACGAGAGCCCCGGCACCGAGCCCGGCGATGACCATGTTGGCGAACACCTGCCACACCTCGAGGTGGAACGGGATGAAGAGCAGGTAGCCGGTGGCGACGAAGAACGAGGCGATGATGAGGGCGAATCGCGGGGTGCGCCACTTCGAGGCGAGCGGGAACAGCAGTGCCCCGACGATCATCGAGATGAGGTAGAGGCCGATCAGAATCGAGATCGTTCCCGCCTTGAGCCCCAGGCCGTAGCCGAGCGGTTCGCCGTCGACGATCGCGGCGAAGTCGGTGCCGGCGTAGGTCGCGAGCGGGGCTTGAGCGCCGAGCAGGCTGATTCCGATGAGGAAGGCGGTGAGCTGCACCGGCCACATGTTCGGTTGACGCAGCACCCGGATGTCGATCGCCGGGTCCTTCTGCCGCAGCTCGAACCTGACGAAGGGCCAGAAGGCGAGGATTCCGGCGAGCATGAGCGCCCACGGCCACCACTCGTCGGGGTTGAACTTGAGGAAGGTGAGCCCGCTCGTGATGAGCAGGAGAGCGATCGTGAGGATGGAGAAGCCGACCCAGTCGAGACTCCGGTTCGGGAGCGGATCGGATTCCGGCACACCGAACAGGATGACGAAGAACACGATGGTGACGGCGACCGCGGGCACCATGAGGGTCGGGCTCACCGAGGTGGCGAGCGCGTCTTCGCCGCCGAAGGCGTCGAAGACGACGGAGCTGCCGAGTGCGCCGGCGATCGCACCGGCTTCGAGGCCGACGATGAGCAGGCCGGCCGCCTTGCGGGTCGCCGAGGCGGCGTAACCGCTGCGGCGGCCCTTGTCGAAGATGAGGGCGATCTCGAGCGGCAGCCACACGACGTAGAAGGCCTGGAGGGTCCACGCGACGAGAAAGCTCGTGAAGTCTCCCGCGAACGCGAGCCACCAGGTCGCTCCCGCCGTGAGCACGGTCGAGACGAGCAGGATCTTCTTGTGCCCGTACATGTCGCCGAGCTTGGCGAGCAGCGGCACGACGAGTGCCGACAGCAGCAGCTGCGCGCCCTCGAAGATGTTGAAGTCGGCGTCCGCTATCTCGAGGTAGCGAACGAGGTCGGGGATGAGGGGAACGTAGAACCCCTGGAGGATGCCGCTCACGACCTCGACGAAGAACAGGAACCCGATCAGGCTGGCGGTGACCGCCCCTGACCTACCGCGCAGTGCTGACATCATGATGGGGATGCTATCGGCTGGCAGGGCTTCGGCGCGCCCCCTAAGCTCGGGACATGCCGGAGCGAAAGCCTCTCAGCGAACTCGTCGATCCGGGCTGGGCTGAGGCCCTGGAACCCGTCGCGGCGAATATTGCTGCTCTCGGTGACATCCTGAGGGCTGAGGTCGCCGCGGGGCGCAGCTATCTTCCTGCGGGCGCGAACGTGCTGCGGGCCTTCACCCAGCCCTTTGCCGAGGTGCGCGTGCTCATCGTCGGGCAGGATCCGTACCCGACCCCGGGTCATGCGGTGGGGCTCGCGTTCTCGGTCGATCGTGCGGTGCGGCCCGTTCCGCGCAGCCTGCAGAACATCTACCGCGAGCTGCGTGACGATCTCGGTATCGAGCCGCCCGCGCACGGCGATCTCACTGCGTGGTCCCGCTCGGGTGTGCTCCTGCTCAACAGAGTGCTCACGGTGCGGCCCGGCGCCTCGGGCTCGCACCGCGGAATGGGGTGGGAGGCCGTCACGGAGCACGCCATCCGTGCCCTTGTCGCCCGCGGCGGGCCGCTGGTCTCGATTCTGTGGGGAAGGGATGCGGGCAGTCTCGAGCCGCTGCTGCGCAGCACGCCGGTCATCCGCTCTGCGCATCCCAGCCCGCTCTCCGCGCACAACGGGTTCTTCGGGTCGAAGCCGTTCTCGCGTGCGAACGCATTTCTCGAGGCGCAGGATTCCGCGCCGGTAGACTGGGGACTCGACTGAGCTGGACACACCGCCGATCCTTATGACAAGATTGTTCTATGGCAACTAGCACAACCATCGAGATCACGGGACTGAGCAAGTCCTTCGGGTCCGTGCGCGCCGTCGACAACGTGAGCTTCAGCGTTCGGCCCGGCGAGGTCACCGGATTCCTCGGCCCGAACGGTGCGGGCAAGACGACGACACTGCGCATGCTCCTCGGGCTCGTGAAGCCGACATCCGGAACCGCGACCATCGGCGGTACCCCCTATCGCGAGCTCGCACGCCCGCTTGCGACCGTCGGAACGGCGCTCGAAGCGTCGAGTTTTCACCCCGGTCGCACCGCGCGAAACCACCTCGCGGTCTATGCGAGCGCTGCGGGCATTCCTCAGTCGCGCGTCGGTGCCGCCCTGACGCAGGTGGGCCTCGACCAGTACGGCGACCGACGCGTCGGTGGCTACTCGCTCGGCATGCGCCAGCGTCTCGGCCTCGCGTTCGCACTGCTCGGCGACCCCCAGGTGCTCGTGCTCGACGAACCCGTCAACGGACTCGACCCCGAGGGCATCCGCTGGATTCGCAACTTCCTGAAGAGCCTCGCGGCCGAGGGCCGCACGGTGCTCATCTCCTCGCACCTGCTCAGCGAGGTGCAGCAGAGCGTCGACCGTCTCGTCATCATCTCGCGCGGTCGTCTCGTCTACGAAGGGATGCTCGCCGACTTCGGCGGCGACGCCCGCGTCAGCATCGACGCGCCGGATCGCGACGAACTCCGTGTCGCGCTCACGCGCGAAGCCATCGACTTCGCCACGACGGACAGCGGGTTCTCGGTGGCCGGGCGCACCGCCGAGGAGCTCGGCAGGCTCGCACTGGACGCGGGAGTGGCCCTGAGCAGGCTCAGCGCCGAGGGCACGCAGCTCGAAGCATCCTTCCTCGAACTCGTCAGCGGAGGCGGTCTTGCCGCGGATGCCCCGACCGGCGACGAAGGGAGCGACCAGTGACTCTCGTTCGCGCTATCTCCGCTGAGCTCCGCAAGCTCTTCTCCACGCGCATGTGGTGGGCGCTCGGACTCATCCTCTTCGGCTATGTCGCCTTCACCGCGAGCGTGCTCGCCTTCGTCTTCGGTGCGATGGGCGAGCAGCTGGCCGAGGCCGGCCAGCCGGCGCCGACCGACCTCGCCCCCGTGATCTACAGCATCGCGTCGACGATCGGCTACGTGTTCCCCGTGCTGCTCGGTGCGCTCGTCACGACGGCCGAGTTCCGGCACCAGACTCTCACGCCGACGTTCCTCGCCACACCGAAGCGCGGCAACGTGCTGGGCGCCAAGGCGCTCGTCATGCTCGTCGCCGGCGCCCTCTTCGGTGTCATCGGGCTCGTCGGCTCGATGGGAACGGGTTCCCCCATCCTCGGGCTCACCGGCCTCGACACCGAACTGGGCAGCGCTGACACCTGGGCTCTCGCGGGTCGTGTCGTCATCGCGATGGCGCTGTGGGCCGTGATCGGAGTGGGCCTTGGCGCGCTGATCCCGAGTCAGGTCGCCGCGATCGTCGTGGTCATCGCCTTCACGCAGTTCCTCGAACCGATTCTGCGGCTCGCGCCCACGGTCGCCGAGTGGACCGGCGACATCGTCAAGTTCCTGCCCGGAGCCGCAAGCGACGCGCTGGTGGGCGCGAGCTTCTACTCGTCCATCGCAGGGTCGGCGGGGGCGACCGTGTCACTCGACTGGTGGCAAGGGGGTCTTGTGCTGGCCGGGATCGCCGTCGTGCTGCTCGGCATCGGCTCGCTCACGACCTGGCGCAAAGACGTAACGTAGAAGGGTGCCGGTCTACCTCGATCACGCGGCGACCACGCCGATGCTTCCCGAAGCGATCGCGGCGTACACCGAAGCGCTCTCGCTCGTGGGCAACCCCTCGTCGATCCACAGCGCGGGGCAGAACGCGAAACGGATGCTGGAGGAGGCGCGCGAGCACGTCGCCGCGTCGATCGGGGCAGACCCCATCGAGATCGTCTTCACCTCGGGCGGCACCGAGTCGATCAACCTCGCCGTCAAGGGGCTCTTCTGGGCACGGAACTCCCCTCTTCGCGGCGGACGCGTATCGAGACCCGGTCCCCGACCCCGCATCCTCGTGCCCCGCGGTGAGCACCATGCCACCCTCGACACCGTGGAGTGGCTCGAGCAGCACGAGGGTGCGATCGTCGAGTGGCTGCCGCTCGACGAGCTCGGCCGCGTGCGAGTCGACGCCGTCGAGGCCGCGTTGGCGGCACACGACGACATCGCCCTGCTGACGTTCCTCTGGGCGAACAACGAGGTCGGCACGATTCAACCGCTGGCCGAGCTCGTCGCGCTCGCCGAAGCGCACTCGGTTCCCGTGCACGTCGACGCGGTCTCGGCGCTGGGGCATCTGCCGATCGATTTCGCGGCATCCGGAATCACCGCTCTCTCGATCTCGGCGCACAAGGTGGGCGGGCCGCTCGGCATGGGTGCGCTCGCGCTCGCGCGCGCGGCGACGGTCGAGCCGCTCATTCACGGCGGCGGGCAGCAGCGGCGGGTGCGCTCGGGCACGCAGGATGCTCCGGGTGCCGTCGCGTTCGGGGTCGCCGTGCGGCAGCCGCTGCTCGATCACACTGAACTGCGCGACCGCCTCATCGCGGGCGTGCGCTCGGCGGTGCCCGAGGCGGTGTTGCGGGGCGACCCGGTCGATCGGCTGTCGACGAACGCGCACTTCACCTTTCCCGGTTGCGAGGGCGACTCCCTGCTCTTCCTGCTCGACGCCGCGGGCGTTGCGGTGAGCACGGGCTCGGCGTGTCAGGCGGGGGTGCCGGAGGCGAGCCACGTGCTGCTCGGCATGGGGCTCGGCGAGGCCGAGGCGCGCGGGGCGCTGCGGTTCACCCTCGGCCACACGTCGACGCAGGCGGATGTCGATGCGCTGCTGGCCGCGCTTCCCGAGGCATACGAGCGGGCCGCGCGCGCGGGCCACTCCGATCGCTCGACCACCCTGGGCCAGGCGTAGTCCAGACGCCTCGCCCTACACTTGTCGGGTGAAGGTTCTTGCAGCGATGAGTGGTGGGGTCGACTCCGCGGTCGCCGCCGCGCGCGCGGTCGACGCGGGGCACGAGGTCGTCGGCGTGCACCTCGCCCTCAGCCGCATGCCGGGAACCCTGCGCACGGGCAGCCGCGGCTGCTGCACCATCGAGGACTCGATGGATGCCCAGCGCGCCGCGAACCTGATCGGCATCCCGTACTACGTCTGGGACTTCTCCGAGCGCTTCAAGCTCGACGTCGTCGACGACTTCGTCGCCGAGTACGCGGCCGGACGCACCCCCAACCCGTGCCTGCGCTGCAACGAGAAGATCAAGTTCGCGGCACTGCTCGAGAAGGCGCTCGACCTGGGCTTCGACGCCGTCGTCACGGGCCACTACGCCAACGTCGTCACCGACGAGAATGGTGATCGCGAGCTGCACCGCGCCGCCGACTGGGCCAAGGACCAGTCCTACGTGCTCGGCGTGCTCACGGCCGAGCAGCTGGCACACAGCATGTTCCCGCTCGGCACGACGCCCTCGAAGGCCGAGGTGCGCGCCGAGGCCGCCGCCCGCGGCTTCAGCGTCGCGACCAAGCCCGACAGCCACGACATCTGCTTCATCCCCGACGGTGACACCCGCGGCTGGCTCGCCGACCGTCTCCGGGCGGAACGGGGCGACATCCTCGACCGCTCTGGCGCTGTGCTCGGCCAGCACGAGGGCGCGCACGCGTTCACGATCGGGCAGCGCAAGGGACTGAACATCGGCTACCCCGCCGACGATGGCAAGCCGCGCTTCGTGCTCGAGGTGCGGCCCAAGACCAACGAGGTCGTCGTCGGGCCGCGCGAGGCGCTCGACATCGCCGAGTTCGCGGGCAGCAGATACTCCTGGGCGGGGCTCGAGCCCGACTACGCGCGCGAGCCCTTCGCCTGCGAGGTGCAGATTCGCGCCCACGCCGACCCTGTGCCGGCCACGGCTCAGCTCGTCGACTTCGAGCGGGATGGCGAGCACGGCACCGAGTTGCTCCTCACCCCCGATGCTCCGCTCGGCTCGGTCTCGCCGGGCCAGTCCGCGGTGGTCTACGTCGGCACCCGCGTGCTCGGACAGTGCACCATCGATCGCACGGTCTCGGCCGTGCCCGCCACGGCGTAGGGGCAGCTCCCCGCATCCGGAGCCCCGATATCACCGAACGACGCCAGGTTGCCGTTCATTGCGCCATGAACAGCAACCTGGCGTCGTTCGAGGGGGTCGCTGCAGCGGCGATAGACTCGAACCCGGCCACAAGCCGTTTCGCACATCCGCCGAGTTCTGAGGTTCCTGTGACCGCCAACCCTCTCGCTCCCGCGTGGCTCGACGTACCCGCCAACGCGAATGCGCTTGCGCCGCACGTATGGCCACCGCATGCGAGCCGCGATGGCGGCGAGCTGAGCATCGCGGGCGTCACGGCCACCGCGCTCGCGAGCAAGTTCGGAACTCCGCTCTACGTCATCGACGAGCAGGCCGTGCGCGACCGTGCCCGCGAGGCGCACGAGGCGTTCACGAACGAGCTGGCGGCGCGCGGCGGCAGCGCCAAGGTCTACTACGCGGGCAAGGCCTTTCTCTCGGCGGAAATCGCCCGCTGGGTGAGCGAGGCCGGGCTGCACGTCGACGTGTGCACGGGCGGCGAGCTCGCCGTCGCGCTCGCCGCGGGCGTCGCCCCCGAGCGCATCGGTTTTCACGGCAACAACAAGTCGCTGCGCGAGATCGATCGGGCGGTCGAGGCGGGCACGGGCACGATCGTCATCGACAGCCTCATCGAGATCGTCCGCGTCGCCGAGGCGGCGAGCCGGCACGGCCGAACGCAGAAGGTGCGCCTTCGCGTCAACAGCGGCGTCAATGCGCACACTCACGAGTACCTGTCGACCGCCCTGCAGGACCAGAAGTTCGGCATCCGTCTCACGGATGTGCCCGCCGCCGTCGCGCATATCCGCGAGCATGCGAGTCTCGACTTCATCGGGCTGCACTCGCACATCGGCTCGCAGATCTTCGACACCGAGGCCTTCGCCGAGGCCGCCCGTCGCCTGCTCGAGGTTCACGCCGAGCTCGCCGTTGCCGCACCGGTGCCCGAGCTCAATCTCGGCGGCGGCTACGGCATCGCCTACACGAGCAACGAGAGAGCGCCCTCGCTCACGACCATCGCCGCCCAGCTTGCCGAGATCGTGGCCGCTGAGTGCGAGCGGCTCGACATCCCGCTGCCCGTGCTCGCGGTCGAACCCGGTCGCGCGATCGTCGCCGCCGCGGGGGTGACGCTCTATGAGGTCGGCACAATCAAAGACGTCGAGGTGACCGCGGGGGCGACGATGACGGATGCGGCGGCGACGGATGCCGTGACCGCCGTTCGCCGCTACGTGAGCGTCGACGGCGGCATGAGTGACAATGCTCGCACGGCCCTCTACGCGGCCGACTACACGGTGCGCATCGCGAACCGAACCACGGACGCCCCGGCAGCGCTCGTGCGCGTCGCCGGCAAGCACTGCGAGAGCGGGGACATCGTCGTGCGAGACGACTACCTTCCCGCCGATGTCGCGCCGGGCGACCTGCTCGCGGTGGCAGCAACGGGCGCCTACTGCTTCTCGCTCGCGAGCAACTACAACCACCTCGGTCGTCCGCCCGTCGTTGCGGTGAAGGACGGTCGCGCGCGCGTGATCGTGCGCGGTGAGACCGAAGCCGACCTGCTCGCACGCGACGCGGGAATCACGAGTGAAGGAGCACGATGATCGAGTATCGCAACCTGCGAGTGGCCCTGCTCGGGGCGGGAAACGTCGGAGCCCAGGTGGCATCGATGCTGCTCGAGCACGGCACGGAACTCGCGGAGCGCGCCGGCGCAGGCCTCGAGCTCGTCGGCATCGCCGTGCGCGACCCCCGGGCGAAGCGTCACGCCGAGCTGCCGAGCGAGCTCTTCACGACCGACGCCGAGCAGCTCATCGCCGGAGCCGACATCGTCATCGAGCTCATGGGCGGGCTCGAGCCCGCGCGCAGCCACATTCTGCACGCGCTCAACTCGGGTGCCGACGTCATCACGGGCAACAAGGCACTGCTCGCCACGCACGGCGCCGAGTTGTTCGAGACCGCCGAGCAGGTGGGTGCCCAGCTCTACTACGAGGCCGCTGTCGCCGGAGCCATCCCGATCATCCGACCGCTGCGCGAGAGCCTCGCGGGCGACCACATCACCCGCATCATGGGCATCGTCAACGGGACGACGAACTTCATCCTCGACCGCATGTCTCGTCTCGGCGAGACTCAGGAGCAGGCGCTCGCGGTCGCGACCGAGCTCGGCTACGCCGAGGCCGACCCCACCGCCGATGTCGACGGATTCGACGCGGCGCAGAAGGCCGCGATCCTCGCCGGGCTCGCCTTCCACACGAACGTTCCGCTCGAGTCGGTCTACCGCGAGGGCATTCGCGGCATCACGCTCGAGCAGGTCGAGAGCGCCGCCCGCGCGGGGCACGTGCTCAAGCTGCTCGCCATCTGCGAGCGCATCGAGGCCGCTGACGGCTCCGAGGGAGTCTCCGCGCGCGTCTACCCGGCGCTGATCCCCGACTCGCACCCGCTCGCCGCCGTTCACGGCGCCAAGAACGCCGTCTTCATCGAGGCGGATGCCGCCGGTGACCTCATGTTCTACGGTGCCGGCGCCGGAGGGCGAGAGACGGCGTCCGCCGTGCTGGGCGACGTCGTCTCGGCCGCGCGCCGTCACGTCATCGGGGGACCGGGCATCGCCGAGTCCCACGGTGCGACGGTCACTGTTCTGCCGATCGACCAGATCGTCACGCGCTACAGCGTTCGGCTGCGGGTCAACGACCGTCCCGGCGTGCTCGCGACGGTCGCGACCGTGTTCGCCGAGCACGGGGTCTCGGTCGAAACCGTCGAGCAGACCGTCGCCCATCCCGACGCTGAGCTGGGCGACGTGCTCGCTGACGCGGTGCCGGGCGAGTCCGGCTCGACGGCTACCCTGGTCATTGGCACCCACCGCGCTGCCGAAGCCGCGCTCGCGGCGACCGTCACGGCTCTCGCGGCCAACGACGCGGTGCGTGCAGTGGATTCGGTGCTTCGAGTGGAAGGTATCTAATGGCCCACCTGTGGCGCGGGGTGCTGCGCGAATACGCGGACCGTCTTGACATCAGCGAGGCGACCCCGATCGTCACGCTCGGCGAGGGCGGCACGCCCCTCATTCCCGCCGACGCACTCTCCCGCCGTACCGGTGCGAAGGTGTGGGTCAAGTTCGAGGGCATGAACCCCACCGGCTCGTTCAAGGACCGCGGCATGACGATGGCGATCTCCAAGGCCGTCGAGCACGGGGCGAAGGCCGTCATCTGCGCGTCGACCGGCAACACCTCGGCCTCGGCCGCCGCCTACGCGACCCACGCGGGGATCACCGCCGCAGTGCTCGTTCCCGAGGGCAAGATCGCGATGGGCAAGCTCAGCCAGGCGATCGCCCATAACGGGCAGCTGCTGCAGGTGCAGGGCAACTTCGACGACTGTCTCGACATTGCGCGCGAACTCGCTGAGAGCTACCCCGTTCACCTCGTCAACTCGGTCAACCCCGACCGCATCGAGGGCCAGAAGACGGCGGCGTTCGAGGTCGTCGACGTGCTCGGCGATGCTCCCGACTTCCACATCGTGCCCGTCGGCAACGCGGGCAACTACACGGCCTACCACCGCGGCTACGGCGAAGAGCTCGCGCGCGGCGCGAGCACGAGACTGCCCCGGATGTTCGGCTTCCAGGCTGCGGGCAGCGCCCCCATCGTGACGGGCGAGATCGTGAGGAACCCGGAGACGATTGCGAGTGCCATCCGCATCGGCAAGCCCGCATCCTGGGAGCTCGCGATCGCGGCCCGCGAGAACAGCGACGGCTACTTCGGCGCGATCAGCGACGAGAAGATCCTCGAGGCGCACCGCATCCTGTCGGCCGAGGTCGGCATCTTCGTCGAGCCGGCATCCGCGATCAGCGTGGCGGGGCTGCTCGAGCGTGCCGACGCCGGTGTCATCGGCAAGGGTGCCACGGTCGTGCTCACGGTGACCGGCCACGGTCTCAAAGACCCGCAGTGGGCGCTGCGTCGGCCCGACGGCGGCGAGGTCGAGCCCACGATCGTTCCCGTCGACACCGCCGAGGTCGCCTCGGTGCTCGGCCTCGAGCGGGGCTAGATGTCGCGTTCGTCACCCCGTGCCGCCGTGGGCCGTCGAGTCGATGTCAAGGTTCCCGCCACGTCGGCGAACCTCGGCCCCGGCTTCGACTCGCTCGGTCTCGCGCTCTCGCTCTACAGCGAGGTCACGGCGACCGTGCGCGATCAGCCGGGCGCGACGGTCGTGATCCACGGAGTGGGCGAGGGAGAGCTGCCCACCGACGAGTCGAACCTCATCGTGCGCACCATTGCGACAGTGTTCGAGTCGGTGGGTCGTGAGCTTCCCGGCCTCGACGTCGTCGCGACCAACAGCATCCCCCACGGACGCGGTCTCGGTTCGTCGGGTGCGGCGATCGTGTCGGGGGTCATGGCGGCCAAGGGGCTGCTCGACGGAGACGTCGACTTCGACTCGCAGCAGCTGCTCGCGATCGCGAGCGAGCTCGAGGGGCACCCCGACAACGTCGCGCCGGCCCTCTTCGGGGGCATGACGATCGCGTGGAGCGCCGACGACGGCCCGCAGTTCAAGAAGCTCACCGTGCACCGGGGCGTCTCGCCCCTCGTCTGCGTCCCCGAGCAGACGATGTCGACCGAGGTCGCCCGCGGTCTGCGACCCGAGAGCGTGTCGCACGAGGATGCCGCGTTCAACGTCTCTCGCTCTGCGCTCCTCGTCGCGGCTCTCGTTCAGAGCCCCGAGCTGCTCTTTGCCGCGACCGAGGACCGCCTGCACCAGAGCTACCGCGCCGTCGCGATGCCCGAGACCGAGTCGCTGCTCGCCGCCCTGCGTGACGCAGGACACGCGGCCGTCGTCTCGGGAAGCGGTCCGTCCGTGCTCGTGCTCTGCAGCGACCCCGCTGAGCGGCTCGCCGCCGCGGAACTCGTCGCGGGGCACGGCCGCACACCGTGGCAGTCGCTCATGCTCGCCGTCGACTTCAAAGGTGCTACAGTGAATGTGCTCCCGGTAGACGACTCCGACTGATTCAGCGGAAACTCCCGGTGAGCTCCATCAACAGCCTCACCTCAATCCTCCCGCTGTGTGCCTCCGTGCCAAGGCTCGAGAACCGAGGCGGCGACAAGCTCCGCTGCTCGACGTAGCGCACCGTTTTGTGCGAGTCGTGTCAGGGGAAGGAATCCTCTTAAGTGACCGAACCCATCGTTCGTTCCAGTACGCCCCCCACGGGCGCCGAACTCTCCACCATGCTGCTCGCTGAGCTGCACGAACTCGCGGCAGCGCGAGGGATCACCGGCGTCACCAAACTTCGCAAAGGAGAACTCATGGAGATCCTCAACGAGTCCAACGATGACGGCGCCAGCACCGACGCCACTGCAGCAGGCGCCCCTGCGACGGGCGCGCGCACGGATGCAGCAGCCGAGTCTGCAGCGACTGAGCCGGCAGCGGTCGAGTCCGCAGTGACGGAGTCCGCGCCCCGCAAGCGAGCGCCTCGTCGCGCCGTCGCCGAGGCCGGTGTCGTGACCACTATCGAGCCGGCAGCGCTGGCGGAGACGCCTGCTGCCGAAGCCGCCGCGGCCGAGTCCGCCAGAACGGCGGACACCCCCTCGATCGCCCCGGAGGCCCCGGCCGAGGTCGCGGCAGACTCTGCCCCCGCTGCCGCGCCCAAGCGCGGAGGGCGCGCGCCCAAGGCCGCCGCCGACCACGTCAACGGCGCCGAAGACAAGAGCGCTGCCGACGAGAGCACTGCGGACGAAAGCGCAGAGAAGCCCGCGGGCGGCAACGACGACGACAAGTCCGATTCGGCCGACGACGAGGCCCCGCAATCGCGCTCGCGCAACCGCAACCGCAATCGCAACGGCAACGGCAACGCCGATCGCTCCGGTGCCGAGAAGCAGGGCAGTGAGAAGCAGAGCGCCGATCGCCAGGGTGCCGACAGGCAGGGCGATCGTCAGCAGAACCAGCACGAAGACTCCGAGCGCGGAGGCCGCGGTCGGTACCGTGACCGCAAGCGCCGGGGTGGTGCCAACGACGACCTCGAGCCCGAGCTCAGTGACGACGATGTGCTCATCCCCGTCGGCGGCATCCTCGACGTGCTCGACAACTACGCCTTCGTGCGCACGAGCGGCTACCTGCCCGGAGCCAACGACGTCTACGTCTCCCTCGGCCAGGTCAAGAAGTACAACCTGCGCAAGGGCGACGCCATCGTCGGCGCCATCCGTCAGCCCCGGGAGGGCGAGAGCCAGGGTCGCCAGAAGTACAACGCCATCGTCAAGATCGACTCGGTCAACGGGCTTCCTCTCGATGCGGCGGCAACGCGCGTCGAGTTCGGCAAGCTGACCCCGCTCTACCCGGCCGACCGCCTGCGCCTCGAGACCGAGCCGGGCAAGCTCACGACCCGCATCATCGACCTCGTGGCGCCCATCGGCAAGGGCCAGCGCGGCCTTATCGTGTCACCGCCGAAGGCGGGCAAGACTCTCGTGCTGCAGGCGATCGCGAACGCGATCTCGGCGAACAACCCCGAGGTGCACCTCATGGTCGTGCTCGTCGATGAGCGCCCCGAAGAGGTCACCGACATGCAGCGCACCGTCAAGGGCGAGGTCATCGCCTCGACCTTCGACCGTCCCGCCGAAGACCACACGACCGTCGCCGAGCTCGCCATCGAGCGCGCCAAGCGTCTCGTCGAACTGGGTCACGACGTCGTCGTGCTGCTCGACTCGATCACCCGCCTGGGCCGCGCGTACAACCTCGCTGCACCGGCATCGGGTCGCATCCTCTCCGGCGGTGTCGACTCCTCGGCGCTCTACCCGCCGAAGCGCTTCTTCGGCGCTGCGCGCAACATCGAAGACGGCGGCTCGCTCACGATTCTGGCGACCGCCCTCGTCGAGACCGGCTCCAAGATGGACGAGGTCATCTTCGAGGAGTTCAAGGGCACCGGCAACATGGAGCTGCGTCTCTCGCGCAACCTCGCCGACAAGCGCATCTTCCCCGCGGTCGATGTCAACGCATCCGGAACCCGTCGCGAAGAGATGCTCATGAGCGCCGACGAGACCACCGTCGTGTGGAAGCTGCGTCGCGCGCTCGCGAGCCTCGAGACGCAGGCCGCACTCGAACTCGTGCTCGGTCGCCTCAAGGACACGTCGAGCAACGTCGAGCTGCTCATGCAGGTGCAGAAGTCGATGCCCGCGACCGGACCGAAGGACGACTAACCGTGTTCGAGTCAGTGGCGCCGCTGCTGGCCGAGCACGAGGATCTGCAGGTGCAGCTCGCAGATCCCGCCGTTCACGCGGATGCGGCCAGGTCGAAGCGCATCAACCGCCGGTACGCCGAGCTCAGCCGCATCAGGGCGGCGTACGAGCAGTTGGCCAGCGCCACCGAGGACCTCGACGCCGCACGAGAGCTCGCGCGCGACGATGAGGCCTTCGCCGAGGAGATCCCCGCGCTCGAGGAGGCCGCTGAGACGGCGACCGAGAAGCTGCGCCGCCTGCTCATCCCGCGCGATCCGGATGACGGTCGCGACGTCATCATGGAGATCAAGGGCGGTGAGGGTGGCGCCGAGAGCGCTCTGTTCGCGGCGGACCTGTTGCGCATGTACCTGCACTACGCGGACTCCAAGGGCTGGAAGACCGAGCTGCTCGACAGCGACGAGAGCGACCTCGGGGGTTACAAGAACGTGCAGCTCGCGGTGAAGTCGAACTCGACCGACCCGGCGCAGGGCGTCTGGGCCCACCTCAAATACGAGGGTGGTGTGCACCGTGTGCAGCGCGTTCCCGTGACCGAGTCGCAGGGCCGCATCCACACCTCCACGACGGGCGTGCTCGTGTTCCCCGAGGCCGACGAGCCGGAGGAGGTCGACATCAACCAGAACGACCTCAAGATCGACGTGTACCGGTCGAGCGGCCCCGGCGGTCAGTCGGTCAACACGACCGACTCGGCGGTGCGCATCACGCACATCCCCACGGGCATCGTCGTGTCGATGCAGAACGAGAAGAGCCAGCTGCAGAACCGCGAGGCGGGGATGCGCGTGCTGCGCGCCCGACTGCTCGCGCGCCAGCAGGAGGAAGCCGCCGCGGCGGCGTCGGATCAGCGTAAGACGCAGATCCGCACCATGGACCGCTCCGAGCGCATCCGCACCTACAACTTCCCGGAGAACCGCATCGCCGACCACCGCACGGGCTTCAAGGCCTACAACCTCGATGCCGTCATGAACGGCTCGCTCGACGACGTCATCGCCTCCTGCATCGCCTTCGATGAGGAGGCGCGCCTGGCCGATCTCGGCTGACGCCGCTTCGCGCGGCACGTTGATTTCGAGACGATCGCTGCGTCCGGTCGCCGAACGCTCCTCAATCAACAAGGATCTTGCTGGTTGAGGAGGCCGAAGGCCGTCTCGAAACCACCGGATATCCGCGCATCCGGCGGAATGCGTCAGTCCGCGTGCTTGTCGGGGGCGTCGCCGCCGGGCTGCACGGTCCACTCCGGTGGCTCGTCCTTGCCCGCATCCTCGTCCTCGTCAGCCTGCTCGGCCGTCGCCTGCACGATGCCCGCGGCGTGGTGCACGGGGGCGTAGATCGTGTAGAGCCGCAGCGGCTCGTCGCCGGTGTTGACGACGTCGTGCCACGACCCGGCCGGCACCTGGATCGACCAGCCGTCTGAGACATCCTTCTGGTAGTCGAGTTCATCCTCAGCCGGTCCCATCATCACCCGGCCCCGTCCGGCATCGATGCGCAGGAACTGGTCGGTCTCGGGGTGAGCTTCGAGCCCGATCGACTCGCCGACCGGAATCGACATGAGCGTCACCTGCAGGTACTTGCCCGTCCATGCGACGGTGCGGTAGTTGTCGTTCGCGCGTGTCTCGGTCTCGATGTCGAAAGCGTTCGGCTTCGGCCCGTTGTCGTTGATCGTCATGAGTGGGTGTCCCTTCCGCTAGCGATGCTTGCACACGCATCTGAGCGTGACCAGAGCCGGCACTGCCAGCGACGGTCAGGGATGAGCGTCGCCACGAGGCGAGGTGCGCGCAGGCACCCCCACCGCGATCGAGTCGGGCGGAACGTCGTGCACGACGACGGCGTTGGCGCCGATCGTGCTCCGCGCGCCGACCGTGATCGCGCCGAGCACCTGCGCACCCGCACCGATGACGACACCGCTCTCGATCGTCGGATGGCGCTTCACCTGCTCGAGACTCTTTCCGCCGAGCGTGACCCCGTGGTACATGGTCACGTCGTCGCCGACGACCGCGGTCTCACCGATGACGACCCCCATGGCGTGGTCGATGAAGACGCGCCGTCCGATGACGGCGGCGGGGTGGATCTCGACTCCGGTGAGGCGCCTCGTCTGCTGGGAGTACATGCGCGCGAGCAGGCGCATCCGGTGCCGCCACAACCAGTGCGCGAAGCGGTGCGCCCACAGCGCGTGCAGTCCGGCGTAGTTCAGGAGCACGTTGAGTCGCGTGCGCGCGGCAGGATCCCGCTCGAGTGCCGCCGCAATGTCCTCACGGATGCGAGTGAGCAAGTTAATCGCGCAGGTCGTCGAACAACAGGGTCGAGAGGTAGCGCTCGCCCGTGTCGGGAACGATGACGACGATCGTCTTGCCCGCGTTCTCGGGCTTCGCCGCCTGCTGCAGCGCGGCCCACACGGCGGCACCGCTGGAGATGCCGGCGAGGATTCCTTCCTCGGCGGCGAGGCGGCGTGCGGTCGCGAGGGCGTCGTCGAGCGCGACATCCGTCACCTCGTCGTAGACCTCGCGGTCGAGCACGTCGGGCACGAAGTTCGCGCCAAGCCCCTGGATCTTGTGAGGACCGGGTGCGCCGCCGCTGAGGATGGGGGAGTCGATCGGCTCCACCGCGACGATGTGGATGTCGCTCTTGCGCTCTCGGAGCAGGCCGCCGGCGCCGGTTATCGTTCCGCCCGTGCCGATGCCGGAGACGAAGATATCGACGTCGCCGTTCGTATCGGCCCAGATCTCTTCACCCGTCGTGGCGCGGTGGATGCGGGGGTTCGCGTCATTGGCGAACTGCTTGGCGAGCACGGCACCCGTGGTCTCGGCGGCGAGCTGCTCGGCTCGCTCGACGGCGCCGCGCATGCCGTCGCTGCCCGGTGTGAGCACGATCTCGGCACCGAAGGCGCGCAGGATGACGCGACGCTCCACGCTCATGGTCTCCGGCATGGTGAGCACGACCCGGTAGCCGCGAGCGGCGCCGACCATGGCGAGGGCGATGCCGGTGTTGCCGCTGGTCGCCTCGATGATCGTGCCGCCCGCGGCAAGCTCGCCCGAGGCCTCCGCGGCGTCGATGATCGCGACTCCGATGCGGTCCTTGACACTCGAGGCGGGGTTGAACGACTCGAGCTTCGCGTAGACGGTCGCCTTCGCTCCGTCGGTGATTCGGTTGAGACGCACGAGCGGGGTGCGCCCGACGGCCTGGGTGATGTTGTCGAAAGCGGTCATGGGGTTCTCTCTTGGGTCGGTGGCGCGCGAAGCGCCAAGCGATCACAGCCTAGGGTTCGAACCTGTCGATCGGCTCTCGCGTTACGACGGTTCTCGCGTTCGCAGACCCCAACGCCTCGCGGCCCCGGGGCATTCCGTGTCATGGAGCGCTGCACGCGCGAGCACGGCGCGAGGAACACGAGACAATGGATGCCGTGACCGATTCTCTGCGCTCCCTCCTCCACGACGCGGTCGCGGTGCTCGCGGAAGCCGGCGTTCCCGACCCCCGCGTCGACGCCGAGCTGCTGCTCGGTCATGTGCTCGGCCTTCGCCGTGGGGGAGTGCAGGCCGCCCTCGTGACGGAGCGAGCGGTCACCGACGCCGAACGTGCGGAGCTCGATCGCATCGTTGCGCGTCGAGCGAACCGTGAGCCGCTGCAGCACATCACGGGTCGTGCACCGTTCCGGTCGCTCGACCTCGCGGTCGGATCGGGTGTCTTCGTTCCCCGCCCCGAGACCGAGCTGCTCGCGGGAATCGCCATCGACGCCCTGCGCGCGGTCGCGGGTGAAGCACCCATCGCCATCGACCTCGGCACGGGCAGCGGGGCGATCGCGCTTGCGCTCGCCACCGAGGTGCCGCACGCGCGGGTCTTCGCGGTCGAGGTGTCGCCCGAGGCGCACGCGTGGGCGAGCCGCAACATCGCGGAGTCGGGAGGATCCGTCGATCTCGTGCTCGGCGATCTCGCCACCGCGTTCACCGAGCTCGACGGCACGGTTTCGGTGGTCGCGTCGAACCCGCCCTACGTGCCGACGGGCGCCGTGCCGCGCGACCCCGAGGTGAGAGACTTCGACCCGCCTCTCGCTCTCTACGGCGGCGATGACGGCCTTGACGTGATTCGCGCACTGTCGCAGCGCGCGCTGCACCTGCTCCACGGCGGCGGACTGCTCGCCATCGAGCACGGCGAGTTGCAGGGTGCCGCGATCCGGGAGCTCCTCGTCGCCGATGGCTGGCGTCGGCCCGAAACCCACCCCGACCTGCTCGGGCGCGACCGAATCACGACCGCGGTTCGCTGAACCTTGAGGCTCGTGCGGTTAGCCTGTGACGGTGACAGTGCACAAAACGTCAGGCAGTGCCGGCCACCCGAGGGCTGCGCCGACACGGTCTGCGGCTCCGAGGGGCATGGGAGTCATCGTCGGCCTGCTGCTGCTCGCGACCCTGGTCACGGTTCGCGTCACCACCGCCGAACTGCCCACGGAGGCTCTCTCCGACGCCGCCAAGGACTTCTTCACCCTCTCGATCAGCGTCTTCATCGAGTCGCTTCCCTTCGTGTTCCTCGGCGTCGTGCTCTCGGTGCTCGTGCAGGTGTGGGTGCCCGCGAGCGTGTTCGATCGCCTGCTGCCGCGCACCCCTGTGCTGCGTCGCGTCGCGATGAGCCTGCTCGGGGTGTTCCTGCCCGTGTGCGAGTGCGGCAACGTCCCCCTGGCTCGGGGGCTCATCGTGCGCGGACTCACGGTGTCGGAGTCGCTCACGTTCCTCATGGCGGCGCCCATACTCAACCCCGTGACCATCATCACCACCTACCAGGCCTTCGGCTGGGATCACGGCATCCTGGCCGGTCGCATCGTCGGCGGGTTCGTCGTGGCCAACCTCATCGGGTGGATGTTCAGTCGGCACCCGAGGCAGCACGAGCTGCTCACACCCAAGTTCGAGGCCAGCTGCCAGGTGGCCCACACCGAGCACACGACCAGGTCGCGGGTGCGGCGCAGCGTGCTCGCCTTCGCCGAGGAGACGAGCACGATGCTTCCTGCCCTCGTCGTCGGCTGCGCGATCGCCGGCGCGATCCAGGTGGGTGTGTCACGCGACATCATGCTCGCCCTCGGCTCAGACCCGGTCTGGTCGGTGCTCGCACTCATGGCGCTCGCCTTCGTCGTCTCGATCTGCTCCAACGTCGACGCGTTCTTCGTGCTCGCCTTCGGTGCGCTGTTCATGCCGGGTGCCATCGTGGCGTTCCTCGTGTTCGGGGCGATGATCGACATCAAGATGCTCGCCCTGCTGCGCACGACCTTCACCACGGGCACGCTCGTTCGACTCACCGCGATCGTCGCGCTCTGCAGTCTCGTGCTGGGCTTGGGGGTGAACCTCATTGCGTGACCGCTTTCTCACACACTGGCGCGGCATCGCCCTGAGCGTGGTGGGCATCGTCGCCACTCTCTGGCTTGCCGTCACCGGGCAGCTGGGTCTCTACATCCATCCGCGCTACTTCGCGTTCACGACGATCATGGCGGGCATCGCGGTCGTGTTCGTCGTGCTCGCCTTCCTGCTCGTGCCGGTCGGGGGTGAGGACGCCGAGCACGATGCCCACGATCACGGTCACGATCATGGCGCCGACCGGGGTCCGGTCGCGCGGGCGTGGTGGTTCGGGCTGAGCGTAGTGCTGGTCGCGGCCACCGCCGGGGCATTGCTCGTGCTGCCGCCGGCGACGCTCACCACGGCGACCGTCGACCAGCGCGTCATCAACAGCTCGGTTGCCGGGCAGTCCCTCGACGACACGATCGAGCTCGCCGGGGGAGACGAGGCGAGCTTCACCGTCAAGGACTGGGCAGGACTGCTGCGCCAGGGAGCCGACGAGCGCACGCTCACGGGCAAGAGCCCCACGCTCGTCGGCTTCGTCACCCCCGACACCGACGACCCCGAGAACGTCTTCTACGTCGCGCGGTTCGTCGTGACCTGTTGCGCGGTCGATGCCCAGCCCGTGGGCGTTCCCGTCTACCTGCCGGGCTGGCGGGATCGCTTCGCCGTCGACGAGTGGGTGAGCGTGACCGGCACGTTCAGCTCGAATCCGAGCATCGCGAGCATGCAGGCAACCGTGCTCACTCCGCGCGAGATCACCTCGACCGAACAGCCCGCCGACCCCTATGTCTACTGAGTCCGCGCGCGGTTCGAGGGCCGAGTCCGCGCGGGCCGAGTCGCCGCGATCCGAGCAGCGGCAGCGTGCCCGTTTTCAGCGACTCACCATCGCGGTCGTCGCGGTGCTCGTCGTCACGGCGGGCGCGCTCAGCCTCGCCAATGCCCTCCAGGGTCCGCGCCTGAGCTCGGTCGAGGTCAACCCCAACACCGCGATTCAGCGACCGGGTCAGCGCCTCATACTGCGCACGAATCAGCCCGTTCGCGAGGTCACCTCGGCGCAGTGGTCGATCACGCCGGCGACGGATGCCGAGCTCACCGTGGCGGGCAACGAGTTGACCCTGCGCTTCGCCGAGTCGCTCGACTACGCCACCGAGTACACGATCACCGTCGAGGTCGCTGGCGTCGCGACGGGCGCGACGGGAACGCTCGAGTACACCTTCCGAACACCGGACCCTCAGCTCTTCACGCTGCTGCGCACCGAGGGGGTCGACCGCATCCTTCGCCACTCGTTCTCGGGCGCGGTCACCGACGAGGTCGTGTTCGAAGCGGAGCGCATCCAGGAGTACGCCCTGCTCGGCGACTATCTCGCCGTCGTGACCTTCGATGAGCGGGGAACTCCCGTGCTCGGCCTCGAGCCCCTCGCCGACAGGCCCGCGGTAACCGTGCCGACACCGCCGGCGCTGGCCATCCGGGTGGTAAGGGCTTCGACCCAGTCGAACCTGCTCGGTTACATCGTCGAGCACGAGCGGTCAGGCGGTGGCGGCGGTGAGAGCACGGTCGCGAGCACGCTCTTCGTCTACGATCTCTCCGACGCTTCCGGTGTGCCCATCGAGGTCACGGGGATCGGCGGCATGCCCCTCATCGTCGTCGACTGGACCTTCGTTCCCGGCACGGGGTCTCTCGTAGCGCAGGGACCCGATCAGCAGCTCTACCTCATCGATCCGCTCGGATCGACCGAACCGGTGCCGCTCGGCCAGCACATCGAGCTGCGCGGCTTCATCCCCGGCACGGCGAGACTCGTCGTCGCCGACTTCCTGGGCGGGTCGGTGCTGGATCTCGTCGCCGGCAGCAACGAACCGATCACCCTTCGGGAGCCCGAGCTCGATCCCATGCTCGCTCCGGGCAAGCAGGTCTTCCTCGACGACGAGAGCTTCTTCCACCTGCGACACCGGATCGACTACGAGACCTCGAGCGTCTCGTCGGCGCTCTACTTCACCGACGCGAGGGGAACCGTCGAGGTGTTTCGGCCGCCGTCCGAGTCGAGTCGTGTTCTGGACTACTGCCTGTCGCCCAACGCGCAACACCTCGCCATCGAAGTGGTATCGCCGGAGGGCGTGCCCGACCACTACCCGGTCGAGCCTGGTTTCACCGCCACGATGGTGTATCTCATCAACGTCGAGGATGGCACGTCCGAACGGCGCCTCAACGGATTCGCCCCCGATTGGTGCCGTTAGTCAGCACGCGTTTCGCTCCGACCGCCTGCACTCGACTCGCTCAGTAGGATGGTGTGCGATATGGCGACCATCTACGACTGCTCCGTCGAGTCGGAGCTTCTCGAGGGCATGAGGCTCGCCCGCGGTGCATTCGGGCGCGGGGAGCTCATCGTCATTCCCACCGACACCGTCTACGGCGTCGCGTGCGACGCGTTCAGTCCGGCCGCTGTCGCACGGCTGCTCGAGGCGAAGGGGCGCGGTCGCAGCTCACCGCCCCCCGTGCTCGTGCCGGGGCTGCCGACTCTCGACGCCCTCGCCGAAGAGGTTCCGGATGCCGCGCGCACGCTCGTGAAGGCCTTCTGGCCCGGCGCGCTCACCCTCATCCTGCCGGCGCGGGAGTCTCTCGCCTGGGATCTCGGAGACACTCACGGCACGGTCGCCCTGAGAATGCCGGCGCACCCGATCGCGCTCGAGCTGCTCTCGGAGACCGGCCCACTCGCGGTGTCGTCGGCCAACCTCTCGGGCAAGTCCGCCGCGCGCACCGCTCAGGAGGCGTTCGACTACCTGGGCGACTCGGTCGCCGTCTACCTCGATGCGGGTCAGGTGGGTGAGGCAGAGCTCCCCGGCCGCAGCAATGGTTCGACGATCGTCGACTTCTCGAGCGTGCTCGACGATGCCGAGTTCGCGATCGTGCGTCACGGCGTCATCACCGAGGAGCAGCTGCGCGAGGCGCTCGCGTGAGGTTCTATCTGCTCGCCGGGCTCGTTGCGGCGGTCGTCACGTTCACCCTCGCTTTCGTCATCTGGAAGCTCAGCGCACGCTATCGCCTCTACCCGAAGATTCGCGACCGTGACGTGCACACGACGCCGACGCCTCGACTCGGCGGCGTCGCGATGTTCATCGGTCTCGGCGTCGCGATGCTCTTCGCGAGCCAGGTCAGCTGGTTCCACCTCGTCTTCACCGACCCCGGCACGGTCACTGCGATCTTCATAGCCGCGTTCATCATCGTCGTGCTCGGCGTGCTCGACGACCTGCTCGACCTCGACTGGCTCGTCAAGCTCGCGGGTCAACTGATCGCCGCCGGCATCCTCGTCTGGCAGGGCGTGCAGCTCGTGACGGTGCCGATCGGGGGAGTCACGGTCGTGCCGCCGGTGCTCGGGCTCACCCTCACGGTTCTCGCCGTCGTGCTGGTCATGAACGCCGTGAACTTCATCGACGGTCTCGACGGTCTCGTCGCCGGCGTCGCGATCATCGCCAACGGCGTGTTCTTCCTCTACAGCTATCTGCTCGCCCAGTTCGTCGGCGAGACGGAGTACTTCAATCTCGCCTCGCTGCTCTCCGCGGTGCTCATCGGTGCGTGCGTGGGGTTCCTGCCCTTCAACTGGCATCCCGCGAAGCTCTTCATGGGCGACTCGGGTGCGCTGCTCGTCGGCCTCATCATGGCGACCTCGGCGATCTCCGTCACCGGGCAGATCGACCCGGCCAGCATGGACTCCGCCCGCGCCCTGGCGCCCGCCTTCATCCCCATCGTGCTGCCGATCGCCGTGCTCATCGTTCCGCTGCTCGACTTCGGGCTCGCCGTCACGCGACGCCTCCGCGCCGGCAAGTCGCCGTTCTCTGCCGACCGCAAGCACCTGCACCACCGGCTGCTCGACATCGGGCACTCGCACCTGCAGACGGTGCTCATCTTCTATGCCTGGAGCGCCCTCTTCGCACTGAGCGCGCTCGCGCTCTTCTTCGTGCCCTTCTGGTGGGGCATCGCCATCTTCGCTATCGGGGCTGTGGCATGCACCTGGTTCACGCTCGCACCACTCACTCGCCGCAAGCCTGTTGCAGTAGACACCGAAGCCGAGGAGCCATCATGACGGCCGTTCCCATGTTCACGAAGATCCTCAAAGCGGGTGCCATCCTCGCCGTCGTCGTCGCCGTGCTCAGCGCCGGCGTCGGCTACCTCGTCGCGGGCATGCCGGGCCTGTGGGGCGGCGTCATCGGTGCCGCGGCATCCTTCGTCTTCCTGGGATTCACCGCGGCCTCGATCATCGTCGCGTTCCGGGTCACGAAGGGTGATCTGCTCAACCCCGTCTTCTTCGGGATCGTGCTCGGCGGCTGGCTGCTCAAGCTCGGCGCGTTCCTGCTGCTGCTCATCCTCTTCGCCGGCCAGTCGTTCCTCGACCCCTACGTCCTGCTCGTCACGATCATCGTCTCGGTGCTGGGAAGCCTCGTGATCGACGGCTGGGCATTCATGAACTCGCGGGTGCCGTACGTCGACGAACCCCGTGTCGAGACCAGCCAATCCGACGAATCGTGAGCATCCGGCACCGATTCGTGACTGAGCCAGCCGTATTGCTAAGCTTGCTGACGGACACCCCCTCAATGCCCACGCGTGCCCGCACGTCAAAATCTAGGAGACAGCGCTGCTAGTTAACGCTCTCAACTCGGTTGTCCTGGCGGCCGCCGAAGGTGAATTCCACGGTCCCTCCTTCGATGACTTCTTTCCGCCCGGAATCCTGTTCGTGGGCACCCCGTTCGAGATCAACCGCATCATGCTCGTCCGGTTCATCGCGGTTGCAGCGCTTCTGCTCCTGTTCTGGCTCGGCACCAGGCGGATGCGCACCATCCCCGGTCGCGGGCAGAGCCTCGTCGAGCTGGCGATCGGCTTCGTGCGCGACAGCATCGTCTACAACAACCTCGGCGAGAAGGACGGCAAGCGGTTCCTCCCGCTCATCACGACGATCTTCTTCCTCGTCATAGCACTGAACATCACGGGAATCATCCCGTTCCTCAATATCGCGGGCTCCTCGGTCATCGGCCTCCCACTCGTGCTCGCCGTCATCGCGTACGTCGCGTTCGTCTACGCGGGAATCAAGAAGAGCCCTCTGGGCTTCGTGAAGAACTCCCTCGTGCCCTCGGGCGTTCCGATCGGCGTTCTGCTCGTCGTCACCCCGATGGAGTTCATCTCGACCTTCATCGTGCGCCCGGTCACGCTCGCCCTTCGTCTTCTCATGAACATGGTCGGCGGCCACATGCTGCTCGTGCTGTGCTTCTCGGCGACGCACTTCTTCCTGTTCTCCGCGGGCGGCTGGTTCGGCCTCTTCAGCATCGGAACGTTCGCCTTCGGCTTCGCGTTCACGCTCTTCGAGATCATGGTTGCCGCGCTTCAGGCCTACGTTTTTGCCCTGCTCACCACGATCTACATCCAGCTCGCGCTGGTTGAAGAGCACTAACCCTCACGGATCTGGCACCCGCCCGATTCACCCAACGGAAGGAAAAACCATGGACCTCGCTGCACTCACCGGTCACATCGCTCCGGTCGCGTTCGGCATCGCGACGATCGGCCCGGCCATCGGCGTGGGTATCGTCGTCGGCAAGACGGTCGAGTCCGTCGCGCGTCAGCCCGAGCTTCAGGGCCGCCTCACGGGCCTCATGTTCCTCGGCATCGCGTTCACCGAGGCGCTCGCGTTCATCGGCATCGCCGTCGCGTTCATCCCGTTCCCCGCGTAACTACGACACTTTCCTAAGGAGGCAGGATGCTCGCTGTACTGACCAGTTCGATTCTGGACAGCGCAATCCTTGCTGCAGCAGAAGAGGGCGAGACCACGGTGAACCCCCTCCTGCCGGCGGACTACGACATCATCTGGTCCGCGGTCATCTTCGTGATCGTGCTGGTCTTCTTCTGGCGCTATGCACTGCCCAGGATCCAGACGATGCTCGATGAGCGCTCAGCGGCGATCGAGGGTCAGATCGAGGCAGCCACGGTCGCCAAGGCAGAGGCGGATGCGGCCCTCGAGGGTTACCGCGCTCAGCTCGCCGACGCACGTGGCGAGGCCGCGAAGATTCGCGAGCAGGCTCGCCTCGACGGCACGAAGATTCTCGCCGAGCTCAAGGAGCAGGCGACTGCGGAGGCCGCGCGCATCACCGCCGCGGCGCAGGCGACGATCGAGGCCGAGCGTCAGGCTGCCCTCGTGTCGCTGCGCAGTGAGGTGGGATCGCTCGCAATCACTCTCGCATCGGGTGTCATCGGTGAGTCTCTGGGCGACGACAAGAAGTCGACGGCTCTCGTCGACCGCTTTCTCGCGGACCTCGAGGCAGACGAGAAGGCCAAGGCGGGAAAGTAGATGGGTTCAGCGACGAGAGAAGCGAGCGCTAACGCTCGGGCGGCACTGGCCGCTCAGAGCACGGTGCTGTCTGACAGCGCTGCGGCGTCGGCGACGGGTGAGGAACTCCTCGCTGCCGGCCGAGTGATCGGCGATTCCGCACAGTTGCGCTCGACTCTCGCCGACGCGTCGATTCCGGATGCCGAGAAGACGGCCGTCATCGGCAAGCTCTTCGGGGGTGCGAGCGCCGCCACGCGTGCTGTGCTCGATGCGATCGTGACGAGCCGCTGGTCGAGCCACGACGATCTGCTCGCCGGAATCGAGGAGCTGGGGTTCAGCGCGATCGCCGCATCGGCGGGCGGCGACGATGACATCATCGCGGAGCTCTTCTCCTTCGGCCGTGCCGTCACGAGCGATCCCGAGCTGGAGCTCGCGATCGGCAGCAAGCTCGGCGGGTCGGCGGCGAAGGCCGCTCTTGTCGACCGACTTCTGGCGGGCAAGGCCAGCAGTCAGGCTCTCGCGATCGTGCGCCACCTGGTGCAGCAGCCGCGCGGGCGCCGCATCCGCACGCTGGTGGCGGATGCCGCGACCATCGTCGCTCGCGAGGGCGGCTTCGCGATCGCGACCGTGACCGTCGCCCGCGAGCTCAGCGATGCGCAGTTGAAACGTCTCGCCGCGGGACTCTCGGCTCGCTTCGGCACGCTCCGGATCAATCAGGTGGTCGACTCCAGCCTCATCGGCGGGCTTCGCGTTCAGGTCGGCGACGACGTGATCGACGACTCCATCGCAACGAAACTCAACACGCTCAAGCTTCAGCTCGCCGGCTAGGCAGCGCAGGACTTTTTGGGGATCTCCCCGCAGGAAAGGGAACGACAATGGCAGAACTGACGATCAGCCCGGACGAGATCCGGGACGCGCTCCAGGACTTCGTGAAGTCCTACGAGCCCGGTAAGGCCTCGGCAACCGAGGTCGGCACCGTGATCGACGCCGGTGACGGCATCGCCCACGTTGAGGGACTCCCCGGCGCCATGGCCAACGAGCTGCTCCGCTTCGCCGACGGCACGCTGGGCCTCGCGCTCAACCTCGACGAGAGTGAGATCGGTGTCGTCGTGCTCGGTGAGTTCACCGGCATCGAAGCGGGCATGGAGGTCACTCGCACGGGCGAGGTGCTCTCGGTTCCCGTCGGCGATGGCTACCTCGGCCGCGTCGTCGACCCGCTCGGCAACCCCATCGATGGTCTCGGCACCATCAAGACCGAGGGTCGTCGTGCACTCGAGCTTCAGGCCCCCGGCGTCATGCAGCGCAAGAGCGTGCACGAGCCGATGCAGACCGGAATCAAGGCGATCGACGCCATGATCCCCGTCGGTCGTGGTCAGCGTCAGCTCATCATCGGTGACCGCCAGACCGGCAAGACCGCGATCGCGATCGACACCATCATCAACCAGAAGGCCAACTGGGAGTCGGGCGACGTCAACAAGCAGGTTCGCTGCATCTACGTCGCCATCGGTCAGAAGGGCTCCACGATCGCCTCGGTGAAGGGCGCGCTCGAGGAGGCCGGCGCCATGGAGTACACGACCATCGTCGCGGCCCCCGCCTCCGACGCGGCCGGCTTCAAGTACCTCGCCCCCTACACGGGCAGCGCGATCGGTCAGCACTGGATGTATGGCGGCAAGCACGTGCTCATCATCTTCGATGACCTCTCGAAGCAGGCCGAGGCCTACCGCGCCGTGGCCCTGCTGCTGCGCCGCCCGCCGGGCCGTGAAGCCTACCCCGGTGACGTCTTCTACCTGCACTCGCGTCTGCTCGAGCGCTGCGCGAAGCTCTCCGACGAGCTCGGTGCCGGATCGATGACGGGTCTCCCCATCATCGAGACCAAGGCGAATGACGTCTCGGCCTACATTCCGACCAACGTCATCTCGATCACCGACGGCCAGATCTTCCTGCAGTCCGACCTCTTCAACGCGAACCAGCGTCCCGCGGTCGACGTGGGCATCTCGGTCTCGCGTGTCGGTGGTGACGCCCAGGTCAAGAGCATCAAGAAGGTCTCCGGAACGCTCAAGCTCGAGCTTGCGCAGTACCGCTCGCTCGAGGCCTTCGCCATGTTCGCCTCCGACCTGGATGCGGCAAGCCGCCGCCAGCTCGCTCGCGGCGCCCGCCTCACCGAGCTGCTCAAGCAGCCGCAGTACTCGCCCTACCCCGTCGAGGACCAGGTCGTCTCGATCTGGGCCGGCACCAACGGCAAGCTCGACGAGGTTCCGGTCGAAGACATCCTTCGTTTCGAGCGCGAACTGCTCGACTACCTCGGTCGGAACACCAAGGTGCTCAGCACGCTGCGCGACACCAACGTGCTCGACGACGACACCGTCGCCGAACTCGACAAGGCGGTCGACGCGTTCAAGCTCGAGTTCCAGACGGGTGAGGGCAAGCCGCTCATCTCGGCCGGCAACGAGCAGTTCGAGGAGCTCGAGGTGGAAGAGATCGAGCAGGAGAAGATCGTCAAGGGTCGCCGGTAGTCCTTTGACACCGAGCAGCCGACGGCAACGCAATCGACGGAAGTACTAGGGAAAGAGACAAGTGGGAGCGCAACTTCGGGTCTACCGGCAGAAGATCAAGACTGCCCAGACGACCAAGAAGATCACTCGGGCCATGGAGCTCATCGCTGCGTCGCGCATTCAAAAGGCGCTGCAGCGAGTGCACGCCTCAGGTCCGTACTCGCGCGCGGTGACCCGAGCGGTCTCGGCGGTCGCGACGTACTCCAACGTCGACCACATCCTCACGACCGAGCCGGAGACCTCGGAGCGCGCGGCCGTGCTCGTGTTCTGCTCGGACCGCGGCCTCGCCGGTGCGTTCAACGCCAACGTGCTTCGCGAGACCGAGGAGCTCGCGTCGCTGCTGCGCTCGCAGGGCAAAGAGGTCGTCTACTACCTGGTCGGGCGCAAGTCGGTGGGGTACTTCACCTTCCGCAAGCGCGCCTATGAGCAGTCGTGGGTGGGCGGAACCGACAGCCCCGACCCCGACACGGCGGCCGAGATAGGCCGGGCTCTCGTGGACCGCTTCGTCCAGCCCACGAGCGAGGGCGGCGTCGACGAGATCCACATCGTCTACAACCGTTTCGTCAGCATGCTCACGCAGGCACCGGAAGTGGTGCGCCTGCTACCGCTCGAGGTCGTCGAAGGCGTCGAGGAACCCGGTGAGAAGGAGATCCTCCCGCTCTACGAGTTCGAGCCCGAGGTCGACAACGTGCTCGACGCGCTCCTGCCGGTCTACATCGAGAGCCGCATCTTCAACGCGATGCTCCAGTCCGCTGCCAGCAAGCAGGCGGCGACCCAGAAGGCGATGAAGTCGGCCTCCGACAACGCCGACAAGCTCATCCGCGACTACACCCGACTGGCGAACAACGCGCGCCAGGCGGAGATCACCCAGCAGATTTCCGAGATCGTGGGCGGCGCAGACGCCCTCTCCTCGGCGAAATAGCCCCACCGAAACAAAAGGGAAAGCCATGACGACAACCCCCGCAACCAAGAAGCCCGCGAGCAAGGCCGGCGCGAGCAAGGCCGCAAAGGGCTCTGCCGCGACTGCATCGAGCACCGGCGTCGGCCGCATCGCGCGAGTCAACGGCCCCGTGGTCGACATCGAGTTTCCGCACGACGCGATCCCCGATATCTACAACGCGCTCAAGACCACGATCACGATCGGTGCGGACTCGAGCGAGATCACGCTCGAGGTCGCCCAGCACCTCGGCGACGACCTCGTTCGTGCGATCGCCCTCAAGCCCACCGACGGTCTCGTCCGCGGCCAGGAGGTTCGCGACACGGGCGAGGCGATCACGGTTCCCGTCGGCGACGTGACCAAGGGGCACGTGTGGAACGTGACCGGCGAACTGCTCAACGCCCAGGAGGGCGAGAAGCTCGAGATCACGGAGCGCTGGCCCATCCACCGCAACCCGCCGTCGTTCGACCAGCTCGAGTCGAAGACCCAGCTCTTCGAGACCGGCATCAAGGTCATCGACCTGCTCACGCCCTACGTGCTCGGTGGAAAGATCGGGCTCTTCGGCGGCGCTGGCGTCGGCAAGACCGTGCTCATTCAGGAGATGATCCAGCGCGTCGCGCAGGACCACGGTGGTGTGTCGGTGTTCGCCGGTGTCGGTGAGCGCACCCGTGAAGGAAACGACCTCATCCACGAGATGGAGGAGGCGGGCGTCTTCGACAAGACCGCCCTCGTCTTCGGCCAGATGGACGAGCCGCCGGGAACGCGTCTGCGCGTCGCCCTGTCGGCGCTCACCATGGCGGAGTACTTCCGCGACGTGCAGAAGCAGGACGTGCTGCTCTTCATCGACAACATCTTCCGCTTCACCCAGGCCGGGTCCGAGGTCTCGACGCTGCTCGGCCGCATGCCCTCCGCCGTGGGCTACCAGCCGAACCTCGCCGACGAGATGGGCATCCTGCAGGAGCGCATCACCTCGACGCGCGGCCACTCGATCACGTCGCTGCAGGCCATCTACGTTCCCGCCGACGACTACACCGACCCGGCCCCGGCCACCACGTTCGCCCACCTCGACGCGACGACGGAGCTGAGCCGCGAGATCGCGTCGAAGGGTCTCTACCCCGCGGTCGACCCGCTCTCGTCGACGAGCCGCATCATGGACCCCCGCTACCTGGGCGAAGACCACTACCGCGTCGCCACGAGCGTCAAGGCGATCCTGCAGAAGAACAAGGAGCTGCAGGAGATCATCGCGATCCTCGGTGTCGACGAGCTCTCTGAAGAGGACAAGATCACGGTGTCGCGCGCGCGCCGCATCCAGCAGTTCCTCTCCCAGAACACCTACATGGCGAAGAAGTTCACCGGTGTCGAGGGCTCGACCGTTCCGCTCAAGGACACCATCGAGTCGTTCGACGCGATCGTGCGCGGCGACTTCGACCACGTCGCCGAGCAGGCGTTCTTCAACGTCGGCTCGATCTCCGATGTCGAGGAGCAGTGGGCCCGCATCCAGAAGGAGAACGGCTAGTCATGGCCGACCTCTCCGTGAGCGTCGTCTCGGCCGCACGCGAGGTGTGGTCGGGCGAGGCGCGCCAGCTCGTCGCCCGCACCACCGAGGGCGAGATCGGCATCCTGCCCGGTCACGAGCCACTGCTGGGTGTGCTCGCCGCGGGTGAGGTTCGCGTGACGCTCGCCGACGGCAGTGTGGTCACCGCGAACGCGGAGGACGGTTTTCTCTCGGTCGCCAACGACATCGTGACCGTCGTAGCGCGGAACGCCGAACTCGCCGAAGCCTGAGCGGGCTAGGTTTCGGCCTGGTGCTCGTTCTGCTGCCGCCGTCGGAAACGAAGCGGGACGGGGGAGTCGACGATTCGAGCCTCGAGCTCGGCGCACTGAGTTTCGCAGAGCTGAACCCCGTCCGCACGCGCGTGCTCGCCGCAGTTCGGGCACTCTCGACCAGTCGCAGGCGAGCGCTTGCGGCGCTGGGTCTGAGCGATGCCCAGGCCTTCGAGGTCGATCGCAACCGGGCGCTCCGAACATCACCGGTCATGCCCGCGATCGAGCGGTACACGGGCGTGCTCTTCGACGCGATCGACTGGCAGACGGTTCCGGATGCGGCGCGCGGGTGGGCGCATGACCACGCCGTCATCCACTCCGCACTGTTCGGGCTGCTGCGGGCCGGCGACCCGATTCCCGCCTACCGTCTGTCTCACGACTCGAGGCTTGTGGTGCGGGAGCAGTCGCTCAAGAGAACGTGGGCAAACCCCGTGGCGTCGGCCCTCGCCGCGACGGACGAGTTCGTGCTCGACCTGCGCTCTGAGGGGTATGCGGGGCTGGGTCCCGCCCCGAAGGGCTCGTACTTCGTGCGCGTGGTCACGGAGGGCTCGGATGGCGTGAGGCGCGCGCTCAACCACTTCAACAAGAAGGGCAAGGGCGAGTTCGTTCGCGCCCTGATGCTGGCCGGGCTCGACCATGGCTCGGTCGAGTCGCTGCTCGAGTGGGCTGCCGACGCCGGCTGTAAGCTCGATCACGGCGCGCCGGGCGAGCTGGATCTCGTCGTCTAGCAGCCTTGATCTCGAGACGCGCGCACTTCGCTTTGGGCGACGGTCATTTCTGACCGTCGCTGGCGGTGCCAGCGCAGACGGCCGTCTCGGCCGTCTGTCTGCGCGATCTCCTCAATCAACAAGTCCCTCGGGCGTCAGGATGCAGATATCTGCTGGTTGAGGAGGCCGAAGGCCGTCTCGAAACCAGCGCGTTCGCACTGCATCACGCGGCGAGAACGACTGCTTCATGTTTGAGCAGCCACAGCTTCGCCTCGATGCCTGGGCCATGCGACCAGCCGGTGACCGTCCCTTCGCTCGTGAGCACGCGGTGGCAGGGCACGAGCAGCGGAATCGGGTTCGAGCGGATCGCCGCCGCGACCGCGCGGCCCGCGCCGGGCACTCCCGCCGCAGCCCCGAGCGTGCCGTAGCTGAGCGTCTCGCCGTGACGCAGTTCGCGCAGTCGGTTCCAGATCGCGAGCTGAAACGGGGTGCCGCGCAGTGCGAGAGGCACCGAGAGGGTCGCACTCGAACCCGCGAAGTACTTCTCGAGCTGGGCGCGAGCCCGCTCGAGCACGCGGTTCGGGCTCTCCTCCCGCGCATCATGGGGGAGTCGTCCGGCTGCCTCGATGGCGAGGCCCGTGACCGCCTCGCCGTCGGAGAGGACTTCGAGGCGACCGAGCGGGCTGGGGAACCGGATGAGAAAGGGGGAGGGCGCGGGTGGAAGGGCCATGAGGGGACGGTAGCGAGGCATCCCTCGGCCGACTGCGTCGACCGAGGCGCGCGGGGAACGAGAGCGTGCGGCACACGCTGTGGAGGACAACTGACTGTCGACTACGGCTAGCGTGGAGCCATGACGACTATCGAGCACCGCAACCTCGGAACCTCCGGCCTCAGGGTCTCCACCATCGGCCTCGGCTGCAACAACTTCGGCCGCGCGGGAACCGTGACCGAGACGCAGAGGGGCACGGATGCTGTCATCCACGCCGCGATCGATGCCGGAGTCACCCTGCTCGACGGCGCCGACATCTACGGGGCGCAGCGCGGGCAGAGCGAAACCCTCATGGGCAACGCCCTCAAGGGAAAGCGTGACCAGGTGGTGCTCGCCACCAAGTTCGGCATGGACATGGAGGGCGCGAACGGTCCCGACTGGGGTGCGCGCGGCTCGCGCCGCTACATCCGCCTCGCCGTCGAAGCCTCGCTCAGACGGCTGCAGACCGACTGGATCGACCTGTACCAGCTTCACGCACCCGACCCGAACACCCCGATCGAGGAGACTCTCAGCGCGCTCGACGATCTCGTGCGCGAGGGCAAGGTGCGCTACCTCGGGCACTCCAACCTTGCGGGCTGGCAGATCGCCGAGGCAGAGCTCACCGCCACGCTCGGCGGGTTCGAGCACTTCGTGTCGAGCCAGAACGAGTACAGCCTGCTCGCGCGCGGGGTCGAGCGCGAGGTGCTGCCCGCCGTCAAGCAGTATGGTCTGGGTTTCTTGCCGTACTTTCCGCTCTTCAACGGCATCCTCACGGGAAAGTACACGCGGGCGGGCGGCCCCGCCGATGCGCGCGTGACCAAACTCAAGCCGGAGCTCATGGCCAAGACCGACTGGGATCGCATGGAGGCGTACCAGTCCTTCTGCGACGCGCGCGGCATCCCCATGCTGCACGCGACCTTCGGGTGGCTGCTCGCGCAACCCGGTCTGTCCAGCGTCATCGCGGGAGCGACGACCCCCGAGCAGGTTCAACAGAACGCCGAGGCCGCTACCGCGTGGGAGCCCGGCGACGCCGACCTCGCCGAGCTCACCGCGATCTTCGACTGAGCTCCCAGCTCGCCCCGCAACCCTCGGGCGGTTTGGCCGCGACCGGCCTCAGTCGAAGGTCAGCACGAGCTTGCCCCGCCCGTGCCCGGTGTCGAGGTCGCGATACGCTTCGGCAACCTCCGTCACGGGGTAGGACTTTCGCACGGGGATCACGAGCTCGCCCGCGACCACCTGGCGTGCGAACTCGGCGAGCTCCTGGGCGGTCTTGCCCCCGCCTCCGACGGTCGTCAAGCCGTGCTCGGCCGCTGTCGCGCGGTCGGCGATCGTGTTGATGCGTGCGGGGGCGACCTCGAGCTCGAGGGCGGTGAGCAGGGCATCGCCGCCCTTGTTGTCGAGCACCGCGGTGTAGCCGCTCGGCGCGGCGGCACGGAGGCGCTCGACCTCGCCATCGCCGTAGGCGACCGGGATCACGCCGAGGCTCTCCAGGAACTCGTGATTCGATTCGCTTGCAGTGCCGACGACGGTCGCCCCGGTCGCCCTGGCGAACTGCACGGTGGGGATCCCCACACCACCGGCGGCGGCCGTGACGAGCACGGTGTCGGATGGCCCTAGTTCGAGCGAGTCGACCGCACGCTTCGCGGTGTTCGAGACGAGACCGATCGCCGACGCGGTCGCCCAGTCGAGTTCGGCGGGTTTGCGGGTCAGGTTACTCGGCGGCACGACGACGAACTCCGCCTGCGCTCCCGTATTGGCCCAGCCGAGCACCTCGTCCCCGACGGCGAAGTCGGTGACGCCCTCGCCGATCTCATCGACGACGCCGGCGAACTCGGCGCCCTGGCCAGCGGGCAGCGTGTGGCCGGGAATGTAGCCACCGCGGCGCACCTTGGAGTCGAAGGGGTTCATCCCCGCGGCGCGCACGGCCACACGAACATGGCCCTCAGCCGCATGGGGCTCCTCAACCTCGACCCACTGCAGCACTTCCGGGCCACCGTATTCGCTGTATCTCACCGCTTTTGACATGCGTTCCTCCGAGAAGTCTCTGTGCTTCGAGTCTAGGCTGATGGTCCTGATGCCGCCGGGACGGGCCGGTGTGCGCTCTCGACGAACACGCGGAAAACAATTTGCGGAGTGAGTGCTCACTCAGTTATGCTTCTCGTCGTGCCGCAGCTCGCCCAACCACCCGCGCAGGGCACCAGCACACGCGCCAGGCCGCTCTCGGTCGAGGACCGACAGGCGATGATCATCGACGCGGTCATCCCGCTGCTCGCCGTGCACGGTCGCGACCTCACCTCGAAGCAGATCGCCGAGGCGGCGGGGGTCGCGGAGGGCACGATCTTTCGAGCCTTCGGCGACAAGGACACGCTCATCACGGCCGCCATCGCGCACTTTCTCGACCCCGAGCCGATGCGCCGCGAGCTGCGGGCGATCGATTCGGGGCTCGACCTTCACAGCAAAGTGCTCCAGATCGTCACGATCATGCAGCGGCGATTCAGCGACATCTTCCGCATCATGGCGCTCGTCGGGCACGAGCGTCCCCCGCACCGACATCAAGGGCAGGCGTTCATCGACATCATCGCCGAGGCACTCGCCCCCGATCTCGAGAACCTCAACTGGCCAGCCCCCCGGATCGCCCACATCCTCAGGCTCGTGAGCTTCGCCTCCGCCTTTCCCCAGCTCAACGACGGCGTGGAGTTCACGCCGGAGGAGCTCACCATCATCGTGCTCCACGGCATCGCCGGCGAGCCGAGGCATCACCCGAGCACACATCCGACAGAGAGCCAGAACTGACACCCATGCTTCTCACCATCCTGCGCCGGTACCTCAAGCCCTACTGGCCCTTCCTCATCGCGGTGGGCGCCTTTCAGCTCGCCCAGTCACTCGCGTCGCTCTACCTGCCGAGCCTCAACGCCGACATCGTCGACCACGGCATCGCGACGGGCGACATCCCGCACATCCTCTTCGTCGGTGCGATCATGCTCGGGGTCACCCTCATCCAGGTCGCCTGCGCGATCGCCGCGGTCTACTTCGGCGCGCGCCTGGCCATGGCGCTCGGTCGCGACCTGCGCCGTGGCATCTTCTCGACCGTGAGCGAGTTCTCCGAACGCGAGGTGTCGCAGTTCGGCGCACCGTCCCTCATCACGCGCTCGACCAACGATGTGCAGCAGGTGCAGATGGTCGTGCTCATGACCTGCACGCTCTTCATCTCGGCACCGATGCTCGCCATCGGCGGAATCGTCATGGCGCTGCAGCAGGATGTCGGACTCTCCTGGCTCATGGCGGTGAGCATTCCCGTGCTGCTCCTCGCCGTCGGCGGGATCATGGCCAGGATGGTGCCGCTCTTCCGGGTGATGCAGAAGCGCATCGACCGCGTGAACCTGGTGCTGCGCGAGCAGCTCACCGGCATCCGGGTCATTCGCGCCTTCGTGCGCGAGCGTGAGGAGACCGACCGTTTCGCCAAGGCGAACGCCGAGCTCACCCAGACCGCGGTGACGGCCGGGCGCTACTTCGCCCTCATGTTCCCCATCGTCATGCTCGTCATGAACGTGTCGAGTGTCGCCGTCATCTGGTTCGGCGGCATCCGCGTCGACGAGGGAGCCATCGAGGTCGGCACGCTCATGGCCTTTCTGCAGTACCTCATGCAGATCCTCATGGGCGTCATGATGGCGACGTTCCTGGGCATCATGCTGCCGCGCGCGGCCGTCAGCGCCGACCGCATCGGTGAGGTGCTCGAGACCAAGACCTCGGTTGTCATGCCCGGGGATGCTGTCACCGAGCTTCCCGAGACCGGCACGGTTGAGTTCCGTGGCGCCGGCTTCCAGTACCCGGGCGCCGAGGAGCCGGTGCTCGCCGACCTCACCTTCCGGGTGGAACGAGGCTCCACGACCGCGATCATCGGCAGCACGGGTGCGGGCAAGACGACACTCGTCAATCTGCTGCCACGGCTGATCGACACCACCGAGGGGGCCGTGCTCGTCGATGGCGTAGACGTGCGCGAGCTCGATCCCGACGTTCTCTGGGGCACCATCGGCCTCGTGCCGCAGAAGCCCTACCTCTTCTCGGGAACCGTCGCGAGCAACCTGCGCTACGGCAAGCCAGACGCCAGCGACGACGAGCTCTGGGCGGCGCTCGAGATCGCCCAGGCGAAGGACTTCGTGCAGGAGCTCGACGGTGGCCTCGATGCCCCCATCGCCCAGGGCGGCACGAATGTGTCCGGTGGACAGCGTCAGCGTCTCGCCATCGCGCGAGCGCTCATCAAGAAACCCGAGATCCTCGTCTTCGACGACTCGTTCTCCGCCCTCGATTCGGGCACGGATGCTCGCCTGCGCCACGCGCTCGCCCGCAAGGTCACAGGAGTCACCAAGATCATCGTCGCCCAGCGTGTGTCGACGATCGTCGAGGCCGAGCAGATCGTCGTGCTCGAGAACGGTCGCGTCGTCGGGATCGGCACCCACGACGAACTCACGGAAAGCAACGAGACCTACGCCGAGATCGTCTCGTCGCAGTTGACGGCGGAGGAAGTGGCATGAGCGAGGAACAGAGGAAGACGTCGGCGGGTGGCGCACAGGCGGTGCAGCGTCCGCCCGCGCGCGGTCACGGTCCGATGGCGGGTGCGGGCATGCCCGCCGAGAAGTCGATGAACTTCGGCCCCTCGGCGATGCGTCTCATCCGTCGACTGCGTCCGGAGTGGTTCGGCATCATCGGCGTCGTGCTGTTCGCGATCGCCAGCGTCGTCACGAGCGTGATCGGCCCCAAGATCCTCGGTGAGGGCACGAACCTCATCTTCGAGGGGGCGTTCTCGAAGCAGTTCCCGGTGGGCGTCACCCAGGACCAGCTGATCGAGCAGCTGCGCGCCAACGGTGAGACGGCGCTGGCCGACCTGCTCAGCGGAATGCAGCTCGTTCCCGGTGCGGGCATCGACTTCATGGCGCTCAGCTGGGTGCTCATCGGCGTGCTGCTGCTCTACTTCTTCTCGTCGGTGTTCGGCTGGTTGCAGGCCTACGTGCTCAACGATGTCGTGCAGCGCACCGTCTACCGCCTGCGCGAAGACATCGAGTCGAAGATCAATCGCCTGCCGCTCAGCTACTTCGACAAGACCCCGCGCGGGGAGCTGCTCAGCCGCACGACGAACGACGTCGACAACATCTCGCAGAGCCTGCAGCAGACTCTGAGCCAGATCGTCACCTCGCTGCTCACGGTCGTCGGCGTGATCGTCATGATGTTCCTCATCTCACCGCTGCTGTCGGCGATCGCGCTCGTGACGATTCCGCTCACGGCCGTCATCACGGTGGTCATCGCGAAGCGCTCGCAGAAGCTCTTCGTGGCGCAGTGGAAGAACACCGGAGAGCTCAACTCGCAGATCGAGGAGAACTTCACCGGACACGCCCTCGTCAAGGTCTTCGGTCGCCAGAAGGAGGTCGCCGCGGTCTTCGACGAGAAGAATGAGGAGCTCTACCGGGCGAGCTTCGGCGCCCAGTTCATCTCGGGCATCATCATGCCCTCGATGATGTTCGTCGGAAACCTCGTCTATGTCGCCATCGCCGTCGTCGGCGGTCTGCAGGTCGCGGCGGGGTCGATGCGTCTCGGCGACATCCAGGCGTTCATCCAGTACTCGCGCCAGTTCACGCAACCACTCACCCAGCTCGGGAGCATGGCGAACCTGCTGCAGTCGGGCGTCGCCTCCGCCGAGCGCGTCTTCGAGCTGCTCGACGCCGAGGAGCAGAGGCCCGACAGGCAGGCTCCGGATGCCTCGCCCGCCGACTCTCCGACCGTCACCCAGGGCCGGCTCGAGTTCGAGAACGTCTCCTTCCGCTACGTCGAGGACAAGCCGCTCATCGAGAACGTCAGCCTGCTGGCGCAGCCCGGACACACGATCGCGATCGTGGGGCCGACGGGCGCGGGCAAGACGACGCTCGTCAACCTCATCATGCGCTTCTACGAGCTCGACTCGGGCCGCATCACGCTCGACGGTGTCGATGTCGCGACGATGACCCGCGACGATCTGCGCTCGCGCATCGGCATGGTGCTGCAGGACACCTGGCTCTTCGGCGGGACGATTCGCGACAACATCGCCTACGGCCGGCCCGACGCGACCGAGCAGGAGATCATCGACGCCGCGACGGCGACCTACGTCGATCGTTTCGTGCGCACGCTGCCCGACGGCTACGAGACCGTGCTCGACGACGAGGCGTCCAACGTCAGCGCGGGCGAGAAGCAGCTGCTGACGATCGCGCGCGCGTTCCTCGCGAAGCCGAGCGTGCTCATCCTCGACGAGGCGACGAGCTCGGTCGACACGCGCACCGAGGTGCTCGTGCAGCACGCGATGGCGGCGCTGCGCAGCGACCGCACGAGCTTCGTCATCGCGCACCGCCTGTCGACGATTCGGGATGCCGACCTCATCCTCGTGATGGAGGCGGGACAGATCGTCGAGCAGGGTACTCACACCGAACTGCTCGAGGCGGGCGGTGCCTACGCGCGCCTCTACGACGCGCAGTTCGCCGGCCCCGTGCTCGACGAGGAGGAACTCGCGACGGGCGCGATCCCGGTCGTCTAGCCCTCGTTGGTTGAGGAGCGCGCCCGCGCGCGTCTCGAAACCACCCCGATCGTTGGTTTCGAGACGATTCGGCTTCGCCGAATCCCTCAACCAGCAGGCTTGCTCGGAAGCGACGGCCGAGGCGACCTTCACCTAGTGCTCCCGCGCACTCACCCGCCGACGAGCGGTGCCATGAGCCTCGCCGCGAGCGAGGGGCGGCGCGTGACGCGCTCCTCGGCATCGGCGATGCTCATGGCGAGCAGCCCGAGGTTGGCCCCGATGAAGCGCAGCGGCTCGGGTTCCCACTGCGGTGAGCGGTGGCCGACCCAGGGAAGGGTCGTGAGCTCCGATTCGGTGTTCGTCGCGAGGTGCGCGACCGTGCGACCCGCGAGGTTCGTCGTGCTGAGGCCGTCGCCGACGTAGCCGCCCGCCCAGATGACGCCCGAGGTGCGGTCATGGTCGACGCCTGCGTGCCAGTCGCGGGGCACACCGAGCGGGCCGCCCCAGCCGTGGGTGATCGCGGCATCCCGAGCCTGCGGAAACAGCTCGCCGAGCGTGCGCCGCAGGTGCTCGAACACGCGCGGCACGCGATCGTACTCGCCGCGGATGGCGCTGCCCCAGTGGTAGCGCGCTCCACGGCCGCCGAACGCGAACCGGTTGTCGGCGGTGCGCTGCCCGTAGATGAGGAGGTGCCGGAAGTCGGCGAAGGTGTGGCCGTGCTCGATGCCGAGCTCGTCCCAGACGTGATCGGGCAGCGGCTCGGTCGCGATCATGAGCGAGTACAGCGGCAGGATGCGGCGCCGCGTCTGCGCGAGCGTCGCACCGTAGCCCTCGGTCGCGACGACGATCGTGCCGGCTCGCACGGTGCGGACCTCCCGGCCGGCGCGCGTCGTCACGAGCCCCGGTTTCCACTCCGTCACCTCGGTGCGCTCGTAGATTGTCGCGCCGAGGCTCTCGACGACCCGCGCGAGCCCGCGGACGAGCTTGCCGGGGTGCAGGCGCGCGCAGGAGGGGTCGAGCAGTGTTGCGAGCGTTCCTGTGGCCCCCGTCTGCCGGTCGAGCCAGCGATGCCGGTCGACACCGTATTCGGCTGACTCGGCAAGCTCGGCCTCTGCGCGCGTCAGCTGCGGCTTCGACCGCGCGAACAGCAGCGTGCCGCGCTTCGCGAAGTCGCAGTCGATGCCCTCAGCGGCGGCGACACGGCCCACCTCGTCGATCGTGTCGATCATCGCCTGGCGCATCGCTATGGCATCCGCTCGCCCGTGCCGACGCTCGAGCGCGCTCGTCGACGCGGGGAACAGCGCGGAGCACCACCCGCCGTTGCGGCCCGACGCGCCGAAACCGGCGATCTCCCTCTCGAGCACGGCAACCGTCAGCCGCGGTTGCTGCTTGAGCAGGTAGTACGCGCTCCACAGCCCCGTGAGACCTCCGCCGATGATGGCGACGTCGACGTCGATATCGCCGTCGAGGGCGGGTCGGGGTGCCAGCGTGTCCGTGTCCGCCGCAACGAGCGAGTCGAGCCAGAAGCTCACACCGCGATAGCTCGACTCCACTGCTCCTCCAGATCGATTGAACGTGGTGTGACGCTCCCCAGGGCGGCGACGTGCTCGCCGCCGAACGATCCACGCTCTCAGGCCAACCGCGGCGCGCCACAGGGGCGGCGGCGCGACAGAGTTACAGCCTGGTCCACGCCTCGGTGAGCACCGAGCGCAGGATGCCCTCGATCTCGTCGAATTCGCTCGGCCCGATCGTGAGCGGCGGCGCGAGCTGCACGACGGGGTCTCCCCGGTCGTCGGCGCGGCAGTAGAGACCCGCGTCGAAGAGCGCCTTGGAGAGGAACCCGCGCAGCAGCCGCTCCGACTCGTCGTCGTCGAAGGTCTCCTTCGTCGCCTTGTCCTTGACGAGCTCGATGCCGAAGAAGTAGCCGTCGCCGCGCACGTCGCCGACGATGGGCAGGTCGAGCAGCCTCTCGAGCGTCGCACGGAACACGGGCGAGTTCTCGCGCACGTGCGCGTTGAGCCCCTCCTCCTCGAAGATGTCGAGGTTCTCGAGAGCGACCGCGGCAGACACGGGGTGACCGCCGAAAGTGTAGCCATGGTAGAACGCGGTGTCGCCGTGGCGGAACGGCTCGTACAGCTTCTCGCTGATGATCGTCGCACCGGCGGGGGAGTAGCCGCTCGTGAGCCCCTTCGCGCAGGTGATCATGTCGGGCACGAAGTCGTAGGTGGTGGAGGCGAACATGTTGCCGATGCGCCCGAAGCCGGTGATGACCTCGTCGGCGACGAGCAGCACGTCGTACTTGTCGCAGATCTCGCGCACGCGCTGGAAGTAGCCCTCGGGTGGCGGGAAGCATCCGCCCGAGTTCTGCACGGGTTCGAGGAACACCGCGGCCACCGTCTCCGGACCCTCGAAGAGGATCATCTCCTCGATGCGGTTCGCCGCCCACTGGCCGAACTCGAACCTGCGGTCGCCCTCGCCGTTCCAGACGAAGCCCATCTCCTCGGCGCGATAGTAGTTGGTGTTGGGCACGCGGAATCCGCCGGGAGTGATCGGCTCGAACATCGCCTTCATCGCGGGGATGCCGGTGATCGCGAGGGCGCCCTGCGGGGTGCCGTGGTACGCGATCGAGCGCGAGATCACCTTGTGCTTCGTGGGCTGACCCTTGAGCTTCCAGTAGTACTTCGCGAGCTTGAACGCGGTCTCGACGGCTTCGCCGCCGCCGGTCGAGAAGAAGACGTGATTGAGGTCACCCGGTGCGTAGTCGGCGAGTCGGTCGGCGAGCTCGATGGCCGAGGGATGCGCGTACGACCAGATCGGAAAGAAGGCGAGCTCTTCGGCCTGTCGCGCGGCTGCTTCGGCGAGGCGCTTGCGGCCGTGACCGGCGTTGACGACGAACAGGCCGGCGAGGCCGTCGATGTAGCGCTTGCCGTTGACGTCCCAGATGTGGTGGCCGTCGCCGCGCACGATGATCGGCACGCCCTCTTTCTCCATGGCGGACTGGCGGGCGAAGTGCATCCACAGGTGGTCCTTCGCCTTCTGCTGGAGATCGGCGCTGTCGTAGCGGGTGCTGCCGTGTTCGCTGCGGGTGGTGCTGACAGAACTATCGGTGACTGTCATTCTCTTTCACATCCCTTGTGGTGTGTTGTTGCGGGGGCCAGGGCGGGCGCTCTAGCGGGTTCCCCAGTTGTAGAACTGTTTGACGAGCTTGAGGTAGACGAAGGTCTCGGTGGCGATGACTCCGGGGATCGCCCGAATCTCCTGGTTGAGCAGTTCGATGAGGTCGTCGTCGTCTTCGCAGACGACTTCGGCGAGGATGTCGAAGCTGCCCGCCGTGAGCACGAGGTAGTCGACGGCGCGCATGCGGCTGAGCTGGGCGGCGACCGCCCGGGTGTCGCCCTGCACGCGGATGCCGATCATGGCTTGACGGTAGAAACCGAGTTGCATGGGGTCGGTCACCGCGACGACCTGCATGACCCCCGCGTCGTTGAGCTTCTGCACGCGCTGTCGTACGGCCGCCTCGCTGAGCCCGACCGCTTTGCCGATCTCGGAGTACGAGCGACGGCCGTCGGTCTGCAGCTGTTCGATGATGTGCTTCGAGACATCGTCGAGCTGGATCGGTTTCGCCGCGGGGTGCTGTCCCATGTATCGATACTGACAGTACGGATGCCTTTCTTCAAGTGGATTCGCATATATCGGGTAGCGAAACGACGAAATCAGTAGCATCAGGGGGTGCATTCCGTCCGAGTCCTCGCTATATTCGGGAGGCATGAGCACCCCTGAGCCCACCAGCGTCGCAGCACTGAAGAACTTCATCGGCGGCGAGTTCGTCCCCGCTCGAACCGACGAGGCCTTCGACGTGGTCGACCCCGTCGACGAGAGCGTCTACGCCTCGAGTCCGATCTCGAGCGCCGCGGATGTCGACGCAGCCTTCACGGCCGCCGCGAACGCCTTCGAGACCTGGGGCGAGTCGACGCCGGCCGAGCGCCAGCTCGCGCTCTTCCGCATCGCCGATGAGATGGAGCGCCGCGCCGACGACTTCGCCGACGCCGAGTCGAAGGACACGGGCAAACCGCGCGGCTCCCTCGTCGAGGACGAGATCCTGCTCTCCGTCGACCAGATCCGGTTCTTCGCCGGCGAGGCCCGCCACCTGAGCGGCATGGCCACCGCCGAGTACATGCCGAACCACACCTCGAGCATCCGGCGCGAGCCGATCGGTGTGATCGGGCAGGTCACGCCCTGGAACTACCCCCTCAACATGGCTGTCTGGAAGTTCGCCCCCGCGCTCGCGGCGGGCAACACCACGGTGCTCAAGCCCTCGGACACCACACCGACGGCGACGCTGCTGCTCGCCGAGGTCGCGGCCGAGTTCCTGCCGCCGGGCGTGCTCAACGTGATCACGGGTGATCGCACGACCGGCGCAGCGATGATCGAGCACCCGACTCCGCAGATGGTGTCGGTCACCGGCTCGGTGCGCGCGGGTATGGAGGTGGCGCGTGCGGCATCGAGCGACCTCAAGCGCGTGCATCTCGAGCTGGGTGGCAAGGCGCCCGTCGTGGTCTTCGACGACGCCGACATCCCGCGGGCCGTCGAGGGCATCGCCACGGCGGGCTACTTCAACGCCGGGCAGGACTGCACGGCCGCGACCCGCGTGCTCGTGCACGAGGCCATCCATGACGAATTCGTCGCCGCTCTCGCCGACCATGCGAAGACCCAGGTGCGCACGGGCGCGCCTGGCGACGACGTGCTGTACGGGCCGCTCAACAACGTGAACCAGTTCGAGCGGGTCACGGGGATGCTCGACGCTCTCCCGTCGCACGCGAGCGTCGAGGCCGGCGGCACGCGCCAGGGCGCGAAGGGCTTCTTTCTGACCCCGACCGTGGTGAGCGGGCTGAAGCAGGATGACGATGCCGTGCAGAACGAGATCTTCGGCCCCGTCATCACGGTGCAGCGGTTTGCCGACGAGCGCCAGGCGCTGGAGTGGGCCAACGGCGTGCGCTACGGACTCGCGAGCTCGGTGTGGACCCGCGATCACGCCCGCGCGATGCGCTTCGCGAAGCATCTCGACTTCGGCTGCGTGTGGATCAACACCCACATTCCCATCGTCGCCGAGATGCCGCACGGCGGCTTCAAGCACTCGGGCTACGGCAAGGACCTCTCGTCATACGGTTTCGAGGACTACACGCGCATCAAGCACGTCATGTCGTACATCGGTGACTGAAGTGTCTGACACGGTTTGGTACAACTGACACCGCTCGAGACGGGTGTCTTGTACCAAACCGCATCAGACGCTCTCGTTTCGAGACGGCATCGGTCTCCTCCTGTCGACGGCCAACGTAGGATTGGCGAGTGCGTGAGGACACCGAAGACACCGTCATTCGTGCGCGACACCCCTCCTCGCCGACCCCGGCGAGCGACGCGGATGCTCTCGCCGATACGGTGCTGAGGAAAAGCAGTGCTCCGCCACCGCTTGTGGAGCCGGTAGAGCCAGCCGATTCGGGGGACTGGAAGCGTGCGCTCACCGGGGATCTGACCGCCGACCTCCCGACGACTCAGCCGCACGCCGCGCCCTCCCGTCAGGCATCCGCCTCGCCGCCGAGCTCGGCACCGGCCGAACGATCGGTGCACAGCATCCGCGTGGGAGGCAGCGAGTTCTCGCTCGAGGCCCCCGCCTTCATCGGTCGTCACCCGAGCACCCCGCGCATCATGGGAACGAGACCGGTGCGCCTCGTGCGGGTTCCCTCGCCGAACCGCGAGATCTCGTCGACTCACGTGTCGATCCAGCAGGAGGGATCCTCGGTCGTCGTGACCGATCTGGGGTCGACGAACGGCACGACGATCATCGGTTCCGGCCCGACACCGGTGCCGCTGCGTCGTGGCGATTCGATGGTCGTGCTGCCCGGTAGCCTCGTCGACCTGGGCGACTCCGTCGTCATCGAGGTACTCGCCGCGAAGTGGACCGCGGATGACTGAGATCGGCACGTCGCAGGGCACCTATCGTGTCGCTGCGGGTGGGGCGGCGTCGCAGCCCGTGTTCGACATCCACTGGGGTGCCGTGACCGACATCGGACACAAGCGCTCGCACAACGAGGACAGCTATCTCGCGGTTCCCCCGATCTTCGCCGTCGCCGACGGGATGGGCGGGCACAGCGCCGGCGACGTCGCGAGCGATGCCGTGGTCTCCCGGTTGTCGGAGCTCGAGGGCGACGTTGTCGAACCCGCCGACATCGCGAAGGCCCTCGGTCGGGCGACAGTCGACCTGACCTCGGCCATCGACGAAGCAGGTCTCGGCGTCGGCACGACGGTGACCGGTGCCGCCTTCACCATGGTGGACGACGCCGTCACCTGGGCGATCTTCAATATCGGCGATTCCCGGGTGTACCTTTTCGAGAAGTTCGCCCTCGAGCAGGTCACGCGCGACCATTCGGTCGTTCAGGAGCTCGTCAGCGCGGGCAGGCTCGATCCCCGAGACGCCGAGAACCACCCCGACGCCAACGTCATCACCCGAGCGGTGGGCTTCGGGGGTTCGCCGATTCTCGATGTCTGGCTTGTGCCGGTGCGACCCGGCACACGCCTGCTCGTGTGCTCTGACGGGCTCACACGGGAGCTCAGCGACCCGTATCTTCGCGACCTGCTCGCCGAGGGTCTCGGCCCCTTCGAAACGGCCGAACTGCTGCGCGATAAGGCGCTCGCTGCCGGTGGGAGGGACAACGTCACGGCCATCGTCGTCGATGTCGCCTCGGCGCCGGCGTAACCGGCACAGATCTGTGGACATTGTCAGGTGGTCAGCGCAGGTTGCCCGCTTACAATGAGACTTTCTGGCGGGGGTTGCCGTTCCGCGCCTAGTTCACGCACGAGGGGCAGGATGGGGAGAATCTATGGCTCGTCGCTTACCGTCGACCCCGCCCGTGCTCCCGGGCTTCAGCCACGTGCACATTCTGGGCACGGGCGGGTTTGCCGACGTGTTCCTCTACGAGCAGAACATGCCTCGCCGACAGGTGGCTGTGAAAGTCATGCTCAGCGAGGTCGTCAACAACTCGGTGCGGCAGATGTTCCAGGCCGAGGCCAACCTCATGGCCAAGCTCTCGACCCATCCCTCGATCCTCACGGTCTACCAGGCCGGCGTCTCGGCCGACGGTCGCCCCTATCTCGTGATGGAACTCTGCTCGCCGTCGCTCAGCGAACGGTACCGCATCGAGCGCATTCCGGTTCCGGATGTTCTGCGCATCGCCATCCGCATCGGCAGCGCGATCGAGTCCGCGCACCGTGAGGGCGTCCTGCACCGCGATATCAAGCCGTCGAACATCCTCACGACGGCATATGGGCATCCTGTGCTCTCCGATTTCGGCATCGCCTCGACCCTGAGCGATTCGGGTCAGCTCGACGCCATCGGGATGTCGATCCCGTGGTCGGCGCCCGAGGTGCTGCTCGACGAGACGGCGGGCACGGTCGCGAGCGAGGTGTGGTCGCTCGGTGCGACCGTCTACTCGCTGCTCGCGGGCCGCTCGCCGTTCGAGCTCACCGACGGCTCGAACCAGCCGGAGGACCTCATCGGTCGCATCGCCCGCGCGAAACCGCAACCGATCGGTCGCGACGACGTTCCCGCGAGCCTCGAGCGCCTGCTCGGCGAGGCGATGCAGCGCCGTCCGCACAATCGCCCCCACACGGTGCTGGAACTGGTTCGCGGATTCCAAGCGGTGGAGACCGAACTGGGTCTTCCCCAGACCCCGCTCGAGGTCGCGGTCGATGAGTGGGCAACGGCGACGGTCGGCGACCTCGAGGAGCGCACCCGTGTGCGCGTGAACCACTCTCCGGCCGCTCCCCATTCGGCGCGTCAGCGTCGTCGGCTCGTGACCGATACCGCGGGTGCGCCCGCGGGCATCGGCACGATTCACCGCGATGGCTCGGCGGGGTCAGCCGGTCTGAACACGAAGACCAGTCGACCGGGGTTCACGATGAACGCGTTCACCTGGACTCTCGTCATCAGCGCCGTGCTCGTGATCGCCCTCGGCACGATTTCGACGATCGTGCTGCTGCGTTCGCTCGCTGATCAGATACCCCGGGTCACCGACATCGACGCGCGAGTGGTCGGAACGCAGGTCGAGTTCTCCTGGGAGGATCCCGGACTCGATCGCGGTGACTCCTATCAGGTGTCGACCGACGACGGCTTCAACTCCAGCATTCAGTCGTCGCGCACGTTCACGGTCGCGGCCGCGGAGGGCGATCGCGTGTGCCTCACGGTGACCGTCAATCGCAACGGGCAGACCGGCGAGCCGAGCAATCGCAAGTGCGTGGACGTCAACGGCTAGGTCACGAGCATGATCATCAGTTGGATCTCCCGCAATCGGTCGGCGTTCGCGACCGCGATGAGCGGCACGGTGATCGCCGCTCTCGTCGCCACGCTGGCGATCGTGTCGGGCGGATACACGGCCCAGCAGGTCGAGCTCAGCGATGGGTCGGTGTGGGTCGCCAAGGGTGACGAGCAGCTCATCGGTCGCGCGAACGTCGACGTGCTCGAGCTCAACTCCGTCGTCGGTGCGGAGGGCACCGAGCTCGAGGTGGTGCAGCAGGGCGCGACGGTGCTGCTCATGGATCGCACGAACTCACGACTCGACGTCATCGATGCGGCGACCTCGACCGTCGTCGACGAAACGGCCATGCCGACGGCGGCACCGCGCGTGTTCTTGGCGGGCGGCAATGCGGTCGTGACGGATGCCAACGGTCGAGTCTGGATTCTGCCCGCGGCCTCGCTCGGAGAGTTCGACCTCGACTCGCAGCCGGCGCTCAATCTCGGCGGGGATGCCGTCTACAGCATGGATTCGTCGGGGGTGCTCGCGGCGTACTCGCAGGTTGCGGGCGAGGTGTACCGCATCGATGCGGCCAATGGTGGACGAGTGCTCGCCTCGGTCGAGGCACCGTTCGGCGTTCCCGCGAGCGAGTTGCAGGTCGCCTGGGTCGGCGAGCACTGGGTGCTCTTCGACGCGGTGAACCACGACGCCCTCATCGACGGCCGTGAGGTCGACCTCACCGCACAGTTCACGCTCGCAGAACGTCCGAAGCTGCAGGCGTCAGCGGTGTCGGGAGATTCCGTGCTCATCTCATCCCCGCAGGGGCTTCTCGATCTGCCGCTCTCGGGTGGCGAACCGAGCGTCGTCGTCGGCGGACGAACCGGCTTCGCCGCCCAGCCGCTCGTCCTCGATGAGTGCCGCTTCGCGGCATGGAGCGATGGAACGCTGTGGCGGCAGTGCGCCGACCCCACCGGCATCCAGTTCTCCCTCGAGGGCATGTCGCTCGGCGCTTCGCAGCTCGAGTTCGCCGTCAACGGCACTCGCGTCGTGCTCAATGACCCTCGCGGAGGAAGCACCTGGGCGGCGCAGCGCTCGGGTGAGCTGATCGACAACTGGGCCGACCTCGTCACTCTTCGCGAGGAGGAGCAAGCAGTCGTCGTGGACGACCCGAACGCCGACATCGAGTTCGAGCGCGCTCAGAAGCCCCCGGTGGCGGTGGACGACTCCTTCGGGGCGAGGCCCGGGCGCAGCTCCGTGCTGCCCGTGCTGCTCAATGACCACGACCCCAATGGTGACGTGCTCGTGGTGTCGCGCGTGAGTGCCATCGACGAGTCCCTCGGTCGCGTCGATCTCATCAACAACCGGCAACAGGTGCAGCTCACGCTGACCGACTCGGCAAGCGGAATCATCACGTTCGACTACTCCATCACCGACGGCCGGGGCGGGGAGGACTCGGCGATCGTCACGGTGACCGTTCGCTCGCCCGACGAGAACTCGGCGCCCGAGCAGCGGTGGGCGAGCAGCACTCTCGTGGCGCAGGGTGGTCGCGTGACGACATCCGTTCTCGGCGACTGGGTCGACCCAGACGGCGACACCATCTACCTCGCATCGGCGACGACCGCCGCGCCCGACCTGGTGAGCTACACGCCTGCGGGCATGGTGGTTTTCACGGAGGGCGGTGCCACGGGTCAGACGCGGGGTGTCTCCCTCGTCGTGACGGATGGTCAAGCCGAGGGAGTGGGCTCGTTGAGCGTCACGGTCGAGCCCCCGGGCGAGGTGCCGATCATCGCCGAGAACTTCGTCGTTCTCGCCTACGCCGGCCAGGAGCTGCGCGTGGAGCCGCTCGGCCATGTGCGAGGCGGAACGGGAGAGATACGCCTGAGCTCGATCGCGCCCATCACCGGCGCAAGCGTCAGTGCGAACCTCGATGACGGCATTTTTCGCTTCATGAGCGAGACACCGAAAACGTACCTGCTCGAGTACGTCGTCAACGATGGATCGCAGACCGCGGCAGGTATCGCGCGAATCGACGTCGCGGCTCCGCCGGATGCCAACTCCAAGCCCATCACCGTGCCCAAGACCGTGTTCGTGCAGACGCTCGGCTCGAACACCGTCGACATCGCCGCAAGCGACATCGACCCGAGCGGCGGGGTGCTGCTCGTCACCGGCGTATACAACGTGCCCGCTCGCTCCGGGGTTCAAGTGGAGCTCATCGAGCACCGCATCGCGCGGGTGACGCTCACTGCTCCTCTCGACGACGGTCCGGTTCTCTTCAACTACCGGGTCAGCAACGGGCTCGCCGAGGCGGAGGGCGAGGTCACGGTCATCGAGATCCCGCGCCCGACGCGGTTGCAGCCACCCGTGGCGATGCCCGATGCGATCTCGGTTCGGGTCGGGGCCGCGATCGACATCCCCGTGCTCGACAACGATGTTCACCCCGATGGCGAGGAACTCACCCTCGACCGCGACCTCGCCGTGCAGCTCGGCGACGACGGCGGTCTGCTGTTCAGCACGGGCCGCCTCCTGCGGTACCTCGCCCCCGATCGTCCGGGCGACTTCACCGCGACGTACACCGTGCGCGGGCCGGACGGACAGGCGGCGAATGCGCGGGTCACCATCACCGTTCGAGAACGGGTGGAGGCGACCAACCGACCACCCGTGCCACGCATCATCGTTGCGCGCGTACTCGCAGGCGAGTCGGTGACGATCCCGATTCCACTGAGCGGCATCGACCCGGACGGCGACACCGTGCAGTTGCTGGGGCAGGAGTCGAACCCCGAGAAGGGCTCGGTGACGTCAACGGGATCCGACAGTCTGACCTATCGCGCCGGCAGCTACTCCGCGGGCTCCGACGCTTTCTCGTACACGGTCATGGACGCCCTCGGTGCACGAGCGACAGGAATCGTTCGCGTGGGGATCAGCCCGCGGCTCGACGGAGCCCGCAATCCCGTCGCGACCCCCGACACGGTGTCCATCCGCCCGGGAGGGACCGTGACCGTGCAGGTGCTCTCGAACGACTCCGATCCCGACGGCAGTCCGCTGACGGTGACCGCCGTGGAACCCAGTGACGACGAGGTGGAGGCGACGACGGATGGGCAGGTCGTCACGGTCACGCCCCCCGCTGTGCCCGGCAGCTACGGAGTCGTCTACACCATCCAGAACGCCGTGGGCGGCACGAGCTCTGCGTTCCTCACCGTCACGGTCGACCCCGATGCCCCGCGCGCGTATCCGATCATTCGCGACGCCGTGCTCAATCTCACCGACATCCTGGATCTCGACGAGGTCGACGTGAACGTGCTCGCGGGTGCGTTCTTCGCCGACGGTCCCGTGTCTGAACTGGGTGTCTCGCTCTTGCCCGGCTACGACGATGCGGCAACGGTGACGCCGACGAAACGCATTCGGGTGACGATCGGCGACCGCAGTCAGATCATTCCGTTCGCGGTGTCGCACCCCGACGACGCGGAGCTGCGCTCCTTCGCGTTCGTCTGGGTTCCGGGCTACGACGATGCCCTGCCGCAGATCAATCGCAGGGCGCCTGCGCTCACGATTCCCAGCGAGTCGACTCTCACGATCGACCTGAAGCAGTACGTCGTCGCGATCGGCGGCGGACCGGTCTGGCTCACCGATACGTCGACCGTTCACGCGACGCACACCAATGGCGAGTCGCTCGTCGTCGACCGGCAGACACTGCGGTTCACCTCAGCGGACAAGTACTTCGGACCCGCCTCGATCTCGTTCGAGGTCACCGACGGCACGACGGCGGATGACCCCGACGGCAGGCGCGCGACGCTCGTGCTGCCCATCACCGTGACTCCGCGCGAGAACCAGCCGCCCATCTTCAACGGCGCGGTTCTCTCGTTCGAGCCCGCGGAAGAGCGCACCCTCAACCTGTTGAATCTCACGACCTACCCCTATGACGACGATCTCGACGAGCTCGCGTACACCGCGCTTGCTCCGCTTCCCGTCGGATTCAGCTATTCGCTCACCGGCCAGCAGCTGACGATCCGGGCGAATGAGGATGCCGTCAAGGGCACCAAGACCGCTCTCGTGCTCGCCGTGCGCGACGATCTCGAGGAGGGCAAGGCGGGCCGCATCGAGCTCACGGTCGTCGCATCCAGCCGCCCGCTGGCGAGCCCCGCCCCGGATTCCTTCGTCGCCCCGCGCGGCGAGACGACCGTCTTCGACGTGCTCGCCAACGATCAGGCGACGAACCCATTCCCCGGCTCGCCTCTCACGGTCGTCGATGTTCGCGGCGTCGGCGGCAGCGACCTGCCGCCGGGGGTGACGGTCGTGCCGAGCTCGGACAACCGCAGGCTCTCGGTGACGGTGTCGCCTGATGCCGCGCCGCAGGACATCAACCTGCAGTACCAGGTGCACGATGCGACGCGGGATCCCGACCGTGCCGTGTGGGGCAATGTGCGGGTGCAGATTCAGGACCGACCCGATCCGGTCACGGCGGCGCGCGTCACCGGATTCGGAGACAAGCGTCTCACGGTCGCGTGGAACCCTGGCGCCGCCAACAACTCGCCGATCACCGGCTACGAGGTGACCGCGACCCGTTCGGACACGGGTTCGGTCATCGGCGTCACGTCGTGCACGGTGACGAGCGGATGCGACATCCCGACCTCCGGCAATGGGCCGGCCAACGGCGTGCGTGTCGCGGTCTCCGCGATCAACTCGATCGGCAAGTCCGATGCCACGAACGTGCCGGGAGTCGCGTGGTCCGATGTCATCCCCGCCGCGGTCGGGGGAGTGAGCACGGTGGCCACCAACACGGCCCCCGCCGGAGGCTCGATCAGCGTGAGCTGGAACCCCGTTCCCGATCCGACACCCGGGTCCGCTCTCGTCGGCTACGTGGTGCGCATCACCGGGCCGAGCGTCGATCTCGCGATTTCGCGCGGTCCCTCGATCACGAGCCTCGACTACACCAACGCCGACGGAGTGCTCAAGCCGAACACGCAGTACTCGGTGACCGTCTACGCGAGGAACAGCGCGCAGGTAGCTTCGGAATCGGCGTGGCTTCGCAGCACACCGGTCGCGGTCACGCCCGTCGGTCCTCCCGGCGCGGTCGCGGGTGGTGTGTCGGGAGTGGTCGTCAACGCGCAGGGTCACGTGCAGATCAGCTGGGGGGCGGCAAGTCCCAATGGTGCATCGGGCGTGAGGTACTCCGTCGGCCGCTTTCTCGAGTCCGATGAACTGCCCACGACGTGTCAAGCGCCGAGCCCGGGTTCCGGAGGCAACGTCACGAGCCCCTGGGTCGATACCACCGTGGCCGATCAGGTGACCTACCGCTACGTCGTCTACGTCACCAACGTCGACAGCGCCGAGAACCCCTTCTATTGCACGCTCAATGCGTCAGGCCCGGTGCGCACGATGCAGCCCCCGGGTCAAGCGAGCGGCAGCACGGCGATCGAGTTCCGCAATGGTCAGTTCGATGTGCGGGCGGGCACCGATCTCAGCGTCGCGACGCACTCGGCCGAGAAGTTCCAGTTCTCGATCAACTCGGGGCCGTTCATCGACCTCCCCGCAGACCGTTGGCTCACGTCGATGGAGAACTCGGCGATGTACGGCAGCCTCATGACCGTTCAATACCGCGGATGTCGGGACGCGAGTGAGAATTTCTGCGGTGAGCCGTCGGCGATCGTGACGCTCCGGCCGGTCAACGCGCGGGCGACGATGGCCAGCTGCGTCGTGGGCGCGCAAGCGCTTGCAAGCCCCCCGGCCAACCCGGGCGGCTCGCCGACCGTGACCTTCCAGTACTCGTTCCACGATGGCGGCGACACGTCCGACTGGACGGCCTTCTCGAGCGATGCGACCGTGCCGCCGCCCGCGGTCACCGATCCCGATGAAGCCGACGCGGTCGTGCGTGTTCGAGTGAAAGCCACCGTCGATTTCGGAGACGGCTCGCCGCGCACCGATGAGGCAAGTTCACCGGCTTTCGAGTGCAGTCCAGAATGAAACCACCCCTTCCGCCCACTCCCGCCAACCGGAAAGACCAGACGATGACGATGACCCCCGAGCAGGCCACCTGGTTCGCTGACGTATTCGATCGCCTCGTCGCGGGCGTCGATCAGGTGCTTCTCGGCAAGACCTTCGTCGTCAAGCTCGCCTTCACCGCCCTGCTCAGCGAGGGTCACCTGCTGCTCGAGGATTTTCCGGGCACGGGCAAGACTTCGCTCGCGCGCGCCATGGCACAGAGCGTCGACGGCACGAGCAATCGCATCCAGTTCACCCCCGACCTGCTGCCCGGTGACATCACCGGCGTGAGCGTCTACGACCAGAAGGCGGGCGCGTTCGAGTTTCACCAGGGTCCGGTGTTCGCGAGCATAGTGCTCGCTGACGAGATCAACCGCGCGAGCCCCAAGACTCAGGCGGCACTGCTCGAGGTCATGGAAGAGGGGCAGGTCACGGTCGACGGCGTCACCCACGATGTCGGCGAGCCCTTCATGGTCATCGCGACCCAGAATCCCGTCGAGCAAGCGGGCACCTACCGTCTGCCCGAGGCTCAGCTCGACCGCTTCATCATGAAGACATCGATCGGCTACCCCGACCACGCCTCGACCCTGCGCATCCTGCAGGGTGCCTCGGCGAAGGCGCACGACGTCAAGGTTCCCGCGGTGGCGACCGCCGAGCTCATCGTCGAGATGGGGGCCATGGCACGCACGGTGCACGTCGACCCGTCGATCAACGACTACGTCGCCCGGCTGGTCGAGGCCTCGCGCAATTCCGCGGAGGTTCGTCTCGGAGCGAGCGTGCGCGCCGCCCTTGCGCTCGTGCGCACCGCCAAGACGCTCGCTGCGGCGAGCGGCCGGCACTATGTCATTCCCGACGACGTCAAGGTGCTCGCAGAGCCCGTGCTCGCGCACCGCCTCGTGCTCGATCCCGAGGCCGAGTTCGAGGGCGTCACGGCATCCGGAATCGTGAGCCAGCTACTGCTCGAAACCGCTCCACCCTCCGATCGGCAGCCAGGGTGAATCAGAAGACCTCCGTTCCCGGGCCTGCGAAGCTCACCGGGCGGTCCGCCACCGGACCGTCTCAGTGGCACGCCAGCCACACGACGTCGACGAGCGAGGAGCTGCGCAATACGCGCACGCGGCTCGTGGGTACGCGAACCGGGTTCCTCGCAGAGTCGATCGTGGCGATCGTGCGCTTCGCTCGCGGGCTGCAGGGAGCCGCCCAGTCGGCGTTCGCCCGTGCCGTCTCGGTCGTCACCCCGCTGGGGTGGGTCGTGCTCGTGCTCGCGCCACTCGCACTGGCGGTGGGCTACGGCGTCAACTGGCTCGAACTCGTCGTCGCGGGCTACATCGGTGCTCTCCTCATCGTCATCGCGAGCATCTACCTGATCGGTCGGAACGCGTTCGAGCTGTCGCTCCTGCTCGCCCACCCGCGCGTCATCGTCGGGGAGGATGCCGAGGGCGTCGTCCATGTGCACAACCCCACCCGGCGGCGGCTGCTGGGAGCAACCGTGGAGGTGCCCGTGGGGGAGGCGCTCGCCGAGTTCGCGCTCCCCAGTCTGCGGCGCGGAGCATCCTTCGAGCACACCTTCGCGGTGCCGACGACGCAGCGCCAGGTTCTCGAGATCGGTCCCGTGCGCACCGTGAGAGCAGACCCCATCGGCCTCGTGCGCCGCGAGATAGAGCTCGCCGAGACGACCGAGCTCTTCATCCACCCGCAGACCATCGGCATTCCCAGCACGACGACGGGATTCATTCGCGACCTCGAGGGCAACCCCACGAAGCAACTCGCCGACAGCGATGTGTCGTTTCATGCGCTGCGGGAGTACACGACGGGCGATGAACGGCGCTACATCCACTGGAAGTCCACGGCGAAGACCGGCACCTACATGGTGCGGCAGTTCGAAGAGACGCGCCGCAGTCACCTCGTCGTCGCACTGAGCCTTGCCACGAACGACTATGCCGGCTCCCGCGAGTTCGAGCTCGCGGTGAGTGTCGCGGGTTCGCTCGGCGTGCGCGCGATTCGCGATGCGCGCGAGGTCTCCGTCGTCGTCGGTGAGCGCACGCCGGAATTCGCCAAACGCAAGGTCTTCGCCGTCAACGCGCTCGACACCCTCACGCGTGCGCGGCTGCTCGACGACCTCACTCGCGTCGATCGCGCCGAGTCCGCTCTCGCGGTGAGCGATGTCGCTCGGGTGGTCGCCGAGCGCACGGTCGGAGTCTCGGTCGCGTTCCTCCTCTGCGGCTCGCCCGTGACCCCCGCGCAGTTGCGCACGGCGTCGGCGGTCTTCCCGGCGGATGTCGAGGTCGTCGCCATCGTCTGCGACCCGAAGTCCATTCCCGGGCTGCGTCGGGTGCCCGGACTCCACGTGCTCACGATCGGTTCCCTGCACGATCTCACGAAGGCCCTCGCGAAATCGGCGGCCGTATGACCGAACGGCGCCCCCTCTCGATCGGCTTCGTGCTCGCCGCGGTGCTGCTTCTCTGGCTCGGCCTGGGCCTTTCCGCGGTCGCGTTCTGGCCGATCTTCGCCGCCGCGCAGTTCGCCGTGATGGCGGTCGCCGCCATTCTCGTCGGCACGGCAATCGGCGTGCTCGGTGCCCGCTATCGCTGGTCCAGCCTCGTCGTCGCGCTCGCCACGCTCATCGCGTTCACCGCGCTGGGTGTGCCGCTCGCCGTGCCCGCGAAGACCATCCTGGGCGTGCTCCCGAGCTTCGGCGGACTCGCCGATCTCTTCTCCGGGGTCGCTCTCGGCTGGAAGCAGCTGCTCACCATCGCCCTGCCCGTCGGTGACTACCAGGCACTGCTGGTTCCCCCCTTCGCGCTGATTCTCGTCGTCACCGTCATCGCGGTGACCATCGCGCTGCGCACGTCGTTCGGCGAGGTCGCGGCCGTCGGTCCCGTCATCGTCTTTCTCGTCGGGCTCGCGTTCGGTGCGGAGACGACGACGTGGCCGCTTCAACTGACGATCGCGCTCGCCGCGGCCATCATTCTCTATCTCATCTGGTGCCGCTGGTACCGTCGACGGGCATCCATTCGGATGCTTGCACGCAAGGCCGCCAGCGTTGACGCAGCGCCCCTCGAGACGGTTGCCGACGGTGGCTTCGTGGGCACGCGAACCCTGGTGAGCGCTGCGGTCGTGTTCACGATCGCGGCCGTGGCGGGAGTCGGCATGACCGCGCTGCTTCCGCCGTCGGGGGAGCGCGAGGTGCTGCGATCGAGCACGGTGCAGCCCTTCGATCCGAGGCAGCACTCGAGCCCGCTGAGCGAGTTCCGCGCCTTCCTCAAAGAACCGCAGTCCGACCGCCTGCTGCTGACCGTCGGCGGCCTCGAGCCCGGTGCGCGTGTGCGACTCGCGACTCTCGACTCCTACGACGGCATCGTCTACGCCGTCGACGGCGAGCGACAGGGCAGCACCTCGGGAGTCTTCGCGCGAATCCCGTATCGCATCGACCAATCGGCGGTGCTGGGCGATGAGGTCGTCATCAACGTGAGCGTCGCCGGCTATTCGGGTGTGTGGCTGCCGACGATCGGCGAGCTGGTGAGCGTCGACTTCGGGGGGCCGCGCGCCGTCGAGCTCCGTGACGGCTTCTACTACAACGACGCTGGTTCGACGGGTGCCGTGCTGGCCCCGCTCGCCCCCGGCGACCAGTACCGGCTCACCGCCGTCATCCCGACCCCGCCCGCGGCGCTGTCCGTCGCGAGCCTCGAACCCAACCCCGTGCCGCTCGCACCGCTGCCGGATCTGCCCGACGGGCTCGCCTCCACCCTGGACCGCTACGTGAGCGGCGTCGAGGGGGCAGGTGCGCGACTGCAGGCGATGCTCGACGGGCTGGCAGCGGAGGGCTATGTGAGCCACGGCATCTCCGAAGACGAACCGCCGAGTCGTTCGGGACACTCCAGCGAGCGCATCTCGGAACTCTTCACCGGCTTGCGGATGCTGGGCGACGCGGAGCAGTACGCGGTGGCGGCTGCCCTGATGGCGCGCGAGCTCGGCTTCCCGGCCCGGGTCGTCGTGGGCTTCGCGCCCGAGGTCGTCGAGGGGGTCACGACCGAGATCACGGGGAACGACATCTCCGCCTGGATCGAGGTCTCGACGAGTCGCTTCGGCTGGGTTGCCCTCGACCCGACGCCGCCCCTGCGCGAGATCCCGGATGAGGCGCCGCCGGAGCCCACCACCGTGACACAGCCGCAGACGCCCGTGCAACCGCCGGAGATCGAGCCCGATGTGCGCGACGAGCAGGCGCCGCCCGAGGCGGTGCGAGACGAGCCGGAGGCGACGAACCCCTGGTTGCAGGTGCTCGCCCGAGTGCTCGCGGTGCTCGCGTGGCTCACGCTGGCGGTGGCGGTCGCTCTCGCCCCGTTTCTCACGATCGCGGCGGCGAAGTGGCGCCGGCGCCGACTGCGCCGCAGGGCCCCGACGCCGCTGGAGCGGATCACGGGCGGGTGGCAGGAGTTCCACGACGCAGCACTCGACCACGGCTACAGCCCCGGTGCCGTGCCGACCCGGCTGGAGGTGGCGCAAGCCGTCGGCGGAACACAGCCCTACGTGCTCGCCGCTGTCGTCGACCGTGTCGTCTTCGCGCCGGGTGAGCCGAAAGAGACCGAGGCCGATCAGCTGTGGCGCTCGATCGACGAACTGCGTTTCGGCCTCGGTGCCGATCGCACACGCTGGGAGCGCATCAAGGCTCTCGTCTCGCTGCGGTCGCTCGGTGGTTATAGTGTGACCAGGCTGTTCCGGCGGGAGGGGTGAGGCCGTGAAGTGTCGCTACTGCGACTCCGCGCTACCCGAACGTGCACTCTTCTGCGGCGAGTGCGGGCGTCCGGTGACGGCAGCCCAGGGCGAGCCGTCGCGGCCCATCGTGGCGCGGCCGCTGACCGTCGCGGCCCCGACGCCCGAGCCCGGTCTCACCGTTTCGACGGGCTCTCTTCGCACCATTGCCGAGGCGTGCGAGCAGTGCGGCTCAGCGCTGGCGCCGACCGACATCTTCTGCGGCGAGTGCGGTGCGGTGTCGCGAGCGCGCGTTTCGACGCAGGGTGAGGGCGATTTCTCGTCCTCGCTGCCGGCGCCAGCGCCGACGCCCCTCTCGGCTGTCGGTCCGGAGGGTGGGAAGTCCGCTGGTCGAGTAGCGGCGCAGCCGCGTATCGAGACCCCCCCTCAACAGAGTTTCATCCTCCAGTTCAGCACGGGCGACAGCGTCACCGTGAGAGGCTCGGGGCTCATCGGTCGTCACCCCCGCCCGGAGCCCGGCGAGTTCTTCGACGAACTCGTCAGGGTGCACGACTCGACCCGGTCGGTCTCGAAGACGCACCTGGAGTTCGGCCAGGAGGGCGGCGAGTTCTGGATCAAGGACCGCTTCTCGGGCAACGGCACCGTGCTGCGCGGGCCTGACGCTCCCGTCGTGCAGCTCGTCGCGGATCGCCGCTATCGTGTGCCGCGCGGCTCGCGCGTCGACCTCGGTGACCAGTTCTTCGTGCTGAGCTAGCCGCGCTCGAACCGAGAGTCTCGTGAATCGGAGGCACGCGGGTAGTCCTCTACAGCCGTGGCATCCGACGTGTACTCCCGGGGGGTCGACACGGCCTGAGCGGCGCACCGGGGTGCGGGTTTTACTGTCTGAGTGACCCGCCGCATCCGTGTGCCCGCACCACCACAGCCGCCCGAGAAGCCCCCGTTCCCGCTGCTGGCAAGCCTTGCACCGGTCGCCGGTGCGCTCGTGATGTGGGCGTTCACGCAGTCGCCCTTCGCCCTCGTGTTCGCCCTGCTCGGCCCGCTCGTCGCCGGGGGCGGACTCGTCGATTCCCGGCGACGCCGCACCAAGCAGGCGCGGCTCGCGCGTGAGCAGTACGCAGCATCGCTGCGGGCTGCGCGGCAGCGCATCGATGCCGCTCACGAGTCCGAACGCGCCGAGCTGCTGCGGGCAGTCGCGCCGGCCCTCGACCCGCTCACTCACGGTACCGTCACCCATGAGCGCTGGCGGCACGAGCCAGGAGGCCCGCTCACGGTCTCCCTCGGCATCGGCTCGGTCGCCAGCGAGCTCAGCATCGAGGGCTCGGCAGAACTCGATGCCGGCGTGGGCGAGGAGCAGAGCGACCTCGCGATGCGGGCGGCGCAGCTCGACGACGCGCCGATTCTCGTCGACGCTCGCGCGGGCATCGGAATAGTCGGCCCTGCGCTGGCGACGCGGGCGCTCCTGCGTGCGATCGTCGTTCAGCTCGCGCACTCGCTGGCTCCGGATGCCGCCCGGCTCCACCCGAAGAACCTCACCGACGTGAGCGACCTCACCTGGCTTCTCGAACTGCCGCATGCGAGCACCGACACCATGGCTGCCACCGCGCCCGGCGAGAGTTCGCACAGCGTCGCGCCCACGGTGACAACGGTGCACTTCACCGACCTCGACGGACACAGTCTCGCCCTCGTCGCGCTTGCCGCTCACGAACGTGATCTGCCGCGCGAGTGCCATACGATCGTCAGCGTGAGCGGGGTGCTCGCCGTCGTGGTTCGCTCACCCGTCGAGGGCTCATTCGCGACCCTGCTGCGACCCCATATGCTCTCCCTCGAGAGCGCGACCCAGCTCGCAGTCCGGCTGCGGCGGAGAGCGGTTGCCGATGGCCTGACTCGGCGCGATTCGATTCCCGAGAGAGTGGCATTCGCGGACCTCGGCGAACAACCATCGCCTGCGCAGCCGACCTCGCTCGACTGCGTCTTCGCGCTCGGCAGCGCGAGCGAGCCCATCATGGTCGATCTCGTCGGCGACGGCCCGCACGCTCTCGTCGGTGGCACCACGGGCAGCGGCAAGAGCGAGCTACTGTGCGCGTGGGTGCTCGCCATGGCGGCCAATCGAACCCCGCGTGACCTCAACGTTCTACTCGTCGACTTCAAGGGCGGGGCATCGTTTCGGATCATCGAGTCGCTGCCGCACTGCGTGGGAACAGTGACCGATCTCGATCCCACCGAAGCCGAGCGCGCCCTCACGAGCCTGCGTGCCGAGTTGCGCTATCGCGAGAGGGTGCTCGCCGAGCACGGAGCGCGCGATGTGGCCGAAATCGAGCGGGGAGCGCTGGCGCGCCTCGTCATCGTCGTCGACGAGTATGCCGCCCTCGTCATCGAGCACCCCTCGCTGCACGCGGTGTTCGCCGACATCGCGGCGCGCGGGCGCTCCCTCGGCGTGCACCTCATCCTCTCGACCCAGCGCCCCGCCGGGGTCGTGCGCGATGCCGTCTTCGCCAACGCGCCGATTCGGGTGAGCCTGCGCGTGCTCGATTCGGCCGAGAGCACGGCCGTCATCGGAGTCGCCGATGCTGCCCGGCTCAGTCCCGAGCATCCCGGGCGTGCCCTCGTGTCGCTTGCGGGCAGCGCGCCCGTCGAGCTCCAGCCCGCTCTCGTCACGGCACAGGATGTCGCGGCCATCCGGTCTGCTGCCGCACAGACCCCGGGCGATGCCGGGTACGCTCCGCGTCGGCCGTGGCTGCCCTCGCTTCCTCTCAGCGTCACGCCTTCCGAGCTGGCGGAGTCGGAAGGCGAGGCGACCGGAATCCGCTTCGCCCTCGCCGATCGCCCCTTCGAGCAGCGTCGCGTCGCCGCCACCTACGACCCGCGAGTCCACGGTCACCTGCTCGTCATCGGGGCTAAGGGTTCGGGTCGAAGCACCGTGCTCGCCGCCCTCGCTGCGTCGGCCGCAGACTCCGGGCTCGCGGTCACCGCCGTTCCGAGCGACATCGAGGGGGCGTGGGATGTCGCGCACGAGGTGCTCGAGGTCGTTCGCTCCGGCAATGGCGCTCCGCAACTGTGCCTGATCGACGACCTCGATGTCGTCGTCTCACGGTTGCCCGACGACTACCGCGACCTCTTCCTGGGCACGGTGGGCATCCTCCTGCACGAGGGACCCTTCGCCGGCGTGCACCTCGTCATCACGACCGCCCGGGTCGGCTCGGCGATCAGCGCCGTCGCTGCACTGTGCGAGTCGCGCCTCGTGCTGCGGATGCCCGATCGCCACGAGCACCACGTCGCCGGCGCAGATCCCGCCCGGTTCACTGCCGAACTGCCGCCCGGTCGCGGCTGGTGGAGAGACGATCTCGTGCAGGTCGCTCAGGTCGAATCGTCGACGCCGATGCCTACCCGAGCGGCAGCCGGGCTCGAACCGCTCGAGCGGCGCAGCATGCTTGTCGTCTCGTCTCGTGCGACCGAGTTGGCGGCGACACTCGACGCGGCGTGGGGGAGCGGCACGGTCGAGCTCCTCGGCTTTCGCGAGCCTTCTTCGCTCACCATCGGCGATCCCGGCGAGCCCACCCGCGTCCTCATCGCCGATCCCGAGACCTGGCAGGGTCGCTGGGCACAGTTCACAGAGCTCGGTCGTCATGTCCCCGTCGCATTTCATGAGTGCACGCCCGGTCAGTACCGGCAACTCTGCGGATCGCGGGCTCTGCCAGCCCCGCTCGCGCGGCCCGGCGACTCGGTCTGGCTCCTGCATCCCGGGGGACGGGTGACTCGCGCCCGGCTCCCGGCCCGTGGGCCCGACCGGCCGCGCTGAACCGCCGAAACGAACAGAAACGATGGATTCCGCATCAGAAACCGAGGAACAGATACTGGATTCGCACCGGTTTACCAAAAAAATGGAGGTTTCGGCCATCAAGTGGTGGTGCTGTCGCCGCTGTTGTGCCAGTATCAACGAATCACATTCGATGACGCATTTGTGCTGGTTTTAAGGAGTGCACCATGTCCCGACCCCTTCCCGAGGATCCGTTCATCCGCTCGCTGGTACAGCGCGCCAGAGCTGCTCAGGTCAACCGCCGCCACGTGTTGCAGGGCATGGGAGTCGGTGCCGCGGCCATGACTCTCGCGGCCTGCTCGACCGGAACCGGTGACCGTCCGACCGCCGCTACCGACGTCTCCGACACCGAGAAGCTCGTGCGCTGGGACAACTGGTCGTTCTACCTCGACGTCGACGAGGACACCGGCGAGTACCCCTCGCTCGAGGCATTCATGGCGGAGACGGGCATCGAGGCGACCTACGCCGAGGCCGTCGACGACAACAACACCTACTACGGCAAGGTCAAGGACCAGTTGCAGCTCGGCCAGGACATCGGCGCCGACGTCGTCTGTCTCACCGACTGGATGGCCGCTCGCATGATCCGCTTCGGCTACACCCAGGAACTCGACTACAGCAACATGCCGAACGTCACGGCGAACCTCGTTCCCGCGCTCAAAGACGTGAGCTTCGACCCGGGCCGCAAGCACACGCTCCCCTGGCAGGGCGGCTTCGCAGGAATCGCCTGGAACAAGGATGAGCTGCCCGGTGGCCTCACGAGCGTCTCCGACCTCTGGGACCCGTCGCTCAAGGGACGCGTCGGGGTGCTCTCCGAGATGCGCGACACCCTCGGCTGCATCATGCAGGACCTCGGCACTCAGATCGACGGCGACTGGGGCGACGAGGAGTTCGCTGCGGCGATGGATGTCTTCCGCACCCACGTCGAGAGCGGCCAGATCCGCAACATCAAGGGCAACGCCTACACCGAGGACCTGCAGAACAAGGACACGATCGCCGCCATCGTGTGGTCGGGTGACATCACGATCCTCAACTTCGAGGCCGGCGACCACTGGGAGTTCGCCATCCCGTCGAAGGGCGGCACCCTGTGGAACGACAACTTCCTCGTTCCGATCGGCTCCACGCACAAGACGAACGCCGAGAAGCTCATCAACCACTACTACGACCCCGAGATCGCGGCGATCGTCGCGGCATACGTCAACTTCATCCCGCCCGTTGTCGGAGCCAAGGAAGCGATGATGGAGCTCGACCCCGAGCTCGCGGAAGACCAGCTGATCTTCCCGAATGACGCGACACTGGCCAACGCGCACGTGTTCCGCAGCCTCGATGCGGCCGAGGAGCAGCGCTACAGCGCCGAGTTCCAGTCGGTCGGGCTCGGAGCCTAACGATGGCCGCCGCGAGCGGATTCGCCGAAAGCGGTGCGGACCTCGACCTCGTCGGCATCCAGAAAAGGTTTCCCGGGTTCACGGCGATCGAGCACCTCGACCTGACGATTCCGGCGGGTTCCTTCTTCGCGCTGCTCGGGCCGTCGGGCTGTGGCAAGACCACGACCCTGCGGCTCGTTGCGGGGCTCGAAGACCCGACCACCGGCCAGGTGCTGATCGGTGGAAAGGACGTCACGAAGCTGCGCCCGTTCGAGCGCCCCGTCAACACGGTGTTCCAGAGCTACGCGCTCTTCCCGCACATGACGGTGCTCGAGAACGTGGCGTTCGGGCTGCGCCGTCGCAAGATCGCCGACCCGATCGACAAGGCGCACGAAGCGCTTCGCCTGGTCGAGCTCGACCATCTCGCGACGCGCAAGCCGCAGCAGCTCTCCGGCGGGCAGCAGCAGCGCGTCGCCCTCGCGCGTGCGCTTGTCAACCGTCCCGCGCTGCTGCTGCTCGATGAGCCGCTCGGCGCGCTTGACCTCAAGCTGCGTCGCCAGATGCAGATCGAGCTCAAGTCGATTCAGGAGTCGGTGGGCCTCACCTTCCTGCACGTCACGCACGATCAGGAAGAGGCCATGACCATGGCCGACACGGTCGCCGTCATGAACAAGGGCCGCATCGAGCAGATGGGCGCTCCGGAGGTGCTCTACGAGCTGCCGCGCACGGCGTTCGTGGCGAACTTCCTGGGTCAGTCCAATCTGTTCACCGGCCCGGTCGCGGGTACGACCGCCGACGCGATCTCGGTCGACGTCGCGGGGGTCAAGGTCGTCGTGCCCAAGTCGCGTGCCGCGCGCCACACGGGCACGGTGACGATCGGGGTTCGCCCCGAGAAGCTCGCGCTGCACACCGAGAAGCCGGCGACGGATGCGTCGACCAACGCCCTCGGCCCCGGTCGTGTCATCGACGTCTCGTTCACGGGAGTGAGCACGCAGTACCTCGTCGACATCCCCGGTGTGGGCAATGTCACGGTGTTCACCCAGAACATGGGCTTCGGTCCGACGGCGCACGAGGGTGCCGAGGTGTGGGTGTCGTGGCACGTCGAGCACGGTTTCGGTCTCGAAGACGACCCGGACGCCGAGCCGCGGTTCTCGCCGGACGCTGACACCCAGATGCTCGCGGTTCAGACCAAGAACGAGCTGCAGTCGGAGCTCGAGGCCGAGGAGGCGTAGGCCGTGGCCTTTACCGCGTTCTCCACCGGCACCGCCAAGGAGCAGGCGCCACGGCGCAAGAGCAAGATCGCACTGCTGCTGCTGCTTCCTGGCATCCTGTACCTGCTGCTGTTCTTCCTGGTGCCGCTGGTCGCGCTCATCGCGACCTCGCTTCAGGAGCCCGTGCCCTTCGGCGACTTCGGGCAGTATCAGACGGCGTTCCGGTGGCAGAACTACGTCGAGGTCATCACGACCTATGGCGATCAGATCATCCGGTCGTTCACCTACGCCCTGCTCGCGACGATCTTCGCGCTGCTCTTCAGCTATCCCATCGCGTACTTCATCGGCGTGAAGTGCCGGCAGTGGCCCCTTCTGCAGAACCTGCTGCTCGTGCTCGTGATCGCGCCGTTCTTCATCAGCTTTCTGCTCCGCACCCTCGCCTGGAAGTCGATTCTCGCCGACGAGAGCTTCATCGTCACCGGCCTCAAGGCGCTCTCGCTCATGGCTCCCGACGCCCACTTCACCGGCACACCTGCCGCCGTCGTCTTCGGCCTGACCTACAACTTCATCCCCTTCATGACACTCCCCATCTACGCGGCCCTCGAGCGCCTCGACACCCGCCTTCTTGAGGCCGGTCGCGACCTCTATGCGAAGCCCGCGACATCCTTCTTCAAGATCACCGTGCCGCTCTCGATGGCGGGCATCGTCTCGGGGGTGCTCCTGACCTTCATTCCCGCGGCGGGCGACTACATCAACGCGAGCAGTCGATTCCTCGGCGGGTCGAGCACGTCGATGATCGGCAACGTCATCGAGTCGAACTTCCTGGTGTCACTCAACTATCCGGCCGCGGCGGCGCTCTCGATAATCCTCATGTCGATCATCCTCGTGCTCGTCACCGCGTACGTGAAGCGAAGCGGAACGGAGGACCTGCTGTGAGCGCCACATCCGCAGCAACGCGCACGGAGCTCCCCGCCGCTCGCGAGGGCAAGCCGTTCAAGCGGCGCATCGGCCTCGGCACCTGGCTTCTGCCCGCCTACGTCACGATCGCGTTCGTATTCCTGCTCATCCCGATCGTCTACACCTTCATCTTCTCGTTCAACGACTCGCTCAAGTCGAACATCGTCTGGCGCGGGTTCACCTTCGACAACTGGCTCGGCATCTGCAATCAGGTCGAGGTCTGCATCGCCTTCGGCAACAGCCTCCTCGTCGGCGGCACCGCCACGCTCATCGCGACGACCCTCGGCACCATGATCGCCATCGCTCTGGTGCGCTACCGCTTCCGGTTCCGCTCGGGGATCAGCCTCCTGCTGTTCCTGCCCATGGCGACGCCCGAGGTCGTTCTCGCCGCCGGTCTCGCGGCCGAGTTCCTCACCGCGGGCGTGCAGAAGGGGCTCATCACGATCATCCTCGCCCACACGATGTTCTGCCTGAGCTTCGTGGTCGTGACGGTGAAGGCACGAGTGACGACGCTCGATCCCGCGCTCGAAGAGGCGGGCCGAGACCTCTACGGTTCGCCGACGCAGGTGTTCTGGCGGGTGACGTTCCCGCTTCTCCTGCCGGGAATCGTGGCGGCGGCGATGCTCTCCTTCGCGCTGAGCTTCGACGACTTCATCATCACCTACTTCAACGCGGGCATCGTGCAGACGTTCCCGACCTACGTCTACATCTCGGCAGCGAGAGGCATTCCCGCGCAGGCGAACGTCATCGCCTCGGCCGTGTTCATCTTCGCCATCGCGATCGTGCTCATCGCGCAGATCACCAACGCGAGTCGGCGAAAGCGCCTCGGCCTCAACTAAAGAGAGAGCAGCGCCCAGCCCCCGGGGTTTGTGCGCGATAACCACGGTTGCCCCCAGTTTTGGTGGGAGGTGGCTGGGCTTACGCTGTGTCAGTATCTATGGATGGGGGTTGCTGCCAAGTGCTCCCTCTGCTCACGTCGAAGGAGTCGCCAGGCATGTCGAGAGACTTCCCCACCCTGTCGCGCCGGCACGTCCTGCAGGGCGCAGGCATCGGCGCAGCCGCGCTCACGCTGGCGGCGTGCTCCGATAGCGGACCGGTTCGGCCCAGCGCCGCGACAGACAACTCCGAGACGCAGAAGGCGGTGCGAATCGACAGCTGGGAGACGTATCGCAACACGACCGATGAGGACTTCCCGTCGGTCGAGCGCTTTGCGGGGTCGTTCGGTGTCGACGTCACGTACACGAGCGCTGTCAAGGACGACAATCTCTACTACAACCAGGTGAAGGCGAACCTCGCCGCAGGCAACGACATCGGCGCCGACGCCGTGGTGCTCAGCCAGCCCATGGTCGCCCGCTGGGTCCAGCTCGGCTACCTGCAGGAGTTCACCAAGTCCCGTATGCCGAACGTCGAGAATGTTCGCACCTGGCAGGGCTTCCGAGACGTCGCCTTTGACCCGGGTCGACGCTTCTCGCTTCCGTGGCGCAGCGGCTTCACCGGAATCGCGTGGAACAAGGAGGCGATTCCGGAGGGTCTCAATCTCGTCTCTCAACTGTGGGACCCCTCGCTCAAGGGCAAGGTCGGCGTCATGTCGAGCATGCAGTCCACAATCGGTCTGCTCATGGCCGATGCGGGCGTCGACATCTCCTCGCCGGATTGGGGCGAAGTCGAGTTCTCTGCGGCCGTGGAGTTCCTGCGTCAGCAGGTGACGAGCGGACAGATCGAGCGGATCAAGGGAAACCAGTACCTCGACGACCTCAAGACCGGCGACACGATCGCGGCGTTCGCGCGGTCCGCCGACATCCTTCGGCTCAATGAGGAAGCGGGCGATCAGTGGGAGTTCGCGATCCCGCACAACGGCGGCGTTCTCTGGACCCAGGACATCGTGATTCCGATCGGCTCGCAGCGGCGTACGCATGTCGAGAACTTCGTCAACTACTACTACAACCCCGACGTCGCCGTGGAGGTTTCGGCGAAGACGCACTTCGTCTCGCCCGTCGAGATTCGGGACCAGGTCGTCAACACGGTTCCCGCAGAGGTCTCGAGCAACGTCGTCGTCTTCCCCACGCCCGTGACCCTGCAGAAGTCGAAGGCGTTCCGGCACCTCTCGTCGGCGGATGAGCAGCAGTTCATGGCCAAGTACCAGACCGTGCTGCTCGCTGCTGGGGGCTAGAACGCGACTCGAACGACTCCCACGCGCTCGCCGCCGCCGAGTATCGGCTCGGTCGTGAGTTCGGTGAATCGGGGAGCATCCGAACGTTCCAGGATGCCTGCGCGAGCAAGCAGCTCGATCGCGACAGCGTGAACGGCGCGGGCGCTGCCGTCGAGCACCTTCAGCGCTACCGCCGTGCCGTCCGGCGCGCCAACGACGAGCACGCCTTCCGCACCGCCCTTGACGAAGAGACCGGTTTGCTCGATGAGCACGGTGTTGGGGTGACCGATCCCGGCGATGGCCCAGGGGTGCGTGGCGACCGCACCCACGAGGGCCTGAGTCGCGGGCTCGTCACCCCTCGCGACGAGCCCGATGCCGCGCGCAAGCGCGCTCAGGCTCAGCGCGAACAGCGGGGCGCCGCATCCGTCGGTGCCGACGTGGCTCACCGCCTCGCCCGTGAACTCTTCGATGGTCGAGCGGATGTCGCGCTGCAGCGGGTGCAGCGGGTCGAGGTAGTCTCCGCGCGCCCAGCCCTTCACCACACAGGTCGCAAGGAACGCGGCGTGCTTGCCCGAGCAGTTCATGGTGACGCGACGCTTCTCGCCGGAGTACTTCGCGAGCGCCGACGCGGCGGAGTCGAACGGCCAGTCGCGGGGGCACCGCAGCTCGTCTTCGGTGAGGCCGTAGCGCGCGAGCAGGCCCTCGACGACGCGCACGTGCTCCGCGGAGCCGGAGTGACTCGCCGTGGCGAGCACGGTCTGCTCCTCGTCGAGCTCGACGCCGGCGCGCAGCACCGTGGTCGCCTGAAAAGGCTTGAGGCTGGAGCGGGGAAAGACGAGTGCGTCGACGTCGCCGAAAGAGTCGAGCACCGACCCGTCGGGCGCGGTGACGACAGCGGCGCCGAGGTGGCGCGACTCGATGAAACCGCTGCGCTCGACGACGGCGAGCTCGACGCAACCGTACGCGTCGAGTGACGCCGGGATGTTGACCGACATGCACCGAGCCTATCGCCGGGCCGCGCTGCGGGGGCGGGACGTGTAGCGTGCTGTCATGAAGCTCGAACACCACTACGCGCTCGAGGTCGAGTGGCTCGGCAATCGGGGCACGGGCACGAGCGGTTACCGCGACTACGGTCGTCAGGTGGTCGTGCGCGTCGAGGGCAAGCCGCCGCTCGAGGGCTCGAGCGACAAGCCGTTCCACGGCGACGCCGATCGCTGGAACCCCGAAGACCTGCTCCTCGCCGCACTCGCACAGTGCCACCTGCTGAGCTACCTGCACGTCGCGGTTCTGCGCGGCGTCGTCGTCACCGACTACGTCGACCACGCCGTCGGCACGATGATGCAGACGCCGGATGGCGGGGGTCACTTCACCGAGGTGACGCTGCGCCCCGTCGTGACCGTCGCATCCGCCGACATGGTCGAGGCGGCGACGGATGCCCACCACGAGGCCTCAGAGAAGTGCTTCATCGCGAACTCGGTCAACTTCGCGGTGCGGCATGAACCGATCGTTCAGGTTGCTGGCGTCTAGGCTTGACCGGTGCCTTCACATTCGCCGATCCGCCCCACTACCGCATCCCTTGCCGCTGCCGCACTGCTCATGAGCCTCGCCGCGTGCGCGACACCCGAGACTCCGACGACTCCGGAGGAGATCGAACCCGCCGCGGTGGATGTGTGCGCGACACCGACGGGAGCCGCGGTTGAAGCGGTGACCGCGACCGGTGAGCTCGGTGACGTTCCCGAGGTTACCTTCGATGCGGGGCTCGCTGTCGAGTCCGCTGAGCGTCAGGTGATCGTCGAGGGCGCGGGGCGTCCCGTGGAAGACGGCTCCTTGACGGGGATCTCCTTCGTCGTCTACAACGGCACGACGGGGCTCCTGCTCGAGGAGATCGCCTACGACGAGGGCGGCCCGTACCCGTTCATGGCTCAGTCGGGCAACATTCCGGGCATCCTCAAGGCAATCGGCTGCGTCACCGAGGGATCACGGGTGATCGCGGCGTCATTGGCGTCGGAGATCTACGGACCCAGCTCGGTGGATGAGCCGGGCTTCAAGGTCGAGCCGACCGACACGATCATCCTCGTGCTCGACGTCGTGCGGATCATCGACCGCGCGTGGGGCGCAGACCAGCCCGCGGTCGACGGCATGCCCACGGTCGTGCTCGATGCCGACGGCGCGCCCACCGTGACCCTTCCCGACACGGCGATGCCGACCGAGCTGCAGCTCGCCGTGCTTAAGAAGGGCGACGGTCCTGTCGTCGCCGAACACGCAGACGTGATGGTGCAGTACCACGGTGTGAGCTGGGACACGCGAGAGGTGTTCGATTCGAGCTGGTTGCGCCCAGCGGCATCCGAGTTCTCGCTCGACGGAGTGATCCAGGGCTTCACCCTCGCGATCGCGGGTCAGACGCTCGGATCGCAGGTGCTCGTCGTCGCGCCGCCCGAGTTCGCGTATGGACCGAAGACCGGTGCCGCCAACGAGCACGCGCTGGCGGGCCAGACCCTCGTCTTCGTGATCGACATCCTGCTGGCGTCAGAGCACGCGGGCTAGACCGGGCCGTGCGCAGCGTCATCGTTCTCGGCTCGACCGGCTCCATCGGCGAGCAGACGCTCGAGGTCGTCGCCGCGCATCCCGAACGGTTTCGCATCGTCGGTCTCGCCGCGGGCTCGAACCGGGACCGACTCGCGGCACAGGCACGGGAGTTCGGCGTGGAGCACACGGCGCTCGGTGCGGTCGAGGCCGAACAGCTCGCTCGCGACGTCTCGGCCGACGTCGTGGTCAATGCGATCACCGGCTCGGTAGGGCTCGGCGCGACGCTCGCGGCGCTCGAGACCGACGCGATCCTCGCCCTTGCCAACAAGGAGAGCCTCATCGTCGGGGGAGACCTCGTGCGGCGGCGCGCCAAGCCGGGCCAGCTCGTGCCCGTCGACTCCGAGCACTCGGCGATCGCCCAAGCACTGCGTGCGGGCGCGCCGCACGAGGTGCGCAGGCTCGTGCTCACGGCATCCGGAGGGCCGTTCCGTGGCCGCTCCCGTGAGTCGCTCGCCTCGGTGACGCCGGCCGAGGCCCTCGCGCATCCGACCTGGAGCATGGGTCGCGTCATCTCGACGAACTCGGCGACCCTCGTCAACAAGGGCCTCGAGGTCATCGAGGCCCACCTGCTCTTCGACGTGCCGCTCGCCGACATCGAGGTGACCGTGCACCCGCAGTCGATCGTGCACTCCATGGTCGAGTTCGTCGACGGGTCGACCATCGCACAGGCCTCGCCGCCCGCTATGACGCTGCCGATCTCGCTCGCGCTCGACTGGCCGAATCGGGTTCCGGATGTCGGCGCCCCCCTCGACTGGACCGCCGCCCAGTCCTGGACCTTCGAGCCGCTCGACAGCGACGCCTTTCCCGCGGTCGAGCTCGCCAAGCAGGTGGGTCTCGCGGGCGGAACCTTCCCCGCGGTGTTCAACGCCGCGAACGAGCAGGCGGTCGACGCTTTCCACGACGGACGCATCGGCTTTCTCGACATCCTCGACACGGTGGCCGCGGTCGTCGACCGCCACTCTCCGGGCGAGACGACGCCCGAGATGACGCTGGAGATGCTGCTCGACGCGGAGCGCTGGGCTCGTGCCGAGGCGGACGCGCTCGTCGCGTCACCTCGATAGCGCTCGCTCAGCTTCGCGGTCCGCGCCTCCGACTATCCTGTGCTGGTGGAAAGTGTTGTGCTCTACGTCGTCGGCATCCTCGTCATCGCCATCGGGCTCATCGTGTCGATCGCCCTGCACGAGGTGGGGCACCTTGTTCCCGCCAAGCTCTTCGGTGTTCGCGTCTCGCAGTACATGATCGGGTTCGGCCCGACGCTGTTCTCCTGGCACAGGGGTGAGACCGAGTACGGGTTCAAGGCGATTCCGCTCGGCGGTTACGTGGCGATGTCGGGCATGTACCCGCCGGCACGGGTCGGCGGCAAGCCGCGCGAGGCGAGCACGGGTTTCTTCCAGTCGATGATCGAGGATGCGCGCGTCTCGAACGCGCAGACGGTAGTCGACGGCGAGGAGCACCGCACGTTCTACAACCTGCCCATCGTCAAGCGCATCATCATCATGCTCGGCGGTCCGTTCATGAACCTCGTCATCGCGATCGTGCTGTTCGCGATCGTGCTGTGCGGGTTCGGCGTGCAGCAGCCCTCGACGACGATCGGCGCGGTCAGCGAGTGCCTGCTGCCGGCGACGAGCGAGCGGACCGAGTGCGCGCCGGGTGACCCGGCGGCGCCGGGCGCGGCCGCGGGCGTGCTGCCGGGTGACCGACTTCTCAGCATCGACGGCCAGCCCGTCACCGAGTGGATGGCGAGCACCAGGATCATCCAGCAGTCGGCCGACCGGTCACTCGCGATCGTGGTCGAGCGCGAGGGAAGGCAGCTGCCGCTGACCCTGGTTCCAGCACCCACCGAGCGCTTCGTCTTCGACGACGCCGGCAGGGTGGTCCTGGACGTAGCGGGTGAGCCCCTCACCCACGTCGTCGGGATGATCGGAATCACCGCCGCCTACGAGGCGGTGCCGCAGCCGCTCACGGCGGTGCTGCCCGCCGTCGGTGACAATATCGTCGCGGTCGGCAACATCATCCTCAACCTGCCTCAGCGCATGATCGACATCGCCAACGCCGCCTTCGGCCCCGAGGAGCGGGACCCGAATGGCCCGCTGAGCGTCGTCGGGGTCGGCCGCATCGCCGGCGAGATCACGAGCATCAACACGATCCCGATCGCCGACCGCGTCTCGTACCTGCTCGGTCTCGTGGGCTCGGTGAACATCGCGCTGCTGGTCTTCAACCTGATCCCGCTCATGCCGCTCGACGGCGGTCACGTGGCGGGGGCGCTGTGGGAAGGCATCCGTCGATTCTTCGCGAAGCTCTTCGGGCGCAGCGATCCCGGCCCGGTCGACACGGCGAAGCTCATCCCCTTGACGCTCACCGTCGTGGTGCTGCTCGGCGCGATGAGCCTGCTGCTCATCTACGCCGACATCGTCAAGCCGATCAGTATCCTCTAGGTGCAACATGCTGGTTGAGGGATGCGGCAGCGCCGGCATGCTGGTTGAGGAGCGCGCCTCCGGCGCGCGTCTCGAAACTGGTCGCCGAACTCACAGCCCTGCACCGCGGTGATTTCGAGACGATCGCTTCGCGATCCCTCAATCACCAGGTGGCGTGTTAACGCGAGAGCAGCAGGGCTTCGCCCTGTCCGCCGCCGCCGCACAGCGCCACCGCCGCCCGGCCCGAGCCGCGGCGCTTCAGCTCGTAGGCGGCGGTGAGCGCGAGGCGGGCTCCGGATGCTCCGATCGGGTGTCCGACGGCGATCGCGCCGCCGTGAATGTTGACGATGTCGAGGCTGACGCCGAGCGCGCGCGAGGAGTGCAGTGAGACGGCCGCGAAGGCTTCGTTGATCTCGATGAAGTCGAGGTCGGCGACCTCCCAGCCGGCACGGTCGAGGGCTGAGGCGATGGCATTGGCGGGCTGGGCGTGCAGCGAGTTGTCGGGGCCGGCGACCTGGCCGGGTTCGCCGAGCACCGCGAGGTAGTCGAGGTTGTTCGCCTCGGCGTACTCGCGACTCGCGAGGATGACCGCGGCAGCCCCGTCGCTGATGGGGGAGGAGTTTCCGGCCGTGATCGTGCCGCCCTCGGCGAAGGCGGGGCGCAGTCCTGCGAGCGTCTCGGGGGTGCTGTCGGGGCGGATGCCCTCGTCGGTGTCGACGACGACGTCGCCCTTGCGGTTCGCGATCGTCACCGGTGCGATCTCCTCGGCGATGAGGTCGTGCGCTGCGCCGGCGCGCTGGTGCGATGCTGCGGCAACCTGATCCTGCTCCTCGCGCGTGATGCCGAGGGGGGTGTTGTGGCGCTCGGTCGACGCTCCCATGGAGTCTTTGTCGAAGGCATCCGTGAGTCCGTCGAAAGCCATCGAGTCGATCGCCGTGACCCCGCCGTACGCCCAGCCCTTGCGCGAGCCGGGGAGCAGGTGGGGTGCGTTCGACATCGACTCCTGTCCGCCGACGGCGACGACTTCGGCCTCACCGGTGCGGATCAGTCGCGCACCGTCGATGATCGCGGTGAGGCCGGAGAGGCACAGCTTGTTGATGGTCGTGGCGGGAACGTCCCAGCCGATGCCGGCCCCGATCGATGCCTGACGAGCGGCGCCCTGGCCGAGGCCCGCGGTGAGCACGTTGCCCACGATGACGACGTCGATCGCGCTCGCGTCCACGCCCGAGCGCTCCACCGCGGCGCGCAGTGCGTGCGCCCCCAGCTCGGGTGCGGAAAGGCTCGAAAGTGCACCGTTCATCTTCCCCTGGGGGGTGCGGGCTCCGGCAAGAATGACGACGTCACGGGTGCTCATGGTTGTCTGCTCCATTGCGAATGGGTTGGTGTGGGCGACTCTCGGGACGGCGCGACGCGCCGCGACCCCGCTTGACACTCTATCTTCCCACGTACTACATTTCTGAGACCTGAATCGTCTGTCAGTTTGGAACGATTCTCCACGTCACCACTGCATGAAAGGCAATCACTATGCGGGCAACAAAGAAGTTCCTAGCTCCGGCCATCCTGGCCGTTGCAGGTCTGACCCTCGCGGGGTGCGCCCCGTCGGCAGAAGAACCCACGAACCCCGACGGTTCGGACAAGGCACCGGTCTCCATCGCCATCATCACCTCCGAGACCGGACCGCTCGGCGCCTACGGCCAGGCGTACCTCGCCGGCTTCGAAGCCGGACTCGACTACGCGACCGAAGGAACCGGAACGGTCGATGGCCGCGAACTCGACATCACCTACATCGACGACGCGGGCGACACCGACAAGGCCGTTACCGCGGCCAAAGACGTGATCGGCCAAGGCACCAAGATCATCGCCGGTACCGCCTCGAGCGGTATCGCGCTCGCACTCGCCGAGCAGGCCGAGCAGAACAAGATCCTCTACATCTCAGGCCCCGCCGCCGCTGACGCGATCACCGGAGTCAACGGCTACACCTTCCGTTCGGGTCGCCAGACGATCCAGGACATCGCCACCGCCGGTACGTTCCTCGGCGACCCCTCGGGTCAGAGCATCCTCGTCTTCGCTCAGGACACCGCGTTCGGTCAGGGCAACGCCGCAGCCGTCGACCTCGTTCTCGGGGCCAAGGGTGCGACTGTCACGAGCCTGCTCGTTCCCGAGGATGCGACGGAGTTCACCCCGTTCGCGCAGCAGATCAACGACGCTGCTCCCGACCTCGTGTTCGTCGCATGGGCCGGCACGACCTCGGCTGCGATGTGGCAGGCGCTCTCGCAACAGGGCGTCTTCGACAACATCCCCGTGGTGACCGGTCTTGGCGACGTATCCACGTTCGGTGCGTACGGCGAGGCGAGCGAGGGCATCAGCTTCCTCAACCACTACTTCGGTGGCGCGGCAGGAACCGATGCCGAGGCAGCCATGATCAAGCACCTCGAGGCCAACGGCCACGTCGCCGACCTGTTCTCGCCCGACGGCTTCAACGCCGCTCAGATGATCGTTCAGGCCATCCGCGGCGGTGGCGGCGACGACGTCGACTCCATGGTCGCGTCGCTCGAGGGATACTCCTTCGAGGGCGTCAAGGGCACGAACACCATCCGTGCCAACGACCACGCGCTGCTGCAGCCGATGTTCCAGGCGCGCCTCAAGGCACAGGGCAACACCTTTGTGCCGGAGCTCATCGCGATCGTCCCGGCCGACCAGGTCACGCCGTAACCGTCGCGAAAGTTAGCGTAGACACATGACCGCAACCCAGCCCGTGCTCGAAGTGCTGAACGTCGGCCTTCAGATCGGTGGCGCGCGCATCCTCGAGGATGTCACGCTGCAGATCCCCGAAGACGATATGCTCTTCTTGATCGGTCCCAATGGAGCCGGA
>JAHBSW010000020.1 GCA_019638935.1 Cryobacterium sp.
GCGACCCGCGTTAACCTCTTCGAGGCCCGCGAGCATCCGGAGCGCGGTCGACTTGCCGCTGCCGGATGGGCCGACCATGACGAGAAACTCGCCGTCGCCGACCTCGAGATCGAGGGTTTCCACCGCGGGAGTGGTGGAACCGGGATAGACGCGGCTTGCGCCGTCGAACGTCACTGTTGCCATTTTCGTGCTCCTTCACCGGCAGGTACGTGCCGGACGATCCGTAGTGAATGGATGCCTGCGACGCGAGGTGCGCGCCGCCCCGCCATTATGGCACTCTCCCGCGCTGCCCCGTCAACCGCCGTCGATCGTCAAACGTCCAGAATCCGACTGGGTAGGCTAGACGGGCACTGGACGGAGACGGGCACCGTGCCGGCCGGCCGGACGTTGAGTTCGCTGGACGGGCACCGCGCCGAAGTGAGGGACCATGACGAAGCGAGGACGCCGCGCGCAGCGTGGGCCAGCAGAGCAGCCCCGCGCCCTCGCACACGTCGACCAACGCGAGCAGCGCAGAGCTCAGGCCCGCACCAAGGCGCGCACCCTGCGTGAACAGAGCCGCAAGAAGGAACGACGCAATCGTTTTCTCGTGCAGGGCGGGCTCATCGTGCTGACGCTCGCCATCATCGGCGCGGTCGTGTTCGTGCTGACGACCTCGCCCAAGCCATCCACCGCAGGTCCCGCGAACATGCTCAGCGACGGCATCAAGATCGGCGAGAACTTCGAGGCCGTTCAGACCGCAGGACTTCGTCCGAGTGCGACGCCCGTTCCCGCCGAAGCGAACGCCGAGGGAGTGCTCGACATCAAGATCTGGGTCGACTACCTCTGCCCGCTCTGCGAGAGCTTCGATCGAGCGAACGAAGCGTTCATTCGATCGCTCATTCTCGACGGGGCCGCCACGGTCGAGTATCACCCGATCGCGATCCTCGACCGGCTCTCCTCGGGAACTCGCTATTCGACCCGTGCCGCCAACGCGGCGGCATGCGTCGCGAACTACTCGCCCAACGAGTTCTTCGCCTTCAACTCGCTCATGTTCGAGCACCAGCCGGAGCAGAACTCCTCGGGCCTCAGCGACGCGGCGATGATAGAGATCACGCGAACCGCGGGCGTGGCAAAGGCGAGCACGATCGCCCAGTGCATCCGCGGTCAGGAGTTCAAGATCTGGGTGGAGAGCGCGACCCACCGCGCACTGAGTCAGCCGGTCGCCGGATCGCAGCTCGACAAGATCAACGGAACACCGACGGTGCTCGTGAACGGCCAGCTGTACCAGTACACGGTCAACCCTGAGACTCGCGAATTCAACTCACTCGAGTTCCAGGCGTTCATCAACGAGGTGCTGGGCATCCAGTTCACCGAATCGGTGCAGCCCTCGCCGAGCCCGTCGCCGACTCCCGACGTACAGCCGTGAGCCTGGACCGGCGGTCGCCGCTGGACTGGAGATCGAGCCCCCTGTCGGATTTGAACCGACGACCTTCGCTTTACAAGAGCGGTGCTCTACCACTGAGCTAAGGAGGCGTTGCCCCCACAATGTTAGTCAGGTGCGGGGCCAGCCGGATACGCGAGCGGTCAGCTGCGAGGCTCGAAGCTCAACGACACGGAGTTCATGCAGAAGCGATCACCCGTCGGCGTCTGCGGGGCGTCGTCGAAGACATGTCCGAGATGCGAGCCGCAGTTGGCGCAGAGCACTTCGATGCGCTGCATGCCGAGGGTGTTGTCCTTGCGCAGTTCGACGGCGTCTTTCTCGCTCGGGATGTAGAAGCTCGGCCACCCGCAGTGCGAGTCGAACTTCGCGTCGCTGCGGAACAGCTCGGCACCACAGCCCTTGCAGCGGTAGACGCCCTCGCGATTCTCATCGAGAAGCTCTCCGGTCCACGGTCGCTCTGTCGCGGCCTGGCGGAGCACCGCGAACTCTTCGGCGCTCAGCTCGGCCTTCCATTCGTCATCGCTCTTTGTGACTGCGTAGCTCATGCTTCAAGCCTGCCACTTAACCGGGCGCCACGCTGGCGGGTTCGTCCCGCTGTCGTTAGTCGCGCGTAACATTCGAGACGTGGCAATCACTGAGCGGCTGTCGGAGCGCTACGAGCGCGTGCTCGAGTTCGAACGCACGGCACCCACTCATCGGGGGTCGAAAGAGCGCGCGATTCGTTCGCAGTTCCATCTCAGCGCTGCCCGGTACTATCAGATCCTGAATGCAGCGATCGATTCACCGGCCGCACTCGCCTACGATCCTCTGTTGGTGACTAGGCTGCGTCGTGTGCGGGCCGCGCGCTCGACGTCGATCACCACGGATGCGAGTGCGCAGTCTCGTACTCGCTGACGGCACCTGATCCGCAGTCTGTACCGCCGCGACCCAGCCGGGCCGGCAGAACCCAGTTGAGAGAAACATGGCGAACTTTCCCAAGGACCGGTTCGACGAACTACCCGACGATCTGCAACGAGTCGGCGCGCACCGCGCACCGGCGCGCCGTGGTCGCGGCTGGATCGGCGTCGGCTGGTCGGTGCTGGCCACCCTCGTGCTCGTCGTCGCCGGTGTGTTCGCGCTGTCGGTCATCAATGACGACTTTCGGTTGCCGTTCGTGCAGGCCGAGGAAGAGGAACCGAGCTTCGCGCCGATTCCGAGCGAGCTGCCGGATGCGGAGCCTGTTGTCGATCCCGAGGTCTCCATCACCGTGCTCAACGGAACTCCCATGGCTGGCCTGGCGACGACGGTCGGCGACGAACTGGTGGCGAAGGGCTGGACGGGCGCGAGCCTCGGTATCGGCAGCCGCGCCAACGCCGCCGACCGTGACATCGACGACACGATCGTCTACTACAGCAGCGCTGAACTCGAGGGCGCTGCTCGGGGTCTCGTGATCGACCTCGGGGTCGGCGAGGTAAGGCTGTCGGCGGACTACCCGAATTCGCCGATCACGATCGTGCTCGGTGCCGACTTTCGCCTGAGCGCCCCCACGGAGGCTCCTGAGGGTTAGTCGATCACTGCACTGCATCGATTCGATGACTTAGTCTCGCCAAAGCGGTGCTTCGTCAGTACTATCTGGGATATCCAGCGGACATCCAGAGGCCCGAACGGCACCACGGGGCCCACAGCAGGGAGTATCTATGGCGAACGGAACCGTGAAATGGTTCAACGCTGAAAAGGGTTACGGCTTCATCACCGTGGAGGGTGATGGGCAGGACGTCTTCGTGCACTACTCAGCGATAGACATGGCCGGGTTCAAGGTTCTCGAAGAGGGACAGCAGGTCACCTTCGAGATCGGCACCGGTGAGAAGGGTCCACAGGCGGAGCAGGTCAGACTCGCCTGAGCTCCGACGGCGCGCTGTAGGTCAACGCGCTACTCACCGCGTTAGTCTGTGTCGCATGTCCACGAGCAGTTCGATCGCGCCCCGGAGCGCTCGTGTCGCCGCCGTCATGGCGATCTTCGTCGTCATGGTGCTCACGGGATGCGACGTCGTTCCGGTGCCTTCTCCGAGTCCGAGCGGCTCGCCGTCGGCTGCGCCCGTCTACGTCGACACCTACGTCGAGCCCGAAGCCACCGACATCGCGCCGCTTCGGGGCACGACGGTACCCGCCGGCACCGTGAGCGGGCCTGCGCTCTCGGCCAAGGTCGACAACCACCCGGATGCGCGGCCGCAGTTCGGTCTCGAGCACACCGACATCGTCTACGAGGAGCTCGTCGAGGGCGGCCTGACCCGGTACGTCGCGATCTGGCAGTCGACGGTGCCCGACGTCATCGGGCCTGTGCGCAGCATCCGCCCCATGGATCCGGACATCATCTCCCCGTACCGCGGTATCGTCGCCTACTCGGGCGGTCAGTACCGCTTCGTCGTTCTGATGCAGAGCACTCCCGTGGTCAACGCCATCCACGGACAGACCAACACTCGCGACACCTTCTACCGGGTCAGGGGCCGACCCGGCCCGCACGACGTGCTCGTTCGCGCTCCGCAGGTCATTCAGGACTTCGGTCCGCTCGATGCACCCCAGCAGAGCTGGTCCTACGCGCTGACACCGGATGCGTCGTCCGCCGCGAAAGAGGGAACGCCGGCATCCGTCGTCCACTACCGGTTCTCCAGTCTCATGTGGGGCACGTGGACCTACGACGCGAGCACGCAGCGGTACTACCGACAGCAGGCGAACCGCGGACCGGACCTCGACACGGCCGGTAATCAGTTGAGTGCGACGAACGTCGTCGTGCTTCGCGTGGAGATATCCCACGCGACGGGTGTTCCGCAGACGATTCTCAACACGACGGGTGAGGCGTGGGTGGCAACGGGAGGGCGCGTGATCCACGGCAGCTTCACGAAGGCCTCGCAGAACGACCCGGTCTACCTGTACGACGACAACGGCTTCACCATCCAGCTGGGTGCCGGTAACACCTGGGTCGAGATGATTCCCACGGCGGGCAGCGTCACCTTCGAGTAAAACCGGCGTGCTTGCACTCGGCACGTGAGAGTGCCAGAATTGGTTAGCACTCTCTATCGGTGAGTGCCAAAGAAGATTTGACTGTCTCAACGTCCGGGAGGGACGAGAAGCTCACATGGCAAAGATCATTGCTTTCAACGAGGAGGCCCGTCGCGGCCTCGAACGCGGCCTCAACACGCTCGCCGACGCCGTCAAGGTAACCCTTGGCCCGCGCGGTCGCAACGTCGTACTCGAGAAGAAGTGGGGCGCCCCCACGATCACGAACGACGGCGTGTCCATCGCCAAGGAGATCGAGCTCGACGAGCCGTTCGAGAAGATCGGCGCCGAACTGGTCAAGGAGGTCGCCAAGAAGACGGATGACGTCGCCGGCGACGGAACCACGACCTCGGTCGTGCTCGCCCAGGCGCTCGTTCGCGAGGGACTCCGCAACGTGGCCGCTGGCGCCGACCCCATCGGCATCCGCCGTGGCATCGAGAAGGCCGTCGCCGAGGTGACCGACGCCCTGCTCAAGCAGGCAAAGCCCATCGAGACCAAGGAAGAGATCGCCGCGACCGCGTCGATCTCCGCCGGCGACGCCGAGATCGGTGCGCTCATCGCCGAGGCTCTCGACAAGGTCGGCAACGAGGGCGTCGTGACCGTGGAGGAGTCGAACACGTTCGGCACCGAGCTCGAGCTCACCGAGGGCATGCGCTTCGACAAGGGCTACCTGTCGGCGTACTTCGTCACCGACCCCGAGCGTCAGGAGACGGTCTTCGAAGACCCGTACATCCTCATCGTGAACTCCAAGGTCTCCAACATCAAGGACCTGCTCCCCATCGTCGACAAGGTGATCCAGGAGGGCAAGCAGCTGCTCATCATCGCCGAGGATGTCGACGGCGAGGCTCTCGCCACGCTCGTGGTCAACAAGATCCGCGGCATCTTCAAGTCGGTCGCCGTCAAGGCGCCGGGCTTCGGCGACCGCCGCAAGGCGCAGCTGCAGGACATCGCCATCCTCACGGGCGGCCAGGTCATCAGCGAGGAGGTCGGCCTCAAGCTCGAGAACACGACCGTCGACATGCTCGGCCAGGCGCGCAAGGTCATCGTCACCAAGGACGAGACGACCATCGTCGAGGGTGCGGGCGACACCGACCAGATCGCCGGCCGCATCAAGCAGATCCGCTCGGAGATCGAGAACACCGACAGCGACTACGACCGCGAGAAGCTGCAGGAGCGTCTCGCGAAGCTCGCCGGCGGCGTCGCCGTCATCAAGGCCGGTGCCGCCACCGAGGTCGAGCTCAAGGAGCGCAAGCACCGCATCGAGGATGCTGTGCGCAACGCGAAGGCCGCCGTCGAGGAGGGCATCGTCGCCGGTGGTGGCGTCGCGCTCATCCAGGCCGGCGAGGTCGCTTTCAACGGCAAGGTCATCAAGGGCCTCCAGGGTGACGAGGCGACCGGAGCGAACATCGTGCGCGTCGCGATCGATTCGCCGCTCAAGCAGATCGCGCTTAACGCGGGCCTCGAGCCGGGTGTCGTCGCCGAGAAGGTTCGCTCGCTCCCCGCGGGCCAGGGCCTCAACGCCGCCACGGGTGTCTACGAGGACATGCTCGCCGCCGGCATCAACGACCCGGTCAAGGTGACCCGTTCGGCACTGCTCAACGCGGGTTCGATCGCGGGCCTCTTCCTCACCACCGAGGCGGTTGTCGCCGACAAGCCCGAGAAGGCTGCACCGCCCATGGGCGGCGACCCGACCGGTGGAATGGACTTTTGATTGACGCCGACGCGTAGCGTCGGCATCGATCAAGGTTGAGGGATCGGCCCTTCCGGCCGATCGTCTCGAAACCCAGGGGCCCTAGCAGTTCACTGATCGCCGGTTGAGTGGCGCGCGAAGCGCGCACTCAACCGGCGATCGTCGTTCAGTGCGCGAACAGCCGCGCGTTCGCCTGCTCGATGTCGGCGTACTGCTGACCCGCCCGCGCGAGGGCCAGGCTCAACGCATCGAGGTTCTCCTCGTGTCGTGCCGCGGCTGTGCGCCACTCGCTCACGAGCGCTTGGAACGCGCTCGCCGCGGTGCCCGACCACGACCCCTGCAGTTCCGTGAGCTGGGCGTGCAGACTGCTTGTCTCGGCGCGGATGCGCTCGATGGTTCCCTTGGCGGTCGCGGCTCTCGCCATGACCGCCTCGCTGTCTACCTGAAACGTGGCCACAGCATCCCTTTCTCTCTGCTGCCGAGCACCCCTCGGCGTGCCGTCAACGCTACGGATGCCTGGCCGAGCCGGCCACGGCATCCGTCACCCCTGTGAGAGAAGCCCTACTCGGATGACGTGGGGAGGAGTGGAAGGGCGATGCGGAACGTCGCACCGCCACCCGGAGTCTCGATCACCTCGACGGTGCCCTTGTGGGCGGCGATGAGTCCGGAGACGATCGCGAGACCGAGGCCACTGCCACCCGTCTCGCGCGTGCGCGAGGTGTCGGCGCGCCAGAAGCGCTGGAAGATCTTGTCGCGAATCTGAGGGGGAACACCCTCGCCATGGTCGACGACATCGAGCGTCGCGACGCGGCGCGCGCCGTCGACCTGAACGACGAGTTCGAGCGGGCTGCCGGGAGGAGTGAAGCGCATCGCGTTGCCGAGGAGGTTTGTGATGACCTGGCGGATCTTGTTCTCTTCGGCCAGTACGATCGCCGGCTGGTCGATCACGACGTGTGCCTGCTCGGCGGTCGCCGCGGCGGGAGCATGGGTTCTGCGGCGTGAGCGCAGGCGCGCAATCGTCGCTCCGGCGAAGGCGATCGGCCCCGTGGCCGTGCTCACGCCCTTCTTCGACGCGCCAGCCTTGGAGGGCACCGTTCCCACGGGCACGGTCTCTTCGTCCGCTGGAGCGGAGACCATGATCGGTTCCGGCGTGATGACGGTGACGACACGATCGGGGTCGTACGCCATGGCGTCGAGTGCGGCGTCACGAGCCACCGGAACGAGGTCGACAGGGGCAAGCTGCAGCGGCTTCGCCTCGTCGAGTCGAGCGAGCGAGAGCAGGTCTTCGACGAGCTCACCCATGCGCACGGCTTCTTTCTCAATGCGCTCCATCGCCTGACCGACCTCTTCCGGGGTGTTGAGGGCGCCCATGCGGTAGAGCTCGGCGTAGCCGCGCACCGAGACGAGGGGTGTGCGCAACTCGTGGCTCGCATCGCCCACGAAGCGGCGCATCTGCTCGATGGTCCGTGCCCGGTCGGCGAATGCCCGGTCGATGCGGTTGAGCATCGTGTTCAGCGAACGGTTGAGGCGGCCTACCTCGGTGTTGGGCGTCGCACCGGGAAGGCGCTGGCTGAAATCGCCATCGGCAATCGCTGCGGCGGTCGCCTCCACCTCGCGCAGCGGTGCGAAGGTCGAGGTGACGAGCAGCCGGGTGAGGGCCGCACCGAGGATGACCACGCTCAGTCCGAATCCGAAGAAGATCGCGGAGTACTGGGCGATGATGCCGTTCGTGTCGGCGAGGCTGATCCCGACGGCGAGCGTCGCGCTCGCGTGCGTTATCGGATCGGTGAAGGGTGTGGCTACGACGCGCCACTGCTGGGTGCGCGATTCGTCCCACAGGTTCGTCGGCATGCCCGCGAGTGCGACCACGCTGTCGAGTGACAGCGCGCTCACATCGGGTTGCGGCTGGCTGCTGCTGCGATTGGCGCAGATGGTGCCGCCATCCGCTCCGAGCATGGCTATGAAGTAGCTGGCGGCGATCATGCGTTCGCACGTGTCGGCGATGCCGATCGGGATGACCTTCAGCTCCTCGGCGTGGGTCACAACCTTGCGGTCGACCTCGCTCATGAGGTAGTTGCGCAGCACGGTGAGCGTGCCGACCCCGGCCACGAGCAGCCCGAGCGTCACCAGCAGAACGGTGACGCCGGTGATCTTGGTGCGCAGCGATACCGAGTTCCAGCGCTGCGGTAGCTTCTCCTGCATCGGTACTCAGGCTATCGGGCGAGGCTGGTCGGCAGCCGAGTCAGGACTTGCCGGTTTTGAGCATGTAGCCGAATCCGCGCTTGGTCTGGATGAGCGGTTCCTCGGTGTACTGGTCGAGCTTGCGGCGCAGGTAGGAAATGTAGCTTTCGACGATCCCGGCGTCGCCGTTGAAGTCGTACTCCCAGACGTGGTCGAGAATCTGCGCCTTGCTGAGCACGCGATTGGGGTTGAGCATGAGGTAGCGCAGGAGCTTGAACTCGGTGGGGCTCAGTTCGATCGGGGTCGAGCCGATGGTCACCTCGTGGGTGTCCTGATCCATCGTGAGGTCGCCCGCGCGGATGATGGCGTCTTCGTCGTCCTGCATCGTTCGGCGCAGAATCGCCTTGATGCGGGCGACGATCTCGTCGAGGCTGAACGGCTTGGTGACGTAGTCGTCGCCGCCGACCGTGAGACCAGTGATCTTGTCCTCCGTGTCGTCCTTCGCGGTGAGGAAGAGGATAGGCGACGTGTAGCCGCTCGAGCGCAGGCGCTTGGTCACGCCGAATCCGTTCATGTCGGGCAGCATGACGTCGAGGATGATGAGGTCGGGTTCCTCCTCGAGCACGGCGGAGATGGCTTGAGCGCCGTTGCCGACCGCGCGCACGGCGAAGCCGGCGAAGCGCAGGCTCGTGGTGAGCAGGTCACGGATGTTGGGCTCGTCATCGACGATCAGAATCTTGGGTCCATCACTCATTGCGCCAGTATCTGCGCGTTTGCTGAATGAAAGCTGAACATTGATTGCCCGGCGTAAGCGAGCCGGTGCACACTGGGAGGCATGAGCATGCCCGAATCGCCCGCGTTCGAGCCGGTCGGGGATGCCGTGTGCTGGCTCGAGAGCGTGTGCGACGAGTGCGGTGCGCTCATCGAAGCGGAGCTACCCGCGGAGTGCTGGCGCTGCGGCTCCGAGGTCGTCGCGAGCTAGCCGTCCTGAGCCTTCGCGGGCACGACGCGCACGCAGCAGTGCCCGTCTGTCGGCGGCACGAATTCCACGCGGCGGTCGGTCGCTCCGGATGCTTCGGCAACCCCCTCGAGCAGCGCGAGGTTCGTCTGGCAGATGACGTCCGAGTGCTTCGTGGCGAGCTTGTGGAACGGGCAGTTCGTCAGCAGAAGGCCGCCGTCGCCGTCGTCCTGTGGCTCGTAGCCGCAGGAGGTGAGTGCGGCATCCAGCCCGCCTGAGCGCGCGGCGAGGTCGCGGCCGGCCTCGGTCGCGACGGCGGTGAGCACGTCGCGCACGGGTCGACCGGTGCGATCGGACTGCTCGACGGCGGCGGCGAGAAGTTCGCCGGCGAGGTCGTACTGCCGCGGTGGAACCGAGACCGAGAGCTCGCGCTCAGCGGCACGGTAGAGCTTGGCGGGCCGGCCTGAGCCCGGTCCGGTTCGTCCGGTGAGCCGCTTGAACTCGATCTCGAGGAGCCCCTCGTCGACGAGGCGATCGAGGTGGAACGCCGCGGTGCTGCGCGGCACTTCGAGTGCTGTCGCCGCGTCATCGCGGCTCACGGGGTTCGCGCTTGAACGCACGAAGTCGAAGAGCGCTCGCCGCTGGGGGTCGGTGAGTGTGGCGACCGCGGAGATGTGTTCGACTCTCGATTCGCTCATGACTCCATCCTATCTCTAAAAAAGTAAATCTTGACAAAAGAATTATGCGAGGCCTACAGTCGGATTCGAAACACTCCGGAAAGGAACCCACCGTGACCGCGACCACCGCTACGACATCCGCGAAAGTCACTCTGATGCGACAGAACCCAGCCTGGCAGGCCTTCATCCTCCTCCGCACGATCTTCACGGTCGCTCCGATCCTGTTCGGGCTGGACAAGTTCTTCAACCTGCTCGTCGACTGGCCGATCTATGTCTCGCCGATCGTGACCGACGCCCTTCTCCTCAGCGGTCAGCAGTTCATGTACGTCGTCGGCGTCATCGAGATCGTCGCCGGACTCACCGTGCTCGTGAAACCCCGGTTCGGGTCCCTTCTCGTCGCCGCCTGGCTCGCGATCATCATCGTGAACCTGCTTCTCGTGCCCGGTTTTTACGATGTCGCGCTGCGTGACTTCGGGCTCTTCGTCGCCGCCCTCGCACTCTTCTGCCTGTCGCGGGTGCAGGATCTTCGCGCAGCGGGCAGCGCAGCAGGTCTGAGTCGATGATCGAGCCGCAGCGTGAAGCCGGTGAGCGTCCCTGCCTGACGATCGTGGAGGGCGGGGATGCGAGCAATGCCGCCCGCGCCGAGGAGGCTGTCGCCGACCTGCTCATCGCGCTCGGGCGCGATGTGACGAGCGAGCGGCTCATCGACACTCCGCGCCGGGTCGCGGCGAGCCTCCTCGAGCTCCTGTCCCCGCGCGCGTTCGCAATGACGACGTTCCCGAACGAGGAGGGCTACGAGGAGCTGGTGCTCGTTCGGGACATCCCCTTCCACTCGCTGTGCGAGCACCACCTGCTGCCGTTTCGCGGCGTCGCCCATGTGGGCTATGTCCCCGGGGAACGGCTTGTCGGCCTCTCCAAGCTCGCGCGCGTCGTCGAGCTGTTCTCGCACGACCTGCAGGTGCAGGAGCGGCTGACGAAGCAGATCGCCAGCCACCTCGACGAGCAGCTCGCCCCGCGCGCAGTCGGCGTCGTTCTCGAGGCCGAGCACCTGTGCATGACGCTCCGCGGAGCGCAGGCGGCCGGCGCGATGACGACGACATCCGCGTTCACCGGCGTTCTGGCGGAGAACGCTGCACTGCGACAGCGGTTCCACCGTGCCACCGGCGACCTGTCGGCCTGAGCACGAGATCCACGAGCGAAAGAACACCATGTCAACCAGGAAGAACTTCATCATCGTCGGCGGCGGTCTCGCCGGGGTGTCGGCCGCGGAGGAGCTGCGCACACAGGGCTTCGACGGCAGCATCCAGCTCATCGGCAAGGAGGCGCATGCGCCCTACATCCGCCCGCCGCTCTCCAAGGGCTATCTGAACGGCTCTGAGGGGCTGGAGGCCGTCTACGCGCATCCGCCGGAGTGGTATGGCCAGAACGATATCGACCTCCTCACCGAAACGAAGGCGTTCGGCGTGAACGCTGCCGCCCGTGAGGTCACGGTCTCCGGCGGCGCGCCGCTGCACTATGACAAGCTGCTCATCGCGACCGGGTCGTCGCCGCGTCTGCTCACGATCGACGGTGCCGAACTGGGCGGCGTGCACTACCTGCGCACCATGGACGACTCGACCGTGCTGCGCGGCGAGCTGGGTGCGGGCGGGCGCAGGCTCGTACTCATCGGTTCCGGATGGATCGGCATGGAGGTGGGGGCGACCGCACGCACCCTCGGCAACGAGGTGACGATTCTCGAGCGCGACCCCGTTCCACTCGCGAATGCGATCGGCGAGGAGCTGGGCGAGATGTTCACCGAGCTTCACCGCGAGCATGGCGTGGTGATCCGCACCTCGGTCGCGGTCGAGCGCATCGTCGGCCGTCATGGCAAGGTCTCGGGCGTCGTGCTCGCGGGCGGTGAAGAGGTGCCTGCCGACCTCGTCGTCATCGGGGTTGGTGTCGTGCCCAACGTCGCCCTCGCTGACGACGCGGGAATCATCACCGAGAACGGCATCGTGGTGGACGCATCGATGCGCTCGAGCGATCCCGACATCTTCGCGGCGGGCGACGTGGCGAACGCCTTCCACCCGCTCGCGAACATGCGCCTGCGCAGCGAGCACTGGGCCAACGCGATCGGCGAAGGAAAGGCGGCGGCGCGCGGGATGCTCGGGCTGGACGAGAGCTACGAGGACATCCCCTACTTCTACACCGACCAGTTCGATGTCGGCATGGAGTACTCGGGATACGGACCGCTCACCAGGGGCGCGAAGGTGGTCTACCGCGGCAATCGCGCGGGCCGCGAGTTCGTCGCGTTCTGGATCAAGGACGGTTTCGTCGTCGCGGGAATGAACGTCAACGTGTGGGACGTCAACGAACACGTGCAGCGGCTCATTCGATCTGGCACAGTGGTCGATGAAGCACGGCTCGTTGATGAATCGATTTCGCTGGAGGATGTCTAGAGGATGTCTGCGTGATCCGCACGATCGGTCGTCGCACGTTCGATTTCGGCCGCCAGGTCGCCGTCATGGCGGTCGTCAACCGCACGCCCGACTCGTTCTACGACAAGGGCGCGACGTTCGCGCTCGACCGCGCTGTCGAGGCGTGCGTTCGCGCTGCCGAGGCCGGAGCCGACTGGGTCGACATCGGGGGAGTGCCGTTCGGGCTCGGACCGGCGGTGTCCCTCGACGAGGAGCTCGAGCGCGTGGTGCCCGTCGTCGAGGCGATTGCCCGCGCATCCGACGTCGTCATCTCGGTGGACACGTTCAACGCCGTCGTCGCGCGGGAGGCGATCGCGGCGGGTGCATCCGTCATCAACGACACGAGCGGACTCTTCGACTCCGGCATGGCCGAGGCTGTCGCGGCGACGGAGGCGACGCTCGTGCTCACGCACAGCATGTCGCCACCCCGGGCCGAGCCTCCCCGACCCGAGTACACCGATGTCGTGATCGAGGTCGTCGACTTCCTGCGTGACCGGGTGGCCCGGGCTGAGGCGGCGGGCATACCCCGCGATCGGCTCATCATCGACCCCGGGCACGACCTCAACAAGAACACCTGGCACACGCTCGAACTGACACGCAGGCTGCGCGAGGTCGTCGCGCTCGGCCTGCCCACGCTCGCCGCCGTGTCGAACAAGGACTTCATCGGGGAGACACTGGACCGGGAGCAGGGGCAACGGCTCGAGGGCTCGCTCGCCGCCATGGTGTACTGCATCCTCGAGGGCGCCCGCATCGTGCGCATGCATGACGTGCGCGCCTCGGTCGACGCGGTGCGCATGACGGAGGCGATTCTCGGCTGGCGCGATCCCGCCTACACGAAGCACAATCTCGGCGAAGGGTGAGCGGATGGCCGACCATCCCGATCGCGCGCGCATCGATCGACTGTGGCCGCGTGTCGGAGCGGATCTCGACGATGCGGCTCTCGTTGCCGACCTGAGCAGCGACTCGCCGGTGCTGCGCGTGAACTTCGTCGCGAGTGTCGACGGATCAGCGACACAGGAGGGCCGATCCGGCGGCCTCTCCGACGACGCCGACAAGCGCTACTTCGAGCTGCTGCGTCGCGTGAGCGACGTGGTGCTCGTCGGTGCGGGCACGGTGCGCACGGAGGGCTACGGCGCGCTTCGGGTGAGCGACGACTCGGTGCGGTGGCGCGTCGAGCACGGCCTGAGCGAGCATCCGGTGTTCGCGATCGTGAGCCGCTCGCTCGACCTCGACCCCGCCATCGTCGCCGAGGCGCCCGTGCGGCCGATCCTGTTCACGATTCAGGATGCGCTGATTCCCGCTGCGCTCGCCGCCGCCGATGTGGTCGTGGCCGGCGTCGAACGCGTGGAGGGCGGCCGCATCCTCGCGGCCCTTGCCGAGCGGGGGCTCGAGACGGTGCTGTGCGAGGGCGGCCCGCACCTCTTCGCGAGCCTGCTCGACGACGATGTGGTCGACGAGCTGTGTCTCACCGTCTCACCCGTGCTCGAGGGCGGGGACGGGATGCGGATCACGTCGGGGCTGGCTGAGCGTCGAGGCCTCGAACCGGTCAGCATCCTGCGGTCGAACAGCACGCTCCTTCTGCGGTATCGGCGCGCGCGAGACCGGGGCTACTGACCCGACTTCGCCAGTCTGCTGCGGCGGCCCACACCGCGAACGAGCAGCACGACGAGCAGCACGAAAGCCACCGGCAGCGCGAAGAGCGGCAGCATGAGAATCGCCGGCCACAGGCCTTGGCTGAAGCCGTCGTCGGCACCAGCACCCAGCTGGGTGGCGACGACGACCGCGACGAAGGCGATGACGCTCGCCACCACGAGGCCGACGGTCATGAACGCAAGAATGCGATCGAAGCGGGAGGACTCGGGAGCGCTGCTCTCTCGGGCATTGGCATTCGGCACTGTCTCAGGATACCCGTAGGCTAGTAGGCACCCTGTCGCGGTCACCGATGCGACAGGCGTGTACACCACTGGGGCAGTGAAAGGCGAGGCAGATGCCTACCGGCAGGGTCAAGTTCTACGACGAGGAAAAGGGCTTCGGTTTCATCGCGAGCGATGACGGCACCGAGGTCTTCTTGCACGCCTCCGCTCTGCCCGCCGGCGTGACGGTCAAGGCCGGCACGAAGCTCGAGTTCGGTATCGCCGACGGCAAACGCGGTGCGCAGGCGCTCTCGGTTCGGGTCGTTGAGGCGCCGGCTCGTGAGAAGCTCAGCCGCAAGCCCGCCGACGACATGGCGGTCATCGTCGAGGATCTCGTCAAGGTGCTCGACGGCATCGGCTCGAACCTCAAGCGTGGTCGCTACCCCGAGAACGCAAGCGCGCGCAAGATCGCCGCGATGCTGCGCAAGGTCGCGGACGAACTGGATGCCTGAAGCAACTCCCGAGGACTTCGAACTCGCGCGCGAGGCGCTGCTGTCGATCACGACCGCGGACACGATCGGCGAGCCGGCCGGCTCGATCGACGAGGCCGATGGAGTCACGACGGTCTACTTCGAGACGACCGTGCGCAGCTACCGCGGCTGGCGGTGGACGGTCAGCATCGCCCACGTCGAGGGTCTTGGGCCGAGCGTGCTCGAAACCGAGCTCACGCCCGGTGACGGTGCGCTGCTGTCACCCGACTGGGTTCCGTGGGCCGACCGGATGGCCGACTATCGCGCCGCTCAGGCAGCGATCGGCGAGGTCGAGTCCGACGATGAGCTCGATGACGACGAGCTCGACGACGACGATGATGACGACGACTACGGCATCGACGACCTCGATGAGGACGATGACGTCGACGACGAGTTCCGTGAGCACGACGATGTCGACGGTGTCGACATCGACTCCGTCGATGCCGACGGCGACGGGGTGATCGACGACGATGTCGTCATCGGTGCCGGTACGGTGATCGGTCCGCGGTCAGCGACGACGTCGCACGTGGGTGTAGAGGAGCCCGACGACACCGAGGGCGATGCCGACGAGGCAGGTCCCGAGCCACAGGTCCGGGCTCGCCGCGTGCGCTCCGGGAACCGCAAGAAGACCGACGAGGGCGAGTAGCCACACTCCGAGCCCGATGAGCATGGGTGTTCGATCGTCGGTCGTGACGGGCGCAGGGTCTGGCTTGCGCTCCGACTCCTTCAGATACCACCGCATGGCTACAGCGTAGCCACCACGAACTCCACGCACGCGACGAGCGCGCGCACGTCATCCGGTTCGATCGCGGTGAAGGTGGCGATGCGCAGCTGGTTGCGGCCGAGCTTGCGGTACGGCTCGGTGTCGACGATGCCGTTCCCGCGCAGGACTGAGGCGACGGCGGCTGCGTCGATCGATTCGTCGAAGTCGATCGTGACGACGACCTGAGAGCGGTGGTCGGGATTCGACACGAAGGGCGTCGCGTAGTCGACGCGTTCGGCCCAGTCGTAGAGCACGCCCGACGACTCGGCGGTGCGGGCATGAGCCCAGGCAAGCCCACCGCTCGCGTTGATCCAGTCGATCTGGTTCTCGAGCAGTACGAGCGTCGAGAGCGCGGGGGTGTTGAGCGTCTGGTTGAGGCGCGAGTTCGTGATCGCGTTGTCGAGACTCAGGAACTCGGGGATGTAGCGGCGGCTCTGCGTAATCGCCTCGACCCGTGCGACGGCGGCGGGGGAGAGGAGGGCGAACCAGAGTCCGCCATCCGATGCGAAGTTCTTCTGTGGTGCGAAGTAGTAGACGTCGCACTGGGTCACATCGAAGTCGACGCCACCCGCGGCGCTCGTTCCGTCGATGAGGGTGAGGGCGTCGGCATCCGCCCCCTCGTCCGTGCCGACGCGGATGACGGGGGCCATGACCCCGGTCGAGGTCTCATTGTGCGGCCACGCGTAGACGTCGAATCCCTCGCCGGGCTCCACCTCGCTGCGCGATCCCGAGGGCGCGTCGATGACGTGCGGGGGCACGAGGAAGGGGGTGCGTGCCGCCGCGGCGAACTTCGCACCGAACTCGCCGAAGGTGAGGTGCTGGCTGCGGGTGCTGATGAGAGAGAAGACCGCGGCATCCCAGAACGCGGTCGAGCCGCCGTTGCCGAGCACGACCTCATAGCCGTCCGGCAGCCTGAAGAGATCGGCGAGCCCCGACCGAACGCGGCCGACGAGATCCTTGACGGGTGCCTGGCGGTGCGACGTGCCGAGAAGACCCGCGGATGCCGCGAGAGCCTGCACCTGCTCCGGCCGCACCTTGGAGGGTCCGCAGCCGAATCGACCGTCGGCGGGCAGGAGATCAGTGGGGATTTTCACCGTGGCCATGCCTAATCCTATTGCGCACGGCGGATCGTGATGTCCCGGCAATCGGGTGCGACAATCGATAGGCTGGCGAGCGAGCTGGTTTTGCGGAAGGGGGGTTCGAGTGACTGATCTCATCGATACGACCGAGATGTATCTGCGCACGATCTTCGAACTCGAAGAGGAGAACATCATTCCTCTGCGTGCCCGCATCAGCGAGCGACTCGGCCACTCCGGCCCCACGGTGTCCCAGACGGTGGGCCGCATGGAGCGCGACGGTCTCGTCGTGGTCGAAGACGACCGGCACCTGCGCCTCACGGAGGAGGGCCGCGAGAAGGCCGTCAACGTCATGCGCAAGCACCGACTCGCCGAGCGACTGCTCGCCGACGTCATCGGCCTCGACTGGGCGCTGGTGCACGACGAGGCGTGCCGCTGGGAGCACGTCATGAGCGAGCAGGTCGAGAAGCGCCTGCTCGAGCTGCTCGACCACCCCACGCACTCGCCCTACGGCAACCCCATCCCGGGCCTCGAGCAGCTCGGTGACAAGCCGGCCGGCGCCGGCTTCTCGGATGGCGTGGTGAACCTCATAAATTTTCTCCTCGGCGCCGTCGGCCCCCTGCGGGGCACGATTCGTCGTCTGGGCGAGCCCGTCCAGTACGACCCCGAGCTGCTGGAACAGCTCCACGGTGCGGGTATCGTGCCGGGTGCGAAGGGCGAGTTCTCGACGTCTGTTCCGTACACGATCGTTCAGATGGATGGCGCGGCCGAGTCCCTCGAGCTGCCGGTCGAGATCGCGCAGCACATCTACGTCGACGTGAAGAGCGGGTAACGACAGGGTTGCACTGCGGTTGCAGTGCGATTGCGCTGGGTTGCACTGCGGCGCGCCAACGCCAGCGATTTGCTCTGCGTGGGGTTAACCTTGAGAGTCCGCTCGAAAAGCGAGCAGTTCAAGGAGTTCCGAATGTTGAAGGATCGCACCATCCAAACCGTGGATGAGCGTGCTCTCTTCTTCATACGGCGGAGCAACGGTTACGCCTGCCAGGCCGTAATCGTGATGTGAGAAGCACTGCCATTTCGGCGGTGCTTTTTTTGTTCAGGCTCACCTTGTTCGCCTTAGCGAGTGGACGAATCGAACACCTGCAAGCCGTGCAGGTCTCTTCGGAAGGATGAAGCTCCATGCGCACTCTGGTTCTCAACGCGGGGTTCGAGCCCCTTGCCGTCGTCTCGTTCAAACGAGCACTCGTGCTCGTCATGAACGATAAGGCGACGGTTCTTGCCGCGGATGACGAGCATCCGGTCTTCGGGTCGTTCGGGTCGTTGCAGCGGCCGTCGGTGATTCTGCTGACGCGCTACGTGCGCATCCCCACGGGTCGCATGATTCCCGTGAGCCGACGCGGGGTGCTGCGGCGCGACAACCAGCGCTGCGCCTACTGCGGGCACTCGGCGTCGACCATCGACCACGTGCTGCCGCGCTCGCGCGGGGGCCAGGACACCTGGGAGAACCTCGTCGCGTGCTGCCTGCGCTGCAACAACCTCAAAGGCGACCGCACTCCCGCCGAGATGCGCTGGGAACTGCGCCTCACACCGAGGCCCCCGCACGGCACCCAGTGGCTCGTGCGCGGCATCGAGCGGCCCGTGCCCGAGTGGGGAGAGTTTCTCGAGCCGGCGGCGTTCGCGGCGGCGTGACTCACTCGCTGTCTCGCCGGTCGCACAGAGCGCACCGGGATCGCGGGTCGAGTAGCGCGCCCTCGGCGCGCGTGTCGAGACCCTAGCCCTTCACTCCGCAAGCACCGAGATCACGTTGCCCGCGGGGTCGCGGAACCACGCGATGTCGGGGCCGTATCCCGCCGCCTTGCTCCACACGATGCCCCTCGCGTCGGTGCCGAAGTCGGGGTCGTCATAGATCTTGGTGACGACACCCACGGCATTGAGCGCATCGACCGCGGCCTCGATGTTCTCGACCACGAGGTTGAGCACGGTGAAGGTGGCGGGGAGGTGATCCGGCTTCTCGTAGAGAAAGACCTCGTGGCCATCGGGAAGTCGGAGCACCAGGGTGCCCGCCATCTCACCGTCCGCGACCGTGAGCCCGAGCTTGTTCGCATAGAACTCTTTCGCCGCTGCGAGATCGTTGACGCTGAAACTGCTGAATGCGTGCGTGGTCTTGATCATGACGTTGCTGACTCCTTCGTCGCTCGTACGCCTTGACTATCGAACCGAACGCTGGGAGCGCCCAGCTAAACTTATCTGGCCGGCCTCTGTAGCTCAATGGAAGAGCAGTTCCGTCCTAAGGAAAGGGTTGGGGGTTCGAGTCCCTCCAGGGGCACCAGCGCGATCGGCGTTCGACGATAACGAATCGGTGTGTCGACTTGCACGTGGGTTTCTCCGGCGCCTAGTATTGCCAAGCGCCAATCTGACGAAAGGAGTCCGGCCATGAAGATCATCACCATTGCGACGCCAGTTCGCATTACCGCCGGCTTCGTCGGCGCCCTCACCGCCTAACCGGGCCGCATCCTCGCCGCCCGATCATGACGGTGGCGGCGCATACGATGCCGATCTGGGTACGACAGTTTTCTCGTGCCCGGGCCACCACCCCGCTTTGCCAATTTCTGTGAGGACCCATCATGAATACTGTTCTGCCTACCGTGCAGCGTGACGAACGCAGTCACGTGCAACCCCACTCGCCGCCCGTGGCCGCGCCCCAGCGCGTGGCCCGCGTGAGCCTGCTCGACCGCGTCGCCATGCGCCTCGGTCTCGCGCTGCTCACGTGGAGCAGGAGACGCGGCGCCGTCGACGAACGTCAGGCGGCCCGTGCTCACTTCGAGCGGGACCGCGCCCAGCAGCTGCGCGACCGCGCCGCCGAGCGCACGAACCGCCTGTTGGCCGTGTTGCGATGATTGCCGAAAGGCGACTCCATGAACGCCCGTACCGCCCACCCGCGGTGCGGGCGTTCTTCTGTGCAGGCGGTGGATGCGCGGTGGAGGCACGTTGAATGTGTGCGCGGTGAACGTGAGCTGTGAGAACGGTGGAAGTCTCGTCGACAGCGCACCGACATTGCCACACTGACGAACATGTCAACCTCACGCACTCTCAGGATCGTCGCCGTCGCATCCGCCGCTCTGCTGCTTGTCGGCTGTGGTCGCTTTCAGGTCGAGCTCGCGGTCAACGAGAACAACACCCTCGACGGCACCATCGTCGTCGCCGTGCTCGTGGGTGACGAAGCGGGAGCCGAGCAGCAGGCGCTGTCGGCTGCGGAAGGCATCGAGGAGCAGATTCTTCCCGGCCTGCGGAACGCGCCCGGTGTGACCCACGAAGAATACGATCAGGATGGCTATCGCGGCTCACGGCTCGTCCTCCTCGGCACACCGTTGAGCGCACTCAACGAGAGCGACGCGTTCACGCTTGAGCGCGACGGCGACACGTTCGTATTCACGGGAGCGCTCGACTTCACGCCCGACGACGAGGACTCGACCACCGATGGCGAGACCGCACCCGACGAGGAGTCGACCGATGTCGCGGTCGCACTTCGTTTTCCGGGTGCCGTCACAAGCCACAACGGTGATCTTTCGGGCACGACGGTCAACTGGAACACCGAGTGGTCGGGCAGCCTCGACATGCGGGCGACGGCGAACGCGGTCGCCGATGATGTGTCGCCGTGGGTGTGGATCGTGGGCGTCCTGCTGCTGCTCATCCTCCTCGCTGCCGTCATCGCCGCCGTTGTCGTCGGCCGCAGTCGAGCCGGCGTTCAGCAGACCGGAACGGTGCCGCCCGTCGCATCGTGACGCTGTGATTCGTGACACAGTGGTGCCATGACCGCACGCATCGTCGTTCTCACCGGGGCGGGGGTGTCGGCTGAGTCGGGCATCCGCACGTTCCGCGCCGCTGACGGCCTGTGGGAGGAGCATCGCATCGAGGATGTCGCCACGCCCGAGGGCTTCCGCGCCGACCCCGCGCTCGTGCACCGCTTCTACAACGAGCGACGCCGACAGCTCGTCGGCGGCACGGTCGAGCCGAACGCCGCCCACCTCGCGCTCGCGCGTCTCGAACAGCAGCATCCCGGCGGCACCATGATCGTCACCCAGAACATCGACGACCTGCACGAGCGTGCCGGCTCACGCAACCTCATCCACATGCACGGCGAGCTGCTCAGGATGCGCTGCGTCGCGTGCGACCACCTGAGCGAGCGGCTCACCGACAGCTCGGTCGCCGACGCGTGCGCGGAGTGCGGCGGAGCGCTGCGTCCCCACGTCGTCTGGTTCGGCGAGATGCCGCTCGACCTCGACACGATCTATGACGCGCTCGAGGCATGCGCGGTGTTCGTGGCGATCGGAACATCCGGAAACGTCTACCCGGCCGCGGGGTTCGCGGCCGTCGCCGCGCAGGTCGGGGCGCACACGATCGAACTGAACCTCGAACCCTCTGAGGTCGCGAGCACGTTCGCCGAGACGCGTTACGGTCCAGCCACCGAGCTCGTGCCGCGGTGGGTCGAGGAGGTGCTCGCGTGACGAGAACCGGGTGCGCGGCGCCTAGTCGGTGACGCCCGTCGTCATCGTGAGCACGAGGGCGCCCTCGACCTCGCTGAGTTCGAGCGTCGCGCGCAGCGCGCCGAGCTCACCGAGCGACGCCGCGTGCGTTCCGCCGCAGGGGATGCTGACCTCACCCTCCGGCAGCTCGCACACCCAGTAGCGGCGGTCGGTGAGGCCCGCGCCGTCGCGATCGATGCGCACCCGGGCATCCGTCGCCATCCAGTCCGTGAGCGAACGATTGACGGATGCCTCGATCTCGGCGAGCGCGTCGGCGAGCCCCTCGGTCACGAAGCCGCGCTTGCGCAGCGACCTGCCGATTCGATAGACATCGTGCGAGCCGCGTTCGAGGATGCGCGACGACTCGTTCGCGGCCGCCTCGAAGCTGGGGGAGCCGAGGGCGTCAGGTGCCACCTCCTTCGACCACCGGGACGCCAGGGCGCGGTTCAGGGCGAGCGAGGCGAGGTGGCATCCGGTGTGCCCGAGCGAGAGCGCGTTCCGGTGGTCGGCGTCGACCGTGACAGTGACCGGGGCTCCCTCGGCCGGCGCATCCGCGACGAGGTGCACGACGACGAACGCCCAGCCCTCGGTGCCCCTGCGCACCGGGATGTCGGCGCCGATGAAGAGCTCGCTGCCGTCGGTCGCTCCGACGACGCAGTCGGTGATCTCGAACGTGCCCTCTTCCCAGGCCAGTGTCGCGTGGTCGGGGCCCTGATCGGGCCAGCCCGCGTCGATCGGATGGCACGGGGTCGTGTCGAGCAGCACCGCGAGTCTCGTCGGGGAGATGCGCTCGACGTGGACGACCGTTGCGCTGGCCGTCGTCTCGCCGGCGGGGTAGGTCACGGTGGTATCGGTCGCGGGAAGAGTCATGCCCCCATTCTTGCGGGTGGTATTCGGCGACGGCGCGCGACTGGCCTCTTAGGGCGCGAACTCCTCGCACAGTCCCGCGACCTCGTCCAGATAGACGGCGAGTGGGTCGAGGCCCGCTCGTGTGCGGCGCTCATCGACCGTGGCCTCCTCGGCGATCGGGGTGGCCGGAACCGGCCCGTCCTCGCCGCAGCGAATCTGGGTGCCCCACAGCTGCGGCTCGCCCCTGGCCACGAGCACGCGATCTTCGAGGTACGCGAGATTGCCGAGCGACGCCTCGCCCGCTTCCGCCGCGGCACGCAACCACGCGAGCGCGAAGTCTTGAAAGTGCGGGTCGAGGTCGGAGTGCTGAGCGATCGCCCATGCCGCATCCTCGCCATCCTTGCCCACGAGCACGATTGTGGGCCAGCCGAACTCGGCGATGATCTCGCTCAGGCGGTTCGTGCGGGTCTGGAAGCTCTCGCCGCTCGAACCGCCCATCGAATCGATCTGATCCCGTTCCAGCATGGCCACGAGCTCGTCGTGCAACTCCGCGTTGAACTCGGTCGGCCACTCGTGATCGTCATCGGGCGGCGCGAGAGCCGGGGGTGTCAACGGCGCTGACGTGCTCGATGAGTCCGGTTCGGGCGAGGAGTCAGAGGGCGAGCACGCCGTCATGACGACGGTGGCCATCGCGGCCATCGCAATGACGACACGAAAGCGGGGGCTGCGGAGTGAGGGATGCGGGGGGCGAGTCATCCGCTCATTGTTCCGACGTCAGCCACTGGAGGTCAACTGCGTATATTCGACCGGCGCGTGCACGTCTCTGAGACTGGGAGCGCGGTGGGAGCTTGCCCTGAGGAAGGTTGCGCTCAGGTGCCTCGGCGGGGCAGCCCAGATTCGTTTCCTAGCGTGGCCGCATGAGTAAGACAACCATGAGAATCGCAGCAATCGTCCTCGCGGCCGGACTCGGTGGAGCCCTCGTCGGCTGCACCGACACGACAGACCCCGGCCTCACGGATCCGCCGATCATCGACGAGCAGCCGGGTGACCAGCCGACCGACGAACCGACCGACGAGCCCATCACCGGAATCTCGATGGAGGACGCGATCGACATCGCGATGAATGAGTACGGTGGCACATTCATGAGCGTCGACGCCGACAGTCACAACGGTGAGGCAACGTGGAGTGTGATGTTGACCGGCACGACCGACGGTGACATCGAGGTCGACGTGAGCCAGGCTACCGGCCAGATCGTCGCCGTCGACGGCGAGTAATCCGCCGACCCTCCAAGCAACCCACTAGGCGAGCAACGCCCGCACATCCGCCTCGAGCGCCGCGACCTGAGTCGTTGCCGCGGCGACTCGTTCGGTGCCTGTGCCGGCGTTGCTCGCCGCGTCGAGGTACACCTTCACCTTGGGCTCGGTTCCGCTCGGGCGCACGATGACACGCGAGCCGCCGCTGAGCCGAAAGCGCACGATGTCACTCGGCGGAAAGTCTCCGTAACCGTTCGCGAAGTCATCCGTCGACTCCACGCTCGCACCGCCCAGCGACGTCGGCGGGTTCGCGCGGATGTCGGCCATGATGCGCGGGATCTCCCCGAGTTCGGAGACGCGCACCGACACCTGGCCCGAGGCGAAGGCGCCGAACCTCTCGGCGAAATCGATGAGGTGCTGCTCGATCGAGACACCGGACGCCGCGAGCGAGTCCGCGAGGTCGAGAAAGGCGACCGCGGCCGAGATGCCGTCCTTGTCCCGAACCTTCTGCGGATCCACGAGGTAGCCGAGCGCCTCCTCATAGCCGTAGTCGAGTCCCGGCACGCGCGACACCCATTTGAAACCGGTCAGAGTCTCGGTGAATGCGATCCCGTAGTGCGCGGCCACCGCGCCGAGCGCGGGTGAGCTCACGAGCGATGCAGCGAGCTGTGTGGCACCGCCCTCGGCGGCCCGCCAGCCGAGAAGCATCCCGACCTCGTTGCCCGTGAGGGCACGCCAGCCGCCCGCGGCGAGCGGGATGGCGACGGCGAGGCGATCAGCATCCGGATCGTTGGCGATGATGAGGTCGGCGCTCGCGGCCCGCGCGGTCGCGTAGGCGAGGTCGAGTGCGCCGGGCTCCTCGGGGTTGGGAAAGGCGACGGTCGGAAAGTCGGGGTCGGGGTCGCGCTGCTCCTCGACGACGACGGGTGCTTCAAAACCCGCGGCCGCGAAGACGCGCCTCGAGGTCTCCCAGCCGACGCCGTGCATGGCCGTGTAGACCACCTTGAGCCGGGCGCTCGGTGGCGTGGTCACGAGCGCCGCGGTCTGCCGCACGTACTCGTCGACTATCTCCTCGTCTGCGACCTCGTAGTCGCTCGAGCGGGGGAGCCCCTCGATCGAGCCCGCGGCAACACGGCGGATAGACGCCTCGATCTCGGCGTCGGCGGGCGAGACGATCTGCGAGCCCGCGTCGGCGTCGCCGAGGTACACCTTGTAGCCGTTGTCGCGCGGCGGGTTATGACTCGCCGTCACCATGACACCCGCGCTCACCCCGAAGTGCCGCACCGCGAACGCGAGCACGGGCGACGGCAGCAGACGCGGCAGAAGGATCGCACGGATGCCTGCCCCGGCCATCAGTTCCGCCGTGTCGAGCGCGAAACGCTGCGAGTTCTTGCGACCGTCGTAGCCGATCACGACACTGGGCGCATCGTCACCGGCACCGCGGCCGGCGCGGCCCAGCAGGAAGTCCGCGAACCCGCGCGCCGCCTGGGCGACGAGCACCCGGTTCATGCGGTTGGGACCGGCGGCGAGTTCCCCACGCAGCCCCGCCGTTCCGAACTCGAGGCGCGCGTCGAAACGGTCGTGCAACTCAGCGACAGCGGATACGTCACCCGCCTCGGCAGCCCCGATGAGGTGGTCCAACTCGGCGCGGGTCTCGGCATCCGGATCCTGATCGCGCCACGCGCGCGCCTCGTCGATGACGCCCATCAGATAGCCGCCACGATCTTGGCGAGAAGCGCGCTGATCACCGGCTCGGCCTGCTTGCCCGCGTCGATCACTTCGGCGTGGCTGAGCGGCGTCTTCTGGATGCCGGCCGCGAGGTTGGTGATGAGCGACATGCCGAAGACCTCCATGCCGGCCTGGCGGGCGGCGATGGCCTCGAGCGCCGTGGACATGCCGACGATGTGCCCGCCGATCGCCTTCGCCATCTGCACCTCGGCGGGCGTCTCGTAGTGCGGGCCGCGGAACTGGCAGTACACGCCCTCGTCGAGACCCGGGTCGATCTGCTTCGCAACAGCGCGCAGGCGGCTCGAGTAGAGGTCGGTGAGGTCGATGAACGTCGCACCCTCGAGCGGAGAGTCGGCGGTGAGGTTGATGTGGTCGCTGATGAGCACGGGCTGGCCGGGTGCCCAGGTGTCTTTGATTCCGCCCGCGCCGTTGGTCAGGATCATGACCTTCGCACCGGTCGCCGCGGCGGTGCGAACCGAGTGCACGACGCGGCGCACGCCGTGCCCCTCGTAGTAGTGGGTGCGTGCACCGATGACGAGGGCGCGCTTGCCGTTCGGCAGCAGAATCGAGCGCAGTGTCCCGACGTGTCCCTCGAGCGCGGGCCTGCTGAAACCGTCTATGTCGGTTGCCGGGATGGTCGCGACGGTCTCGCCGATGAGGTCGGCCGCCTTCGCCCACCCGCTGCCGAGCGTGAGGGCGATGTCGTGGCGTTCGACGCCGGTCTTCTGCGCGATCTGCTCGGCCGCCTTCTGGGCGATCGCGAACGGATCGGTGCTGGGATCTTCGAGAGGGTTCTCCTGCGTGCGATTCATGCAGATCACTCTATTTGTTCGCGTGCGACCGTGCCTCTGCCACCGAGCCGTGTGCGCGTGGGCGCGCCCGCGCATCCGCGGGTGCTCGAATGCGTGCGAGTCCGCGCCCGTGTGTTCGCAACTCAGGTGAATCTCGAACGCGCGTACCATCCGCCGCGCGTTCACAGGCATCCTGAGCTGAGCCCTCAGAATCTTCCCGAGTTGCGAACGCCACGCGCGAGACTCAGCAAGAATGGACGCATGGCATACGAATTCGAGCGCACGCAGCGCATCGCCGTTCTCGGGGGCGGCCCCGGCGGCTACGAGGCGGCGCTCACCGCCGCACAGCTCGGTGCCGACGTCACCGTGATCGAGCGAGCAGGCATCGGCGGTTCGGCGGTGCTGACGGATGTCGTCCCCTCCAAGACCCTCATCGCCACGGCGGTCGCGAGCAAGGCGGTCGACGAAGCCGCCGACCTCGGAGTGCGGTTCTTCGCGCGCGGGGAGAGCGGACGAGCGGTGCGTCCGGAGGTCGCCGTCAATCTGGCCGCCGTCAACAAGCGCCTGCTCGCACTTGCCCAGCAGCAGTCGGACGATATGAAGTCTTCGCTCCTCGCCGCGGGCGTCACGATCATCCAGGGCGACGGACGCCTCGACGGGCAGCAGCACGGCCAACTCCGACTCGTCGCCTCGACGGGCACGGGCGCGAAGCGCACCGACTTCGAGACCGTCGAGGCCGACACGATCGTCGTCTCGGTCGGTGCCCGCCCCCGCATCGTCAAGGATGCCGAGCCCGACGGCGAGCGCATCCTCACCTGGACGCAGCTCTACCAGCTCGATGACGTGCCCGAGCGGCTCATCGTCGTCGGATCGGGCGTCACAGGCGCCGAGTTCGCCGCGGCCTACCAGGCGCTCGGATCGCAGGTCACGCTTGTCTCCAGCCGCGAGCACGTTCTCCCCGGCGAGGACGCCGATGCGGCCACCGTCATCGAGCGCGTCTTCACGCGCAACGGCATGACCGTGCTCGGTAAGTCGCGCATGGAGTCGGTGCGCCGCACGGGTGGGGGCAAGGGTGACGGCGTCATCGTCACCCTCACCGATGGGCGCACCCTCGAGGGAAGCCACTGCCTGCTCGCGCTCGGCTCGGTTCCCAACACGTCGGGGATCGGTCTCGAGGATGCCGGTGTTCAGCTCACCGAGAGCGGCCACATCCGCGTCAATCGCGTCGCGCGCACGTCGCTGCCGTCGGTCTACGCGGCGGGCGACTGCTCGGACTTCCTGCCCCTCGCATCCGTCGCATCGATGCAGGGACGCACGGCGGTCTTTCACGCGATGGGTGACACCGTCAACCCGACCGAGCTGCGCAACGTGACGAGCAACATCTTCACGCAGCCTGAGATCGCGACGGTCGGCTGGTCGCAGAAGCAGCTCGAGGAGGGGCTCGTGCACGGCACGGTGCAGAAGCTCGAGCTCAAGCACAACCCCCGCGCGAAGATGCTCGGCATCGCCGAAGGGTTCGTGAAGCTGATCGCAAGCACCGGAGGAACCGTCATCGGCGGGGTCGTCGTCGCCCCGCGCGCGTCTGAGCTGATCCTGCCGATCGCGATCGCGATCGAGCACCGCCTCACGGTCGACCAGCTCGCCGAGGCCTTCAGCGTCTACCCGTCGCTCTCGGGCAGCATCACGGATGTCGCGCGCGCGATGCACCGCGTCGACTGACCCCCTCGCCAGGCCCCTCGCCGGGCCGGCGTGTCCGCACTGCTCATGCCCTCCGCGCTTTGCTCCACCCGGGCGGAGGTTTGTCACGAATGCGGTGTTTGCAGCATCCGCATGCGTGACAAACCTCCGCATTCACCAGGATCCGTCGGTGCACGAGCGCCTGCGACCGTGAACTCCCTCACCGGCTGCACCGGCGTGCAGTTCTCCTCAGTGGGCTCCGATTCAAGGGACGCGAGGTGTCGACATCCATCACGATCACCGGATGCAGGAGTTCGTCGCGGGAAGCTGGCGCGATCAGTTCGTGCTCACCCGCGACCTTCGTGTTCCCGCCGAACGCGCCGAGTTCTTCGCGCAAGTTCGCCGTGGAGACTACGTGGCGGTGCTGCGCGGGGTCTACGTCGCGGCGCAGACGTGGAGCCGGATGCGCGCCGACGAGCGCTATCGCATGCTTACCCTGGCGGTGGCGGCGCGCGACGGGTCGGGGCACGTGTTCTCGCACCAGTCGGCGGCGAGCCTGTGGCGCCTGCCCTGGGTCGGTTCGTGGCCGACGGTGGCGCATGTCACGACGGAGCGCGCGGCGGGCGGTCGATCGAACGCGTCCCTCTTTCGCCACACCCTGGGGCTGGCACAGCCGCTGGTCGCGTTCGACGGGGTTCTCGCGACAACGCTCGCGCGCACCGTTATCGACGTGGCGAGGGTCGCCTCCTTCGCCCAGGCCGTTGTCGTGGCCGACGCCGCACTGCGGCGCACCGCGCATCCGATCGCGGGAGTGCCGTCGACTTCGCTTAGTCGTGACGACCTTGTGTTCGAGCTAGGCGCGACGCCGCTCGTTCGCGGATGCGCGAAGGCGCGTGCTGTCGTCCACTTCGCGGACGGCGCCGCCGACAGGCCGGGTGAGTCGCTGAGTCGTGTGTCGATGCGGGCGGTGGGAGCTCCGACGCCTCGGCTGCAGGAGAAAGTGGTGGGCGCGAGCGGGAAGGTCTACTTCGGGGACTTCTTCTGGCCGACCACCCGGCTTGTCGGAGAGTTTGACGGTGAGGCCAAGTATCGCGACCCCGAGTTCCTGAGCGGACGCACTCCCGAGCAGGCACTGCGTGACGAGAAGGCTCGCGAGGACGACATCCGTGCCGCGGGATACGGCATGACGCGCTGGGGGTGGGCGGTTGCGAGATCGCCCGCCCGCATGCGAGCCCAGCTCGTGGCTGCGGGTTTACGGTAGCTGCTGCGTACGGGCGCCCGCAGCGGTCGCTGATCGCAGGGACTTCGGATGCGGAGTTTTGTCACGCATGCGCACGTTACGAACGGCGCATGCGTGACAAAACTCCGCCTTGGCGGGGCCGGGGCCGGGGGCAGGGTGGGGTGGGTGGGGCACGGCGAGAGCGCGCCGGGACGATCCGCTAGACGATGTTCAGGAGGAGGTGGCCCGACGACACGGTCGCCCCGATGGGTGCGTTGACGTTCGCGATGACCCCGTCTTTGTGAGCCGCGAGGGGCTGCTCCATCTTCATCGCCTCAAGCACGCAGATGAGGTCGCCCTTGACCACCTTGTCGCCCTCGGCGACGGCGAGCTTGATGATGGTCGCCTGCATGGGGGCCTTGACGGAGTCGCCCGTGACCGTGTTGACGCTTCCGCTCGCACGACGGCGGGGCGGCGGGGCCGCGCTGGCGGCGGCATCCGCACCGATCAAGCGTGCGGGAAGCGACACCTCGATGCGCTTGCCACTCACCTCGACGACGACGTTCTGGCGTGCGGCGGCCGGGGCTGCGTCGGGCAGCGAGCCGCTCCACGGTTCGAGGTCGTTGTCGAATTCGGTCTCGATCCAGCGCGTGTAGACGCTGAACGGCTCGCTGACGAAGGCGGCGTCGCGCACTATCCTGCGGTGGAAGGGCAGCACCGTCGGCAGGCCGGTCACCTCGAACTCGTCGAGGGCGCGACGCGCACGCATGAGGGCTTCTTCGCGGGTGGCACCCGTGACGATGAGCTTGGCGAGCAGCGAGTCGAATGCGCCGCTGATCTCGTCGCCAGTCGTGACTCCGCTGTCGACGCGCACGCCGGGGCCGCCGGGAACACGCAGCTGGTTGACCGGGCCGGGCGTGGGCATGAAGTTCAGGCCGGGGTCTTCACCGTTGATGCGGAACTCGAAGGAGTGGCCGACGGGCTCGGGGTCGCTATAGTCGAGGGTGCCGCCCTCGGCGAGTCGGAACTGCTCCCGCACGAGATCGATGCCCGTGACCTCCTCCGACACCGGATGCTCGACCTGAAGCCGCGTGTTGACCTCGAGGAACGAGATGGTCCCGTCTGCGGCGACCAGGAACTCGCAGGTTCCCGCACCCACGTAGCCGACCTCGCGGAGGATCGCCTTCGACGAGTCGTAGAGTTGCGCGACCTGCTCCTCGCTGAGGAACGGAGCCGGTGCCTCCTCGACGAGCTTCTGGTGGCGGCGCTGCAGTGAGCAGTCCCGGGTCGAGATGACGACGACGTTGCCGGCGGCATCCGCGAGGCACTGGGTCTCGACGTGGCGGGGCTTGTCGAGGTATTTCTCGACGAAGCACTCGCCGCGGCCGAAGGCGGCGACGGCTTCGCGTGTGGCCGACTCGAAGAGCTCGGCGACCTCGTCGCGCGAGCGCGCTACCTTGAGGCCGCGACCGCCGCCGCCGAAGGCGGCCTTGATCGCGACGGGCAGCCCGTGCGCGTCGACGAACTCGAGCACCTCGGCGGCGTCGGCGACTGGGTTGAGGGTTCCGGGGGCGAGCGGGGCGCCGACCTTCTCGGCGACGTGGCGCGCCGAGACCTTGTCGCCGAGCAGCCGGATGGCGTCGGGCGAGGGGCCGATCCAGATGAGTCCCGCGTCGATGACGGCCTGGGCGAAGTCGGCGTTCTCGGCCAGGAACCCGTAGCCGGGGTGGATGGCGTCGGCCCCGGCGCGGCGGGCGACGGAGAGGATCTTGTCGATGACGAGGTAGGTCTCGGCACTGGTCGTGCCGTCGAGGGCGTACGCCTCGTCGGCCAGGCGCACATGCCGGGCGTCGCGATCCTGGTCGGCGTACACGGCGACGGAGGCGATTCCGCTGTCCTTGGCTGCCCGGATGACGCGTACGGCGATCTCTCCACGGTTTGCAACGAGGACCTTCGAAATGGAGCGCATAACTGTTTAGCCTATTGCCCTTAACCCGCCGAGAATTGGGGTAGCCCTACAAAATGGGGCGACGGATGCCTTAGCAGCTCTACAACTAGCGCCACAGCTCCTGCCAACCCACCCCGAAGCCGCGCAGGAGTGCGCGCACCGTGGCCAGGGAGAGCCCGACCACCGCGTGCGGATCTCCCGCAACCGAGGTGATGAACGGGGCGCCGAGCGAGTCGATGGTGAAGGCTCCGGCGACCTTGAGCGGCTCACCCGTCGCGATGTACGCCTCGAGCTCGTCATCGGAGATGTCGTTCGCGAAAGTGACCTCGGCGCTCGAGACCGCCCCGGCGGCTCCGTGTACACGGCCGCCGCGGCGATCGATGAGCCAGTGACCCGAGTGGAGGGTGCCCGTGCGGCCCCGCTGCAGCTCCCAGCGCTCTCGCGCGACCTCGGGGGTGTGCGGCTTTCCATAGAGTGTGCCGTCGAGCTCGAACGCCGAGTCCCCACCGAGGATGAACCCGTCTATCCGCTCGCCGCCGACCTCTCCGACACCGGCCACGGCCTCGGCTTTCGCGCGCGCGAGCAGCTCGACGAGGCCGGCGGGGGTGAGCTCTCCGGCAGCCTCGACCGCGGCATCCTCGTCGACGTGCGAGGGGACGACGACGGGCTCGATCCCCGCAGCACGCAGCGTTGCGAGACGCGCGGGCGAGGTGGAGGCGAGGTAGATGCGCACGGCGGCCTCTGCTTTCGATTCGGGGCGACGGTCGTGTCGCTCTTGTCTGATGCGCAATGCTGGTCACATGCACGATGCACCGGGCGAACTCGTCGAGTTGGAGGTTTCCAACGTAGCTCACGGCGGTGTGGGGGTCGCGCGACTCGACGGCCGCGTGGTGTTCGTCGGTGACGCGATCCCCGGTGAACGCGTCGTCGCCGAGCTGACGGATGTCGCGCGCGATTCGTTCTGGCGCGCCACGACCGTGCGCGTGCTCGAGCCCTCGCCGCACCGTCGTGACCACGTCTGGTCGGCGGCGTCGATCGAGCGCGCACCGGCCGAGCGCGCGGGCGGAGCCGAGTTCGGGCATATCGCCCTCGACCACCAGCGCGAGCTGAAGCGACAGGTTCTTGCCGACGCGATGCAGCGCTTCGCGCACGAGGCGACGGATGTCGCGGTCGAGTCGGTCTCGCACGGCGAAGGTTGGCGAACGCGAGTGCGGTTGCATGTCGATGAGCGCGGCGTCGTGGGGCCCTACGCGGCGCGGTCGCACACGGTGATTCCCGTCACCGACCTCCCGCTTGCGACGAGTGCGATCCAGTCGATTGCGCCGCTGGCTGAGCGTTTTCCGGGCGAGGAGGTTGTGGATCTCGTGGCACCGTCCGTGGGCGAGGCGCTGCTGCTCGTCGGCGCACAGGGCGGGGTCGTCACCGAACGAGTCGGCGATCGAGAGTTCGCCGTCGACGCTCGGGGCTTCTGGCAGGTGCACCACCGTGCCGCGCCGACGCTCTCGATCTGTCCCGGTTCGACCCCTCGGCAGAGAACCTCGATCTCTACGGCGGTGTCGGCCTGCTCGCTGCGGCGCTCGCCGACGCTGCGGGGGCAGGTTCGAAGCGCGACCTGCGCGTCACGTCCGTCGAGTCGAACGCCAGAGCGACCGAGCATGCTGCCCGCAACCTCGCGGAGTGGCAGGGGGCACGCACGGTGACCGCTCGAGTCGATCGCTACGTGAGAGAGGCAGCGAAGGGCGGTGACGCATCCCGAGGCCGAGTGACTTCCGCACGCGGCGCGCGCCCCACGATCGTGCTCGACCCACCCCGCTCAGGCGCCGGCCGCGAGGTCATCGAGGGCCTTGTGCGGCTGGACCCCGCCCAGGTGATCTACGTGGCATGCGACCCGGTGGCGCTCGCGCGCGACGTGGGCTATCTCAAAGGTCACGGATGGAGGCTTGAGCGATTGCGTGCGTTCGATCTCTTCCCCCACACGCATCACCTCGAGGCCGTGGCGTTGCTGCTACCCGACAACCAGACTTGATCGCTACAATTGATCAACTTCGCCCGAGAGAGCCCGAATCCGAATGTCGATGCCCGGTAGTGCGGAAGCACCATTCCCTGAGCGACCCGTGAGGGTCGGCGTCATTGATGACCATGAGTCCGTTCGACTCGGTCTCAAGACGGCGCTCGGCGAGCGCGGCTACGAGTTCGTCGCGGGAACGGCGTCAACACGGGAGTTCGTCGACGAGGTCGGCGGGCGGGAGTGCGATGTCGTGGTGCTCGATCTGTCGCTCGGCGACGGAACGACCGTGAGCGAGAACGTCAAGGCGGTTCAGGCCCTGGGCAGTGCTGTTCTCGTCCACTCGATCGCCGACCGGGCAACGCTCGTGCGGGAGGCGCTCGCTGCGGGGGTCTCCGGCGTCATCCCCAAGTCGTCGTCGACATCGACCGTCATGAACGCTATCGCGTCGGTCGCGCGCGGCGAGGTGCTCAACAATCTCGAATGGGCGAGCGCGATCGATGCCGATCGCGAGTTCGGGCGTGCCCAGTTGGGTCGTCGAGAGCGCGAGATCCTGAACCTCTATGCGTCGGGACTGCCGCTCAAGGCGGCCGCAGCGCAGTTGGGAATCAGCTACTCCACGGCCCGCGAATACCTGGATCGGATTCGCACGAAGTACGTCGAGGCGGGTCGGCCGGCGCCCACCAAGGTCGACCTCCTGAGACGAGCGGTGGAAGACGGAATTCTCCCGGGACTTCCGACCGATGACGCGGATGTCGACTGAACGACTGACGCGCCCCGGTGCGCCTCCTGTGCGTCGATCTCCCCGACGGGATCGCATCGAGGTCATTCTTTCGCGTGCGGTCGGAATCGTGGGGATCGCGTTCGGACTCATGGCGTTCCCCGTCGCCATCGAGCAGCGCGAGATCCTGTCGCCCATGGGGTTCTGGGTGACCCTGATCGCGGTGTACGGCAGTCTCGTCGTGAACGTCGTCGCTTCGATAGTTCAGCGCTTCGTGCGCACGGCGAACGCGGCTGTCGCGATCATCTGGCTCGTGACGATGGCGCTGTGGCCGCTCTTCGTCGTTGACGCTGCCGTTGTCGTCGACGGCCGCGCGTGGCCGTGGTTCCTGGCCAGCGTCGCCGTGGCCGCTGCCGCCGGCGCGTACCTGAAGGTGCGGCGGCCCATCACCTATCTCGCGATGGCCGTGATCGCCTACGGCTATGTTCGATTGCTGCCGTCGGGTGGCGGGGCACCGCTCGACGAGATGCTGCTCGACGTGCTGTCGACGGTCACCTTCGGCGGAGCCGTCATCACCATCTTCACGGTGTTCCGGCGGGCGTCCTCCGCGGTCGACAAGGCACAGGCTGCCGCGCTTTCACGCTATGCGGAAGCGGCGACGCAAGACGCCATCAGCCGCGAACGCGTGCGTGTCGACGCCCTCGTGCACGACAGCGTATTGACGACCCTGGTCGAGGCGGCGCGATCGACGACACCCGAAGCGATGGAGCTCTCGGCCAGGATGGCCGAGGAGGCCATCGGTCACCTCGAAGCGGCGGGCGAGGCTTCGAGCCGAACCACGGAGCAGGAGACCGAGCAGGATGCGGGGAGCTCGCTCGCCGCCCGACTGGAACAGGCTGTCGCCCAGCTCGGTGGGGATGTCGTGCTGCGCGTGGGCGAGTTGGAGGGCCGGATGCTGCCCCTCGCTGTCTCCGACGCGCTGCATTCGGCGGCAATGCAAGCCGTCATCAACAGCCTGCAGCACGCGGGAGCACGGGTCGCCCGCTGGCTCGCCGTGCACGCGGTCGGTGACAGCGGCATCCGCGTCGAGGTGGGGGATACCGGTGTCGGCTTTCTCATCGACGAACTGCCCAGCGAGCGACTCGGCTTGCGAGTCTCGGTCATCGAGCGGGTCACCGCCGTCGGCGGCTCCGTAGAGATCGATTCCCACCCGGGGGAGGGCACCATCGTGACACTGCAGTGGCCGGGTAATCCGGAGGGATCGGAGAAGCCGTCGTGACGGTGCCCCGCTGGGTGATCGTGTCACTCGCCGCATCGGTGGTGGGCTACCACGTCGTGGTCGCGATTCACTCGCTCACTGTCATTCTCGACCCGGTTCCGTACCTGATCGCGGTTGGCGTGTTCATCGTCGCGTCGACGGTGAGCCTCTTGCCGTGGGGCGGACTGCGCATGCCCACCTGGGTCGCGACGGTCAACCTGCTTGTCGCGATAGTGATCCCCGAGGTCGTGTCGAAGCAGATTTCCGACGGACTGCAGGTGCAGGTTGATCACGCCGCCTGGTACGTGGGCGGGATCGGCATTCTCATGGTGATCACGTCTGCGCGCCGCCATCACGCGTTCGCCTGGCTGGGCATCGCTGCTCTCGTCGCGCACACACTGCTGCTGGGTGGCGCACCCGCGATCTCCCCCATCGGTGTGGGAATGTCGGTTGCGTGGGTGGGCATCTCGAACGTCGTTTCGGTCACTCTCGAGCGCGCGGAGCAGGATGCGCGCCAGTACGCTCATGCGGCCCGCGCTGCGGCGCTGTGGCATGCCGAGGCCGAGGCTCACGTCACCGAGCGTCGAGCGCGCCTGGGTCAGACCAATCGGGTCGCGAGAAGCATTCTTCGGGAGATCGTGTCTCGGCGGGGTCGGCTCACGCCCGAGCTGCGCGCCGAGTGCCTGCTGCTCGAGGCTACGATCCGTGACGAGATTCGCGGCAGACGCCTGCTCGACGACCGGGTGCGCGCTGCGGTCAGCGCCGCTCGGAGATCGAGCACGTCGGTCATGGTTCTCGATGAGGGTGGCCTCGACGATCTCGACGCCGAGGCCCTCCACCTCGTGCACGGCGGCCTGGCTCGCGCGATTGCCTCGGCCAAGGCGAGGCGCGTCATCGTGCGCACGGCCCAGGATCGGCACGACGTCGCCGTAACCGTCGTCGGTGTGGGCGAGCCGCACGAGGCCGATGCGGCGTCCGGCACGGTGACCGCATCGACGGTGGCCGGCTCGGTCGACGGCGAGTTCGACGAGGATGTCACCGTGTGGTTCGAGATCGGTTTCGACGGCGAGGTTCGCGGGTTGCACTAGCTCACTCGGCGAGAGAGCCCGACTCAGTGAGTAGAAGTGAGTAGAGGGGCCGGGAGCTTCGCTCCCGACCCCTCAATTCTCGAGTGAGGCAGATAACCCGAATATCGCCTCGCCCGCCCCCAAACTAACCGCTTGCTTACCCTAGTTTGCGGCTAGCTGGATGATGCGACCTGTAGAGGTAACACCGTTACAAATCCAATTATGAGGTGATCACACTGTAACCCACAGTCGTCACTTTGGGGGACATTCGGGGTACAAAATATGCCCCCCAAACAGGGGGAAAAGCCAGGAGATAGGGCGAAAACACTGTACCCCAATGCGTCAAATCAGGGGTACAAAGCGATTGGATGCTCGAATCCCGGTCACGGTTCGTCTCCCTCGTGCTGGGTGCGCACCGGGGTCGTGCGCGACTCGGTCGGCGGGTCCACGGCAGTGGACCAGCGGCATCTGACGGCCTAGACTCGACCCGCACCGGGATCGCCCCGGAAGACCGCGAGAGAGGAGTCCATGATGACGACCGTCCCTGTCGTGCGCACTCTCGCCGACCATCTTCCCCTCGAGGCCACCGCGCTCTAGCTCTCCGTGTGGCCTCCGACCCGGAGCCACACTGTGATCGATCCTTTTCCTTCTCCTTTCGACGTCACCCTTTCCTTCGCCACGGTCGAGCCGGGCGATGATCAGCGCTGGAGCACCTGGTCGGCCATCACTCCCTCCGAACGCGGTCCGAAGCCGTGGCCGGATTGGGTCGTGACCAGTGCTGGCGCCATCGACACCGAACTCGGAGTGCTCAAGACCGGCAAGGAGGCCGACGTCTTCCTGCTCGAACGCGCCGTTCCCGACGACCCCGCGCAGAGCACGCTGCTGGCGGCGAAGCGCTACCGTTCCGCCGAGCATCGCGCCTTCCACCGTTCCGGCATCTACACCGAGGGACGCCGCGGCAGGGACTCGCGCGAGGGGCGTGCCGTGGCGAAAAAATCCGCTTTCGGTCGCGAGGTCGAGGCGGCGCGGTGGTCGCTCGCGGAGTTCGATGCGCTGTGCCGCATGTGGCGGCTCGGCGCGCCGGTTCCCTACCCCGTGCAGGTGAACGGCACCGAGATCCTCATGGAGTTCATCGGGACGGATGCCGTGGCGGCCCCGCGGCTGGCTCAGGAGCGTGCCGACCACGGCGCGCTCGATGAGCTGTTCGTGCAGGTCGTCGACATCATGCGCGTGTTCGCCACGGCCGGTTTGGCGCACGGCGATCTGTCGGCGTACAACCTTCTCGTGCACGAGGGTCGGGTGCGGGTGATCGACCTGCCCCAGATCGTCGACGTCGCAGCGAACCCGCAGGGCGCCGATCTGCTGCATCGCGACTGCGTGAACATCTGCGACTGGTTCGCCCGTCGCCGGGTCGCGTGCGACGCGGAGGAGCTGTTCGCGGAGCTACTGGTTCTCGCCTTCGGAGTGAACTGAGTGCGGCGCCATGCACCCTAGCCGCTGAAGCCGCGCCACCTCGTGGTGCCGTGCAGGATGGGCTCGCGAATGGGCCGCTGCGAGGCCGCCCACGCCGTCGACTGCTTCACGGCGCGGCGCAGTGGTCGACTTCCCAGCTCCGCCGCGATTCCCGCGACCACCGCCATGACGGCGGCGAGTTCCTCGGGCGTGGGATTGCCGGCGACGACCCTGAGATCGTCGCTGACGCCGACGCTCGTCTCGGGCGTCGGGTCGACCTCGGGCATCGTCACAGCGGTATGTTCCCATGCTTCTTGGGCGGCGTAGCCACCCGCTTCCCGCGCAGCGCACGCAAGGCCTTCGTCACGGCCACGCGAGTGGCGGCCGGTTCGATGACGCCGTCGAGCTCGCCGCGCTCAGCGGCGAGGAAGGGGCTCGCGACGTTGTAGGTGTACTCGTTGGCGAGCTTGGTGCGCACGGCTGCGACATCCTCGCCCGCCTCCTCTGCGGCCTTGATCTCGCCGCGGTAGAGGATGTTGACGGCACCCTGGCCGCCCATGACGGCGATCTCGGCGGTCGGCCAGGCGTAGTTGATGTCGGCGCCGAGCTGCTTGGAGCCCATGACGATGTAGGCGCCGCCGTAGGCCTTGCGGGTGATGACGGTGACGAGTGGCACGGTCGCCTCGGCGTAGGCGTAGAGCAGTTTCGCGCCGCGACGGATGACGCCGGTCCACTCCTGGTCGGTTCCGGGCAGGTAGCCGGGCACGTCGACGAGGGTGAGGATGGGGATCGAGAAGGCGTCGCAGAAGCGCACGAAGCGGCTGGCCTTCTCGCCCGCCTCGATGTTGAGCGTGCCTGCCATGGCGTTGGGCTGGTTGGCGATGATGCCGACCGAGCGCCCCTCGACGCGGCCGAAGCCGACGACGATGTTGGGCGCGTAGAGGGGCTGGGTCTCGAGGAACTCGCCGTGGTCGACGATGTGCTCGATGACGGTCTTGACGTCGTAGGGCTGGTTGGGGGAGTCGGGGATGATCGTGTTGAGCTTGCGGTCCTCGTCGGTGATCTCGAGGTCGGCCTCGACCTCGTAGGAGGGCACCTCGGCGAGGTTGTTGTCGGGGAGGAACGCGAGCAGGGTGCGCACGTAGTCGATCGCGTCGTCCTCGTCGCTCGCGAGATAGTGGGCGACGCCGGAGACCTTGTTGTGCGTGAGGGCGCCGCCGAGCTCCTCCATGCCGACGTCCTCGCCGGTGACCGTCTTGATGACATCCGGGCCGGTGACGAACATCTGGCTGGTCTTGTCGACCATGATGACGAAGTCGGTGAGGGCGGGCGAGTAGACGGCACCGCCGGCGGCGGGGCCCATGATGATCGAGATCTGGGGGATGACGCCGGATGCCTGGGTGTTGCGCCGGAAGATCTCGCCGTACTTTCCGAGCGCGACGACTCCCTCCTGAATGCGCGCGCCGCCCGAGTCGAGCATGCCGATGACGGGTACGCCGATCTTCATGGCGAGGTCCATGACTTTGATGATCTTCTCGCCGGCGACTTCGCCGAGGCTGCCGCCGAAGATCGTGAAGTCCTGCGCATAGACGGCGACCTGGCGGCCGTGGATCGTGCCGGTCCCCGTGACGACGGCGTCACCATAGGGGCGGTGCCTGTCCATGCCGAAGGCGTGGGTGCGGTGGCGCACGAACTCGTCGAGCTCGACGAAGGAGCCGTGGTCGAGCAGCAGCTCGATGCGCTCGCGCGCGGTCTTCTTGCCCTTGGCGTGCTGCTTGTCGATCGCCGCTGCCCCGCTCGCGGTGACAGCCTCGTGGTAGCGCTGCTTGAGGTCGGCGAGCTTGCCCGCGGTCGTGTACAGGTCGTCGGTGTTTTCTACGGCTGTGTTGGCGTCGTCGGTCACGCGCCTACTCTACTGGCCGAGTTGCCGGTCGGCAGGTAGCTGCGCGCTACGAGGAGGTCGTGACGGCGATGAGCGCGACGCCGACGAAGACGACGACGACACCGACAATCTGGATGCGCATGAGGCGCTCCTTGAGGAACCACCAGCCGAGCAGAACCGTGACGACCGGGTAGAGCGAGGCGAGCACCCCGACGACGCTCAGGTCACCGGTGGTGCTCGCGATCGCCCAGCACAGCTGAGCGCTGATGCCCAGGATGCCGATCGCGACGACCCCGACGAGCTCCTTGCCCCGGGCGATGGGCGCCTGACGCAGCGCAACCGCGGCCACGCCGTAGAGCAGCAGCACCGTGAGCGAGTTGACGACGAGCGTGCTCGTGACGTTGAAGGCGCTGCCCCACGCGACCGAGACGTTGGCGAAGCCGAAGCCGACCGCGGAGACGAGTCCGAGGATGATCGGCTTCGGTCCGTGCCCCTCGCTGCGGTTGTTGAACTCGGGGCCGCTCGCCATGATCGTTCCGAGAATCGCGAGCACGATTCCGACGATGAGCAGCCAGCCGAGCTGATCGCCGCCGATGACTCCTGCACTCACGGGAACGAGCACGCTGAGCGCCGTGATCGGCGCGATGACGCCCATCGTGCCGCTCGCGAGGGCCGCGTAGAGCGAGGAGACGCCGATGGCCGTCGCGACTCCGCCGATGACGCCCCACAGCACGGCACCCGGCAGGCCCGGCAACGGATCCTCCCACACCAGACGGGTCAGGATGATGACGGTCGCGACGGCCTGCGACAGCACGAGCACCGTGACGAGCGGCAGCCGCCGCGACAGCACTCCGCCGAGAAAGTCTCCGACTCCGAGGAACAGACTGGCGACGAGTGCGAGCGCGCCGCCGATCATCGAGCGGGCAGCTTGTCGACGAACTCGGCGACGGTGCGGGGCCTGTCAGACCAGCCCAGTGCGGTGCTGAGCCGCATGAGCTGGGGTGCTTCGACGCGAGCCTGCTCGAGCACATCGGGCTTGGCGAAGACCTCTTCGGGGCTGCCGTCGGCGAGCACCCTGCCGAGTGCCATGACGATGACGCGATCGAAGTTCTCGACACAGAAGTCCATGTCGTGCGTGATGGCGATGACGGTGCGGCCCTGGGCGGTCAGATCGGCGATGATGCGCGCGATGAGCGCGATTCCGCGCTGGTCCTGGCCCGTGGTGGGTTCGTCGAGCACGACCACGGGCGTGTCCATCGCGAGCACGGCGGCGAGGGCTACGCGTTTGCGCTCCGACAGTGACAGGTTGTGCGGATGCGTGTCCGTCTCGCCGGCAAGGCCGACCCGCTCGAGCGCGGTGGCGACCAGTTCGTCGATCCGCTCGGGCTCCGCTCCGAGGTTCTTGGGGCCGAAGGCGACGTCGTCGCGCACCTTGCGGGCGAAGAGCTGCTCGTCGGGATTCTGGAACACGTAACCGACGAGCGCCGACAGCTTGGCGATCGTGTGGCCCTTGGTGTCGGTGTCGCCGACGACGACCTGTCCTGAGGTCGGCGAGAAGATGCCGTTGAGGTGGCGCACGAGGGTCGTCTTGCCGGCGCCGTTCTGCCCGACGATGGCGACGCGTTGACCCGCAGGGATGTCGATGCTCACGCCATCCAGGGCCTGAACTCCTGAGGGGTAGGCGAAGCGCACATCCGTGAAGCTCACGCCGAGCCCGCGTGCGCTGCGTCCGTTCATACCGGGTTCGTTCACCTTCGGTTCGTTTGCGCTGGGCTCGCTCACGCTGTTGGTGTTCACCGTGCACCCCCGAAGTACGACACAGCATCGTCGAACGACACCGGGAGGCCGGTGGCGGGGGTGAGCG
>JAHBSW010000021.1 GCA_019638935.1 Cryobacterium sp.
CGAGGGGCGCGGCGGCTCGGTGATCGTGCACGAGCAGCTCGCGGTCGGCGACGTGGTTCACGCGGCGCTCCCGCGCAACAACTTCCTCGCCGCGGATGCTGCCCCGTGGGTATCGGGTGCGGCTGCCCCCGTCGTGTTCGTCGCGGGCGGCATCGGGATCACGCCGATTCTTCCGATGCTGCGCGCGGCGCAAGGCTCCAGAATCGACTGGCAGCTGCTCTACCTCGGGCGCCGACTCGAGACGATGGCGTTCCGCGACGAACTCGCCGAGTTCGGCGATCGGGTTCGCTTGCACCCGCGCGACGCGAACGGCTCGCTCGCGCTCGCCGACGCGCTTGGCGAACTGTGCCGAGCGGACACCGTGATCTTCGCGTGCGGTCCGCAGCGGCTGCTGGACGCGGTCGAGGGCTGGTGCGCCGACTCGCAGGCGAGGCTGCACGTCGAGAAGTTCACCCCGGTCGAGGCGGTCCGCGAGGGCGACACCGCGTTCGAGGTGGAGCTCGGCGACGGAACCCTCGTCGACGTGGGCGCCGACGAGTCGATCCTGACGGCGCTCACCCGCTGCGGCATCCCGGCACTGAACTCGTGTCAGGAGGGCAACTGCGGAACCTGCGAGACGTTCGTTCTCGAGGGTGTGCCCGAGCACCGCGACAACGTGCTGAGCGAGGAAGAGCGTGCCGCGGGCGAGTCGATGATGATCTGCGTGTCACGTGCTCGAACGCCGCGCCTCGTGCTCGACCTGTGATCGTTCCGGTGGTTGAGTAGCCGTCGAAGGCGGCGTATCGAAACCACCGTCAGTACGCGGCTTGCAACCCCTCGAACATGGGGAAGTGCCGCACGTTGAGCGTGGCGAGGCGGGCGCCGGTGAGCTGGGAGGTTGCCGCGATGACGAGATCCGCGGCATCGATTCCGGAGTGGCTGGGACGCCAGAGCCTGCCGAGTTCTCCGGCGAGGGTGGTGACGGGCTCGAACACGGGGTACCACTCCATGAGATCGATGAGGGCGTGGGCGGCACCGAACTCGTGCTGCCGAAGACCCTGCAGGAGCTCGACCCTAGAGATTTCGCTGGAGATCGGTGGTTCTGTGAGCGTATTCACGAATTCGACTGCCCGTGAATTGCCGCGAAGCACGTCGATGAGAACGGTGGTGTCGAGCAGCACCGTTTCGGGCGCGGGTTCGAGGTCAGCGATCACGGAGGGAGTTTAGGCGCTCGGCCCCGAGCCGGCGCAGTTCTTCCACCTCCGCTGCGGAATCTCCGTAGTCCCGGGTCGCTGTGGAGGAGTTGTTTGCGACGAAGGCTTTGAGTCGGCGAAGCCGTTCCCGAGGATCCACCTGCCGGGTGAGGTAACTGTCGATGGCATCGCGGATGACCGAGGACGAGGTGACCCCCCGCCCCTTCGCCATTTCCTTCAGCTGGCGCAGCTGTTCTTCGCTGAGGTAGATCTGTGTGCGCTGCATGGTGTATAAATATACATCATCAAGCGGACATCGCGATGGTCATTCACACAGGATGCTGTCCGCTACGATTGTTCGGTCGGCTCTAGACATCGCTCGAAAAGAGCGAATGGGTTTGTAAGTCTGGTGGGCCGGTTCCCCTGATGCTTCCATAGGCATCCTTAGTTCGTGGGGAAAATCACGAGTGATACGGTCCTGGCCAAAGACTGCCCGGGTTCCTGCAGGTGTGCGCATCTGCCATGCAATCGAGACAACCCGGAAAGAATCATGTCCAGTTTCAAGAAGAGCCCAGCCCGCGCAACGGGCGCCAAGTCGACGCCGAAGGCCGGCAGCAAGAGCCCCAAGCACCGCGGTTACCGCCCGGATGCTGCGGCTCCCGCACCCGGCAAGGCGAAGCCGTCACGCGGCGGCGCCCCCAAGAAGTCCCGCTGGACAGTCGAGGAGCGTGCCGCCCGCGGCCGCGCCGAACAGCGCCCCCGAGGCGAAGCGCAGGGCGGGCCTCGGGGTTCGGGTGCTCCCGCTCGTGGCGAGGATCGTCGTCGCGACTGGACGCCGCCGAGCGAGCGTCCGGCCGCCAAGCGCCGTTTCGGCACCGCGCCCGCCGAAGGACGTGAGAAGCGCTACGACCGCAGCGAGCGACCCGACCGTGCGCCGCGCCGGGACTTCGACGACCGTGCGCCGCGCCGCGACTTCAGCGACCGCCCGGATCGTGCGGAGCGCGCACCGCGTCGTGACTACACGGACCGCGCCCCCCGCCGCAGCTTTGACGACCGCGGCGATCGTGCCCCCCGCGCCGCCCGCAGCGATTCGAAGTTCTATCCCGCCAGGGAAGAGCGCACCTTCACTCCCCACGACGACATCGTGCTCGAGCGCCTCGAGGCGCAGGCGATCGAGGCAACCGATGTCGACGGTGTGAGCTTCGCCGACCTCGGCCTCGGTGGCAACATCACCCGCACCCTCGAAGAACTCGGCGCCGTCAGCCCGTTCCCGATCCAGGCGGCGACCATCCCGGTCGCCCTCACGGGTCGTGACGTTCTCGGACGTGGCAAGACGGGCTCGGGCAAGACCATCGCGTTCGGAGCCCCGCTCGTCGAACGGCTGATGGAGAACGGCGGCGGCAAGAACCGCAAGCCGGGACGCAAGCCGCGTGCCCTCATCCTCGCCCCCACTCGTGAGCTCGCCCTGCAGATCGACCGCACCGTGCAGCCGATCGCCCGCAGCGTCGGGCTCTTCACGACCCAGATCTACGGCGGGGTTCCCCAGCACCGTCAGGTGACGGCGCTGCAGCGCGGTGTCGACGTCGTCATCGGCACTCCCGGGCGCATCGAGGACCTCATCGACCAGGGCCGGCTCGACCTCTCCGAGGTGACGATCACGGTGCTCGACGAGGCCAGAACTGCATGCGCGACCGGGGCTTTCTCGAGCCGGTTCAGCGCATCATCCGTGAGACCGCGCGCGGCGGGCAGAAGATGCTCTTCAGCGCCACCCTTGACAAGGGCGTCGCCTCGCTCGTCGACGAGTTCCTGGTGCAGCCGAGCGTGCACGAGGTCGCCGGTGAGGACCAGGCGAGCTCCACGATCGACCACCGGGTGCTGCTCATCGAGCAGTCCGATAAGCGCGCCATCATCGAACAGCTCGCGAGCGGCCCCGGCAAGACGCTGGTCTTCGCGCGCACTCGGGCCTTCACTGAGCAGCTCGCCGACGACCTCGAGGATGCCGGCATCCGAACGGTCGCCCTCCACGGCGACCTCAACCAGGCTCGCCGCACCCGCAACCTCGAGCGGCTCACGAGCGGGCGCGTCAACGTGCTCGTGGCGACGGACGTCGCGGCCCGCGGCATCCACGTCGACGACATCTCCCTCGTGATCCAGGCCGACCCGCCGGACGAGTACAAGTCGTACCTGCACCGCGCCGGCCGCACCGGCCGTGCGGGACGCAAGGGCACCGTCGTGACCCTCGTCAACGCGCGTCGCCGCCGCAAGATGGACGAGCTGCTCGGACGCGCCGAGATCGAGCCGACGTTCGAGCGCGTGCGCCCGGGCGATGCGCTTCTCGATGAACTGGCTGCGCTCTAGCACACCGCTGGTCGAGTAGCCCGCTCGCGGGCGTATCGAGACCTCGCTCGACTGGCCTCGATATGCGCCTACGGCGCTACTCGACCGGCGGAAGAGCCTGACAGCGACAGCGCGATCCCATCCAGGATGTCGTGCTCGCTCGCGATCACCTCGTCGACTCCGGAAGCCGCCGCAACCCGCTCGAGCACCGTCGCCCAGACCGTCGCACCCGCTGCGATCACGTCGACACGTCCGGGATGCATATAGGGCAGTGCCGCGCGCTGTGCTCGCGTCATCGCGGCGAGTTCGTTCGCGGCGGCGACGGCGACCCACAGGGGCAGCTTCGCGCCGTGGATCGCGTGCGGGTCGTAGCGGTCGAGTCCGAGCGCATGCGCCGTGATCGTGGTCACCGTTCCTGCGACACCGATGACGCCGGATGCCTGGCTCAGGTCGACGACGCCCTCCGCTTCGTCGAGGGCTCGCTCGACATCCGCGCGAATCGCCTGCAGCTCGTCGGCGCTCGGCGGGTCGGTACGCACGTGCCTCTCGGTGAGGCGTACGCATCCGACGTTCATCGAGAATGACGACTCGGGCAGGGTGCGGCCGAGCACCAGCTCGGTCGACCCTCCGCCCAGGTCGACGACGAGTACGGGCGCGTCGGGTGTCGCGGTGGCATGCCCCGCGGCGGGCAGCGCACTGATCGCCCCGCGGAACGAGAGTGCGGCCTCGTCGACTCCGCTGACGACCTCGGGGCGCACGCTCAGGATCGACTCGACTCCGTCGAGAAACTCGTCGCGGTTGGCGGCGTCGCGCGTGGCCGAGGTCGCGACGAATCGCAGGGTCGAGGCATCCGGTGTGATGCCCAGTGCGCGAATCCGTTCGGCGTATTCGCGCGTCGCGGCAAGCGTGCGCGCGAGCGCGGCCGGGTCGAGGCGTCCGGTGCGGTCGACTCCATGGCCGAGCCGGACGATCTGGTTCGATCGTTCGAGATCGATGAGGGTGCCGTCGGCAGAAACGTCGGCGATGAGCAGGCGTATCGAGTTGGTTCCGCAGTCGATGGCCGCTACTCGCTTCACGCGCAAAGCCTACGCGCCCGCGCGGGCCGCATCCGCCCTCGACCCCGCGACGGTTTGTGGCACGTGCGCCCGAACGTTCGGGAACACTTGCCACAAACCGTGGATTGGTGGGGGTCGCGAGCCGCTCGAGGACATGAAACAAAAACGTAGCGCACGCCACAAAAGCGTAATATGCTGTCGCCATGACGAACGCAGCAACGCACGAACGCGACCTCGAGGCCGAGATCGTCACCGACTTCCGCGAGCGCATGAGCTACGGCTCCTACCTGCAGCTCGACACGCTGCTCAGCGCGCAGACGCCCGTCTCGAAGCCCGAGCACCACGACGAGATGCTGTTCATCATTCAGCACCAGACGAGCGAGCTGTGGCTCAAACTCGTCATCCACGAACTGCTCTCAGCCCGCGCCCTCATCGCGGCCGACGAGCTGCAGCCCGCGCTCAAGCGCATCGCGCGGGTCAAGCACATCCAGCGGCAGCTGACCGAGCAGTGGTCGGTGCTCGCGACGCTGACGCCGACCGAATACGCCGAGTTCCGCGGAGTGCTGGGCAACGCATCCGGATTTCAGTCGCACCAGTACCGTGCCGTCGAGTTTCTGCTCGGCAACAAGAACTCCCGCATGATCCAGGTGTTCGAATCCGACCCGGATGCTCACGCCATGCTCGCGACGCTTCTCACCGAGCCGAGTGTCTACGACGAGTTCCTGCGCTACCTGTCCCGGGCGGGCTACGCCGTGCCGAAGGAGGTGCTGGAGCGCGACCTCACCAAGGGCTACGCGATGAACGAGGAGCTCATCGACACCTTCCGCACGATCTACGAGAACCCCGCCGAGCACTGGCTCGCCTACGAAACCTGCGAGGAGTTCGTCGACCTCGAAGACAATTTCCAGCTCTGGCGCTTCCGCCACCTGAAGACAGTGATGCGCATCATCGGCCACAAGCGCGGCACGGGTGGCTCGAGTGGAGTGGGCTTTCTGCAGAAGGCGCTAGACCTGACGTTCTTTCCCGAACTCTTCGCGGTGCGCACCGAGATCGGCTAGACGATGAGCACCCCGGAGCCCCTCATCTTCTCGGTCGACGAGCTGTGGCTCGACGGTCAGGCGAGGCGCGCGGTTCTCGAGGCCGATGCTTCGGGCATCCGTCTCGCTGATGACGGCGCTACGCCGGAGGGGCACCTCGCGGGCACGGTGCTGCCGGGACTGCGAGACGTGCACGTGCACCTGGGACTCATCGATCCGACCGAGTTCCTCGCAGGCGGGATAGCCGCGGTCGCCGACTTCGGCTGGATTCCCGAACAGGCTCGCGCCTGGCTCGACGATCCGAACCTGCCCGAGGTTCGGATCGTCGGTGCGTTCCTGACCTGCAGGGGCGGCTACCCGAGTGACCGCGAATGGGCGCCCCCTGGCAGCGTTCGTGAGGTGACGGTGACGGATGCCGCTGCCGCCGTCGACGAGCAGCTGGCTCACGGCGCCACCGGCGTCAAGGTCATGCTCAACTCGACCGCCGGACCGGTGTTCGATGACGCCACCCTTCGCGCGATCGTCACTCGGGCGCACAGCCGGGGCGCCAAAGTCGTCGCCCACACGGAGGGGGCCGGTCAGGCCGCTCGCGCCTTCACCGCCGATGTGGATGCGCTCGCTCACGCGCCGTTCACCGAGCGCCTCGACGACTCGCTCCTGCGCGCAATGGCCCACACGCTCACCTGGGTGAGCACGCTCGACATCCACGGCTATGGCGAACGCACCGAAGACTTCGAGCGAGCGCTCGACAACGTGCGGCGCTTTCACGCCTACGGTGGTGTCATCAGGTACGGCACCGACCTCGGCAACGGACCGCTGCCTGTCGGAATCAACACACGCGAGCTCGCCGCCCTCGTCGAGGCGAAGCTCTCGACGGTGGCGCTCATCAATGCGGTCGCGGCTCCCGAGCTCGGCCGTCGCATCAGCCACACCTTCGAGCCCCGCTGTGAGGGGGCGCGTAGCCAGTCCTCGCGCGGTCATGTGGCCCCGGGGGGAATGGCGCAGTGGCTCGCTTCGACATCCGTTCTCGACCACCACCAGATCAGGGAGAAATTGCAGTGACCGCAGTCGCACAGTCGAACTCCTCCGCTCTCGATAGCGCCGCACTCGACGACGCCGATCCGCTCGCCGAGCACACGGCCAAGTTCGTGCGAGAGGGCGACGTCGTCGCCTACCTCGACGGCAACTCGCTCGGGCGTCCTCTCGCAGCGAGCGTCGATCGTCTCGCCGACTTCGCGCGAAACTCCTGGGGAGGTCAACTCATCCGCGGGTGGGATGAGGAGTGGTACGACCTGCCGTTGACGATCGGCGACGAACTCGCCGCGGCGACCCTCGGGGCCGCGCCAGGACAGACCTTTGTCGGGGATTCGACCACCGTCATCCTGTACAAGCTCATTCGTGCCGCCGTCGACGCGCGGCCCGACCGTGGCGTGATCGTCACCGACACGGACAATTTTCCGACCGATCGCTACATCATCGAGGGAATCGCCGCCGAGTGCGGCAAGGCCGTGCGCTGGCTGACACCCGACCCTATCGCCGGTGTCACCCCCGAGCAGGTCGCGGACGCGGTCGGCGGCGACACGGCGGTGCTCGTGCTCAGCCACGTCGCGTACCGCTCGGGTTTTCTGGCCGATGCGCGGGAGATCACACGCATCGCTCACGATGCGGGGGCGCTCGTGCTGTGGGATCTCTGTCACTCGGTGGGCTCGGTGCCGGTGGAGCTCGACGCGTGGGGCGTCGACCTCGCTGCGGGCTGCACCTATAAGTACCTCAACGGGGGCCCGGGTTCGCCGGCGTTCGGCTATGTTCGGTCCAAGCTGCAGGGGGCGCTGCGGCAGCCGATTCAGGGCTGGATGGGGAGCGCGGCACCGTTCGAGATGGGTCCGGGGTACTCGCCTCACCCCGGCATCCGGGGTTTCATGAGCGGAACGCCCGCGGTCGTGGGGATGCTCGCCATGCGCGACATGCTCAGCCTCATCGACTCTGTCGGCATGCCGGCGGTTCGGGCGAAGTCGAAGGCGCTCACCGCGTTCGCCGTCGAGCTCATCGACCAGCTGCTGGTGCCTCGCGGCGCCCGGCTGTCGTCGCCGCGCGACCCTGCCCTGCGTGGCAGCCATGTGACGGTTGATCACGAGTCGTTCGCCGAGGTCAACGCCCGGTTGTGGAAGCGCGGCATCATTCCCGACTTCCGCCGCCCGCACGGCCTGCGCCTCGGGCTCTCGCCGCTGTCGACGACGTTCGCGGAGGTCGAGCTCGGGGTTCGGGCGATCGCCGAGGAACTCGGGTGACCGGTTCGCCAGGCTTCGACGATTTCGAGGTACGACCGGGCAGTGCAACATCGCTCGTGCGCACGATCGTCGGAGTGTTTCTGCGCGACCTCGGTGGCACGATCACCTCGGCCGAACTCGTGCGCCTGCTCGGCGCCGTCGATGTGTCGGCCACGCATGCGCGCACCGCGATCACCCGTGTGAAGAACAAGGGCCTGCTGCTGAGCACCGAGGTAACTGGCCAGCCCGGTTACGAGTTGAATCCGGATGCCGTGCCCGCCCTCGAGAGGGGCGACCGCCGCATCTATCGCTACCGCCAGCAGGGTGAGACCGAGCTGTGGTGCCTCATCTCGTACTCCGTGCCCGAGTCGCAGCGAGATGCGCGTCACCAGCTGCGCAAGCGTCTCGGCTTCATCGGCTGCGGTACGGTGGCGCACGGTCTCTGGATCGCGCCCGGACACCTCGCGGGCGAGGTGGAGCAGATTCTCGACGAGCTCGACCTGCGCGACGCGGCTACGGTCTTCATGACGGGCACACCGCGCACAGCAGGGTCGCTCGTGGGCGCTGCGGCAAGCTGGTGGGACCTCGACCGTCTCGCCGAGCTGCACCGCGGCTTCCTCGCCGCGACGGACGGATTCGAGGCGGATGCTTCGCTCGGCTCACTCGACCCCGAAACCGCGTTCGCGCGGTGGGTGCGCTCCGTGGACGAGTGGCGCATCCTGCCCTACGTCGACCCGGGCTTGCCCACTGCCATGCTGCCGCCCGCGTGGCCGGGTTTCGCGGCGATCGAGCGCTTCGGTCGGCTGCGGGCCGACCTGGAAGCTCTGGCGCGTGCCTTCGCCGGTATCTGACTCGACGCCCCGCTCCGCTGGTCGAGTAGTGCGCGCAGACTCTTCCCCAAACCGCTAGTCGGGTAGCGCGCGCAGATTCTTCCTCAACCCGCTGGTCGAGTAGCGCCCGTAGGGCGCGTATCGAGACCCTTCTTACGGCGAGGTGTCGACACGCGCGCTTCCGACCGCCGAGACGGCGGTCGCCGCTGTGCCGCGCGCTACTCAACCAACGAGTGTCTTACGCCAGTGCCAGCATTCCCGCCGCCACGAGGGCGAGCACCAAACCCACACCCTGCAGCGGCGCGATGCGTTCGCGCAGCACCACCGCCGCGAGAATGATCGTGCCGGCCGGGTAGAGCGCCGTGAGCACGGCCATGACCGAGAGGTCGCCGATGCGCAGCCCCCAGAGCAGCAGCACGTTCGCGATCGCGTCGATCATGCCGCAGGAGACGGCGAGCCAGAACCCCGCCCGCCAGCCCACGCTCAGCAGGCCGACGGGCCGGGATCCCCCGACATCCGTCGTCGCTGTGCCCGTCACCGCCGCGCCCGTCACCGTTGCCGACCGCCCCCGCCGAGCAGCCACGAGCGCGAGCACCCCGATGACGGAGAACATGACGACCGCGTTGACGCCGCGGTTGGCGATGAGGGGCACGAGGCCCGAATCATCCGGCGTCAGATCGATGAGGATGAGGAACGCGCCGATCATCGTTCCGGAACCGATCGCCATGAGCAGTCCCGTGAGGGTCGGCCGCACGGCGGTCTCCTCCTTAACGATGCCGACGAGCACGACCGCGACGAGCGCGATGCCGATGGCGATGTAGCCGAGCAGCGGCAGCCGTTCACCGCGCAGCACGCCCGCCATGAGCGGAACGAAGGCCGAGACGAGCGCCGTCAACGGCGACAGGATGCTCATGGGTCCGATCGCGAGGCACGCGTAGAGCAGTGTGATGGCGATCGCCCCCGTGACGCCCGAGATGCCGCCGTAGAGCACGGCGCTCCACGACCACTCGCCGCCGAGCAGCGGCAGGGCGGCGAACAGCACGACGAGTCCCGACAGCGCTCCGATCGCCGTGACCCGGATCGCGCTCACGCGCTTCGAGGCGATCCCGCCGATGAAGTCGGCGAAGCCGTAGACGAGGGCGGCGGTGAGTCCGACGAGTACGGTGAGCACGAGAACCAAGCCTAGAGAACAGCGTCAGCGCACGATCGCAACAACTGGTGCACGCTTGCTTTGTAGATACCCACAGTTCTAGCCGGGGCATCCGAATCGCTTGCTTGTCGTTCTCGCACTGGCCATTTCCCCGCCGTCACCGACGTGCTTAGCCTTGAAGAACCGACCGCTCCGAAAGGCACGACCCATGGTGGATACCGCGTCACGCATCTCGCTCGAGACGGAGGTCGACGAGCAGCTCGACCGCGCAGCCGGGGGGCGCGCGGCATCCGTCGACGTGCCGGCGCTCGCCCGCGTGCTCGCCGGCTCGTGGGCCGACGTTCGCCTCGAGGCGCGGGAGATGACGAAGCGTCCCGAGCTGCACAAGGTCGAGGGGATGCCGTACGCCGAGCATCGTGAGCGCGTGCTCGGCCAGTTGAAGCTGCTGGCGAAGCTCGGCAGCTCGAAGCGGGCGTTCCCGAAGTCGGTGGGCGGGCTCGAGGACCACGGCGGCAACCTCGCCGCCTTCGAGGAGCTCATCACCGCCGACCCCTCGCTCGCCATCAAGGGCGGCGTGCAGTGGGGGCTCTTCGGCGCGGCCGTGCTGCACCTCGGCACCGAGCCGCACCACAGGGCGTGGCTGCCCGACGCCATCTCGGTGAAGGTTCCGGGGGCGTTCGCGATGACCGAGATCGGGCACGGATCGGATGTTGCGAGCATCGGCACGACGGCGACCTACGACCCGAAACGACAGGAGTTCGTCATCCACACGCCGTTCACGGCCGCGACGAAGGAGTTCCTCGGCAACGCTGCCCTTCACGCGACGGCGGCGGTCGTGTTCGCCCAGCTCATCACCAAGGGCGTGAACCACGGCGTGCACGCGTTCTATGTTCCGGTTCGAAGTGCCGACGGCAGCTTCCTGCCCGGCATCACCGGTTATGACGATGGCGTCAAGGGCGGGCTGAACGGGGTCGACAACGGTCGCCTCGCGTTCGACTCGGTGCGGGTGCCGCGCACGAATCTGCTCAACAAGTACGGGGACGTCGCCGAGGACGGCTCCTACTCGTCGCCCATCGACAGCCCCGGCCGCCGCTTCTTCACGATGATCGGAACCCTCGTGCAGGGCCGCGTGTCACTCGCCGGCTCGGCCGCGCTCGCGGCATCCCTCGGTCTGACGATCGCGGTCACCTACGGAAACCAGCGCCGCCAGTTCACCGCCGGAAGCGACACCGACGAGGTCGTGCTGCTCGACTACCAGCGGCACCAGCGTCGCCTCATCACCCGCCTCGCCGAGAACTACGCGAACACCTTCGCGCACGACGAGCTGCTGCAGAAGTTCGACGACGTCTTCAGCGGCAGGAGCGACACGGATGCCGACCGCCAAGACCTCGAGACTTTCGCCGCCGCGATCAAGCCGCTCGCCACCTGGCACGCGCTCGACGCCCTGCAGGAGGCGCGGGAGGCGTGCGGCGGGGCGGGCTTCATGGCCGAGAACCGGCTCACGGGCCTGCGCGCCGACCTCGACGTGTGGGTGACGTTCGAGGGCGACAACACCGTGCTGCTGCAGCTCGTCGCGAAGCGCCTGCTCACCGACTACAGCGCGAAGTTCAAGAACGCCGACTCGGGCGCGCTCGCGCGCTACGTCGTCGGGATGGCGGCCGACCGCGCCTACCACGGCACGGGCCTTCGCACTCTCGCGCAGACCATCAGGGACTTCGGCTCGACCGCGCGCAGCGTCTCGGAGCTGCGCGAGACGAACGTGCAGCGCGAGCTGCTCACCGACCGCGTCGAGACGATGATCGCCGACCTCGGCCAGCGCCTGCGCCCCGCCTCGAAGCTCTCGAAGCAGGGTGCCGCCGACCTGTTCAACTCGGTGCAGAACGAGCTCATCGAGGCCGCTCGCGCCCACGCCGAGCTGCTCGCCTGGGAGGCGTTCACCCGCGGAGTCGAGGCGATGCCGGATGCGGGCACGCGCCAGGTGCTCGAGTGGCTGCACGACGTCTACGGCCTTGGACTCATCGAGAAGCACCTCTCCTGGTACCTCATCAACGGCCGCCTCTCGCCGCAGCGTGCGCAGGCGATCACGGCCTACATCGACCGCCTGCTGGCTCGCCTGCGTCCGCACGCGCAAGACTTGGTGGATGCGTTCGGTTTCGCTCCCGAGCACGTGCGGGCTCCCATCGCGAGCGGCATCGAGGCCGAGCGTCAGGATGAGGCGCGCACCTACTACCGCGAGCTGTGGGCCTCGGGCTCGGCACCCGCCGACGAGAAGGCGCTGCGCGCCGCCCTCGAGAAGCCATCGGATGTGGAGACGGCGGAGGAGTAGCTCGCAGGCCCACCCCCCAAGCCGCGCCCGGCGCCGCTCTCGTCCTGTGCGAAATGCAGGAGATTCTGCAACTTCGCCCGGTTTTGCCCATGGCGCAGAGTTCGTCGAGTGCGTTCTCCTGCATTTCGCACGGGGCGGATAGAGGGTCACCCGTCCCCAGTACTCTGAACGACATGGTCACAGCACTCGACACCCTGCACCGCGTGTTCGGGTACGAGGCATTCCGCGGCGAGCAGGCCGAGATCATCGACCACGTCGTCGGGGGCGGCGACGCCATCGTTCTCATGCCCACGGGCGGTGGCAAGAGCCTCTGCTACCAGATCCCCTCGCTCGTGCGCGAGGGAACGGGCGTGGTCATCTCCCCGCTCATCGCGCTCATGCAAGACCAGGTGGATGCCCTGGCTGCTCTCGGGGTGCGCGCCGCCTTTCTCAACTCGACCCAGAGCCCGGCGGAGCGCGCATCCGTCGAGCAGCAGTACCTGAGCGGTGAACTCGACGTGCTCTACCTCGCGCCGGAGCGGCTCACGATGCCTGCCACGGCCGACTTTCTCGATCGCGGAAAGATCGCCCTCTTCGCCATCGACGAGGCGCACTGCGTGTCGCAGTGGGGGCACGACTTCCGGCCCGACTACCTCGCGCTGTCGATGCTGCACGAGCGGTGGCCGAGCATCCCGCGCATCGCCCTCACGGCGACGGCGACCGAGCAGACTCACGCCGAGATCGCGAAGCGACTGCGGCTCGGCGACGCGCGGCACTTCGTGTCGAGCTTCGACCGGCCGAACATCCAGTACCGCATCGTGCCGAAGGACCAGCCGCAGAAGCAGCTGCTCGAGTTCCTGCGAACCGAACACCCCGGCGACGCGGGCATCGTCTACTGCCTGTCGCGCGCATCCGTGGAGAAGACCGCCGAGTTCCTGACCGAGAACGGCATCCCCGCACTGCCCTACCACGCGGGGCTGCCGGCGCCGGTGCGCGCCGCCAACCAGGCGCGCTTCCTGCGCGACGAGGGCACGATCATGGTCGCGACGATCGCGTTCGGCATGGGAATCGACAAGCCCGATGTGCGCTTCGTCGCGCACCTCGACCTGCCCAAGAGCGTCGAGGGCTACTACCAGGAGACCGGTCGCGCGGGTCGCGACGGTCTGCCCTCGACCGCGTGGCTCGCCTACGGGCTTCAGGATGTCGTGCAGCAGCGGCGGATGATCGATCAATCCGAGGGCGACGCGGCTCACCGGCGGCGGCTCACCGCCCACCTCGACGCAATGCTCGCCCTGTGCGAGACCGTGGAGTGCCGCCGCCAGCAGCTGTTGGCGTACTTCGGAGAGAAGGCGGATGCGTGCGGCAACTGCGACACCTGCCTCACCCCTGCGGAGTCGTGGGACGGCACCGTGCCCGCGCAGAAGCTGCTCTCCACGGTCGTGCGACTGAAGCGCGAGCGCGGCCAGAAGTTCGGGGCGGGGCACCTCATCGACATCCTGCTGGGTAGGCAGACGCCGCGTGTCGACCAGTACCGGCACGACGACCTCGCGACCTTCGGCATCGGCGGTGAGCTGAGCGAACCCGAGTGGCGCGGCGTCGCGCGGCAGCTGCTCGCGCAGGGGTTGCTCGCCGTGAACTCCGACGGATACGGCACGCTCGTGCTCACCGACGACAGTGCGGCTGTGCTCTCGGGTGAGCGGGCCGTGCGATTCCGGCGCGAGCCCGAGCGCAGTGCCCGTCGACCCGGCAACCGGACGAAGTCCGGTGTATCGAAACCAGGCAGCCTCTCCCCCGAAGCGTTGCCCGTATTCGAAGCGCTGCGCGAGTGGCGCGCGTCGGCGGCGAAAGAGCAGGGCGTTCCCGCATACGTCGTATTCCACGATGCGACCCTCCGCGAGCTCGCGGAACGGCGACCGGTAAGCCACGAGCAGCTCTCCACCATCACCGGTGTCGGCGAGGTCAAACGGGAGCGTTACGGCGACGAGATTCTTGGGCTTCTCGCCGCACAATCGGATGTTGACACGCCCCGTTCGACGGCAGGCTCGGCTGAGTCGATCCACCACCTTCGGGAACGCAGCGACGATCCGCTATCGATGGAGTGATTCGCCCCCGAACTGGGGGGATCAGAGCGCCTATCGACCAATATTCTGCCTGCTATTTTGGTGGCAGCCTCGACACTTCCGTGGGGGCACCAACCCGCATGGAATTGCTGCTCTCAACCCTCGCAGCGCGAACTTCATCTGAATGGAGTGGTGTAGGCGTCCCTAGCCGCTGAAAGTCGACACGGTCACCCGAACTCGGCCGCGTCGCAACCCACAGCTTCGCGGTCGTCTACGCACGCGCCGTGGCACACGCTTGACCAGTGCGTTTGACAACCAATTATGAGGAGTCCTGACCGAATGACGAACGTACCACCGAAGATCTGGATCGATCCTCAGACCGGCCAGCCGATGATGCTCGACCCGGTGTCCGGTCAGCCGGTTGTCTACCAGGCTCCTGTCAACGAGGTGCCCCAGGTCTGGGTCGATCCGCAGTCCGGTCAGCCGATGATGCTCGACCCCGTGAGCGGGCAGCCGGTTCCCTACGTGGCCCCGGCGGCTCAGGCTGCGGCTCCCGTGCCGGCGACTCCGGTTCCTGCCGCTCAGGTTCCTGCCGCTGCGGCCCCGGCGGTTCCGGCGACTCCCGCACCGGTGACTCCGGCCCCGGCGACCCCGGTTGCGCAGGCTCCGGCGGCTCAGGCTCCGGTTGCTGAGGCGACTCAGGCACCTGAAGAGCGGGTCGTGTACATGACGTTGCCGCCGAAGAAGAAGCGCACCGGCTTGATCGCAGGGCTCACGGTGGGAGCCGTCGCGATCGCCGCCGTCGGCTTCACCGGCTTCGTCACCCCCGGTTTCCTTCTCGGCGGCGGTGAGAACGAGGTCTTCCTCGAGGCCGCCGACGACATCGGGCGCGAGCCTTTCTCGGCCACGCCGCTCGCGGAGGCGCCCAACAAGGAGCTCGCCAAGCCCACGGTGGCTGAACCGGTCGCCTCGACCGTCCCCGCTGCAGCTGTCACGGGAGGCACCCCTGGCCTTTACGGCGGCAGCATGGATCTCGGCGTCTGTGACCCGCAGGGCATCGTCGACTTCTTGGCCGGTGACGCGGTGAAGGCGAAGGCGTGGGTGGACGCGTTCAACGCCGACCCGACCGTGGCGCTGCCCAACGGTGACGCGCTCACGACCGCCAACATCGCTCAGTACATCGGTTCGCTGACCTCGGTCGTGCTCACCTTCGACACCCGGGTGACGAACCACGGCTTCGCGAACGGGGCGGCCAAGCCGCTGCAGGCGGTGCTGCAGAAGGGTACCGCGGTGCTCGTCGATCAGAATGGTGTGCCGCGTGTGAAGTGCTACTGCGGCAACCCGCTGATTCCGGCGAAGCCCACCGCGGGCACGCCGAAGCTCACCGGGGACCCCTGGGAGGACTTCGACCCGAACGAGGTCAAGGTCGTCCAGCCCACAGAGGAGCCGATCTACGTCTTCGTGCTCACCGACATCGCCTCGCTCGTCGCCGGCGGCGACCTCACCTTCCTGAACCGCCTCGCCGGATCCAAGGGAACCGGTGGAGACCAGCTCAACGACGGCACCGACCCGAACGCGGCGATCGTTCAGGCCATCGCCCAGAACCCGCCCGGCCTGCTCGAGAACGACTCCTTCTCGGTGGACATCTCCGCGGGTGGGCTGCCGGTCGACCTGACGCCGACCCCCGACGGCACCCCTCGCATCCAGATCGGAACCTTGACCGAGAACCACTGGGTGGGCACGGGCGGCAACCTGGAGAACGGAAACCTCAAGGGTTACTACACGGGAGCGACACCCCACATGAGGATCTCGGAGCTCAGCGCGACCGGCGAGGATGCGGCGCAGACCGCGGCCGAAGGGTTCCGGGGCGCTACTGCTGCGTCTGCCTGTGTTCCCACCCTCGTGCCGGTCTCGATCAATGGATGGACGGGCAACCGGTTCGAGTACCCTGCGTGCCCCTTCGACTTCCTAGCGGATGACGGAAACTGGTACGCCGGAAATGACACCCCGGTGATCCAGTACGGCCTTAATTCCATCGATGGTCACAGCCTCCTGATCACCTTCCGCGGCGGAATGGGACCGGAGCCGATGCTCTCGCAGACGCTGGCGACCTTCACCAAGAAGTAACACCACGGCAGGGTGCGCTGGTCGAGTAGACCGACGCACCCTGCTGGCCCCGGAGGCCGGCCGCACCTTGCTGGTTGAGGAGGCCAAAGGCCGTCTCGAAACCAACCTTCTTAGACTCGTTTCGAGGCGGCCTTCGGCCCTTCGGGGCCACCGAGGGGCGCATGGGTTGTACCGTTATCCCATGACGTTCAACCCGGATGCGAAGATCGACTCGAGCAAGGTCAGCAAGCGCGGCCGCAACACCGCGATCGGTGTCGGCGCGGGAGGTGGCCTGGCGCTCATCCTCGCCCTCGTCGGCCCTCTGCTCGGGGTCGACCTCTCGGGTCTCGCCCCGCTGTTCGAGGGCGGCCAGAGCCAGCAGGTCACCGAGGAGGACCTCTCGCACTGCGACACCGGCGCCGACGCCAACGAGAACGTCGAGTGCCGCATGGTCGGTGCTGCGACGAGCCTCGACGACTACTGGAAGGGCGTGTTCGCTCGCTCCTCGAACGTGCCCGACTACGTCACTCCCGGATTCATCGTCTTCGAGTCGTCGACGTCGAGCGGATGCGGCATGGCCTCTGCCGCGACCGGCCCCTTCTACTGCCCCTCCGATGGGTCCATCTACCTCGACACGGGCTTCTTCGACCAGTTGCGCACCCAGTTCGGGGCATCCGGCGGACCGCTCGCGGAGATGTACGTCGTCGCGCACGAGTGGGGTCACCACATTCAGAACGTGCTCGGCACGATGAACAACCTCAACCTGCGCGAGTCGGGCCCGACATCCGACTCGGTGCGGCTCGAGCTTCAGGCCGACTGCTACGGCGGCGCCTGGGCGAACGCCGCCTCGACCCAGCCGGATGGCTCGGGCACCACGTTCCTGAAGCCGATCACGCAGCAGCAGATCGCGGATGCCCTGAACGCGGCCTCGGTGATCGGCGACGACCGCATTCAGGAGGCCTCGGGCGGGCAGGTCAACCCCCACCAGTGGACTCACGGATCGAGCGAGCAGCGTCAGAAGTGGTTCCTCAAGGGCTTCGAGGGTGGACCGGGCGTGTGCAACACGTTCGGCCCGAACGTCGACCTCTAACTACTTGGCGGCTGAGAACCGCGCGACGGGAGAAGTCTGGCGGTTCAGGATTGCTGACGGTGAAGCTTGGTGGTTGAGGAGGTCGCGGAAAGCGATCGTCTCGAAACCCCCGTTCGATAGCCGCTGGTTTCGAGACGCGCGCTTCGCGCGCTCCTCAACCAACCAAGTCCAGCCGAGCACCCCGCGCTCACAAAACAGCCAGCTCAGTCGAGCTCCCCACGGCGCGCCGACGCCCACAGGTCGACGCCGACCTCGGCGGCGTGCTCGTCGATCGCGGCGAGCTCGTCGGCGGTGAAGTCGAGCCGGTCGAGCGCGGCGACGTTCTGCTCCAGCTGGGCGACGCTGCTCGCGCCGACCACGAGCGAGGTGACTCGGGGGTCGCGCAGCGCCCAGGCGAGCGCGAGCTGGGCCAGCGACTGACCCCGTTCCGCCGCGATCGCCGCGAGGGCGCGCAGGCGGGCGACGGTTTCGTCGGTCAGGAGCGAAGCATCCAGTGACGTGCCCTTCGAGGCACGCGAACCGGCGGGAACGCCGTCGAGGTACTTGTCGGTGAGGATGCCCTGGGCGAGCACCGTGAAGGCGATGACTCCGAAGCCGAGCTCCTCAGCGGCATCCAGCAGCCCCTCGCCCTCGATCCAACGGTTGAAGAGCGAGTACGACGGCTGGTGGATGAGCAGCGGCGTGCCGAGGTCGCGCAGGATCTCGACAGCGCGGCGGGAGTCCGCGGTGCCGTACGAGGAGATGCCCACGTAGAGCGCCTTGCCGCTGCGCACCGCCGTGTCGAGTGCGCCCATGGTCTCCTCGAGTGGAGTCGTCGGGTCGGGACGGTGCGAGTAGAAGATGTCGACGTAGTCGAGCCCGAGGCGTGCGAGCGACTGGTCGAGGCTCGCGAGCACGTACTTGCGGCTGCCGCCGCCCTGACCGTAGGGGCCGGGCCACATGTCCCAGCCGGCCTTCGTCGAGATGATGAGCTCGTCGCGATGCGCGGCGAGATCGGAGTTCAGGATGCTTCCCAGGTTCGTCTCCGCCGAGCCGTAGGGCGGTCCGTAGTTGTTAGCCTGGTCGAAGTGGGTGATTCCCAGATCGAAGGCGCGCAGCACGATATCGCGGCGGGTCTCGGCCGGCATCTCGTCGCCGAAGTTGTGCCAGAAGCCGAGGGAGAGAGCGGGAAGGTCGAGACCGCTGCGTCCGGTGCGGCGGTACTGCATCGCGTCGTAGCGGGTCGGATCGGGCGTGTAGCTCATCCCTCAACCGTAACGCGTGCGAAATGCAGGAGGTTCTGGTTTGCAGCCCCGAAACTCGGGCCAGAAAACCCCAACTCGCGAAAATCTCCTGCATTTCGAACAGGATGGGCAACCGCCGCCGCCTAAGACGGGTGTCAGCGCCGCGGCGAGGGCCGGAAATGGCCTTCGCCTTACTCCGACGCGGGTGGGGCCTCGCCAGCCTCCGCGGCGGCCTGGGCGGCGGCGACCTGCTTGTGCACCTCGTCCATGTCGAGGCCGCGGACTGCCTCGATGACCTGCTCGAGGGCCGGCGCGGGCAGTGCGCCGGGCTGCGCGAACACGAGCACTCCGTCGCGGAAGGCCATGAGCGTGGGGATCGAGGTGATGCCGGCCGCACCGGCGAGGGCCTGCTCGGCATCCGTGTCCACCTTGGCGAACGTGATGTCGCCGTGGTTCTCGCTCGCGGCCTCGAAGATCGGACCGAACTGCTTGCACGGTCCACACCATTCGGCCCAGAAATCGACGAGCGTGATCCCCGGTTCAGTCACCGATTTCTCGAAGTCGGTTGCGGTCAGTTCGATCGTGGCCATGGTTCACCTTCCGTATGTGTCGTTTCAGACTATGCGGAACGTCACGTCATCGCTGTATAACTCTTCACAGTGACGGGCTGAACGGCGGCATTCGACCGGATGAGCGTGCTCGCCCGCACGGTGCGCCCGCGGGTGAGCGCAAGGCTCGTGGCGACGAGGCCGCCGAGTCCCCAGAGCACGAGCGCCGCGATCGAACCGCCCGCGACCGCGCCGTTCACGACGCCCCGCAGGGCGGCGACGAGCGGCTCAACGGGCAGCACCCCGTGCACGGCATCGAGCAGGCCGGGAACGGTCGAGATGATCCCGGTGGCGAGCACGATGACGCCGATGACCATCGCGATGAAGCGTCCCGTGCCCCCGAACCAGACGAGCAGCGCCTGGTTGACGGCGGTGAAGGTGAGCGCGCCGAGCACGCTCAGGGCGACGAATCCGAACCCGGCGCCGACCGACAGCGATCCGCCGAGGGCGAGCAGCGTGCCGACGATCGCGCCCTGCGCCACCGCGACGCCGGCGGGCAGCGCGAACATGCGCAGCGCGAGCACGAACGACGGTCGCGTGGAGTCGAGCAGGCGCTTCGGCCGTGCGCGCAGCGCGATGAAGGTCGCGAGCGCGCCGAGCCAGAGCGCGAGCGCGGCGTAGAGCGGCAGGGCGGCCCCGCCGAAGCCGAGGGTGGGCTCGCCGGCGACGCCGACGGGCTGGGCGACGACCTTCGCGAGCTGCGTGCGCTCGGCATCCGTGTACGCGGGGATCGCGTCGACCGCCTCGGCGAGGCCGTCCGCGAGGCCGTGCGTGCCGGTCGCGATCTCGGTGGCACCGTCGGCGATGCCGGTGATGCCGACAGAGATTCCGGATGCTCCTGACGCGAGCCCCCGAATCCCGCTCGCGAGGTCGGAGGCGCCGGCGGCCACCTGGGCTGAGCCCTGGCCGAGCGGGGCTGCCCCGTCGGCGAGCTGGGCGATCCCTCCGACGAGGGCGGGGACTCCACCCCCGGCGGCCGGGTCTGCGCCGGAGAGGGCGGCGGCGTAGCCGTTGGCGGTTCCGGCGTCGACGGCGAGCTGGCCGGCGGTGGTGGCGGTGCCGCCCGCGCCTGCCGCAAGTGCCGACAGTTCAGCGCACAGGGCTGATGCGGGGTCGGCGGTGCACTCGCTCGTGGCGAGCGCGCCGAGCTGTGCGGCGAGCGCGCCGAGCTCGCCCGCGACGGTGACCGAGCCGGCCGCGGCATTCGCGGTGAATCCGGCGAGGGTCGATACGGTGCCGGGGAGCGCGGCGGTCTGGGCCTTGAGTGCGGTCAATCCGCCCACGACACCGGCGACACCGTCGGTGTACTTGCGCAGTTCACCGGCGAAGGTCGCGGCACCTGACGCGGCCTGGCCTGCGCCTCCTGCGAGTTGCGACGCACCGTCCGCGAGCAGGCCCGCACCCTCGGCCAGCGAGGTCTGGCCCTCGGCAAGCTGCCCCGCACCATCGGCGGCGTCGCCGAGGTTCGAAGAGAGCGTGCCGAAGGAGAGGTAGATGTTGTCGAGGTACTGCTCGGTGAGCTGCTGCGACAGCACCGAGGTCGCTGCGGCGGTGATCGTCTGGCTGATGGTGTCGTCGATGAGGCGCGAGCGCGCGCTCAGCTCGACCTCGATCACGGCTCTCTCGGCGCTCGCGGCGTCGCCCGCGAACGACGTCGCGGCGGCGGAGAACCCGCTCGGAATCGTGATCACCGCGACGTACGCTCCGTTGTCGAGTCCGGCGCGCGCACCCGCCTCGTCGGTCATGACCCAGTCGTAGTTGGTGTCGATGTCGTCGCCGATGAGTCCTGCCGCGAGCTGTCGACCGAGCGGCACGAGCTGCCCGTCGAGCTCGACTGGTTCGTCGAGGTTGACGATGGCGCCGGTGACGGTGTCGAGCCGCTCGGCGGGGCTCCACAGCGACCACACGAGCACGCCCGCGATGGTCAGAGGCACCAGGATCACTCCGACGATGCGACGGATGCGCCGCAACCGGCTGCTTCTCTCGGTCATGCTGTGTACACCTCGGCTTCGTGTCGGGCCTGAGCTTGTTCGCGGGCGGGGTCGTCGAGCGCGAGGGTCTCGACGGGAAGAGTGGGCGGCAGATGGGACTCGGCGGTGCCGTCGACGGTGGAGATCACCAGTGTCAGCGGCGGCGTGTTCTTCCGACGTCCGGCCTGGGCGCCGTCGACCTCGTTCACGGTGGCATTGCTCAGTGCCGCGCGAACCGCAGCGGCTTCGGCGGAGTCGCGCACGCTGTCGAGCCCGTCGATCATGAGGATGCGGGGGCGCTCGGCGAGGGCGGTGGTCACGGCACGAGCGGAACCGCCCTCGATGGTGGCGATTCCGACCCGTGACCGCACGGCGGCCGCGCGCGCGGGCAGGAGCAGTCCGGTGACTTTGAGGGTGCCGGCATCCGGTGCAACGCGTCCCGCGATCGTGAGCAGCAGCGCCGTCGCCTGCACGGCCGACTCTCCCCGCACGATGAGTGCACTGCCGGCGGGAACGGTGGTCGAGACATCCCGGTACAGCGCGGGGGAGCCGAGCGAGAGACCGTCGGCGACGACCGCTGCGGCGGATCCGGGTGACGGCCAGTCGGCGAGTTCGAGCTCGCGGCGAAGCGACTCGCCCTCGACGTCGACGTTGGGAATGTGGCGGTCGAGCCACGCGGGCATCCACCACGCGCGCTCACCGAGCAGCGCGAGAATCGCGGGCATGAGCACCATGCGCACGAGGAACGCGTCGACGAAGACGCCGACGGCGAAGCCGAGCGCGATGGGTTTGATGTTCGTGTCGCCCTCGGGAACGAACGCCGCGAACACCGCGATCATGATGACCGCCGCGGCGGTGACGACGCGCGCCGAGCCCACGAAGCCGGTGCGGATCGAGCGCTGTGCGTCGCCCGAGTGCACGTAGTCCTCGCGGATGCGCGAGACCAGGAACACCTGGTAGTCCATCGCGAGTCCGAAGAGCACACCCATGAGGACGATGGGCATGAAGCTGATGACGGGGCCTTCGCGGGTCACGTGCAGCAGCTCGGCGAGCCAGCCGTACTCGAACACGAGCGTCGTCACACCGAAGGCGGCTGCGACGCTGAGCAGGTAGCCGAGCGCGGCCGTGATGGGCACCCAGATCGACCGGAACACCATCGTCAGCAGCACGAGCGACAGGCCGACGACGAGCAGGCCGAAGGGCAGCAGCGCGCCGGCGAGCTTGTCCGACACGTCGATGCCGACCGCCGTGAACCCGGTCACCGCGATGCTGACGCCGTACTTCTCCTGAAGTTCGTCGTGCAGGCTCCGGATGTCGGAGACGAGCTGTTTGGTCCCCTCCGAGTCCGGCCCGCCGACCGGAACCACCTGCACGATCCCGGTGTCCGCGGTCAGGTTCGGCGTCGCGAGGGGAACGCTAGCCACCCCCGGCAGGGCCTCGAGTTCGCGTTTCAGGTCGTCCATGAGGCCGAGCGGATCGGTGCTCGTGATGATCGAGGTGGTGACGATGAGGGGGCCGTTGTAGCCCGGGCCGAAGTGGTCGGACACGAGGTCGTAGGTCACTCGCGCCGACTCGCTCTCGGGCAGCGCGCCCGCGTCGGGCAGGGCGAGGCGCAGGCTCAGGGCGGGTGCCGCGACGAGCAGCAGCCCCGTGACGACGGTGACGATGCTCACGATCGGGCGCCTGGTGACGGTCGACACCCAGCCGGCGAAGAAGCGAGTGGCACCGGATGGGCGGGGCTGAGCGGCCGCCACCTCGGGTGAGCCGGTGGCGGTGGCCGCGGCATCCGTCGCCGTGTCGCTGCCCTTGCGTCGACGAGCGAACCAACGAGCAACTCGCGCCTTCGGCCGCAGCCGCTCGCCCGCGAAGCCAAGCAGCGCGGGGGTGAGTGTGAGCGCGACGAGAACGGTGAGCCCGACGGCGATGGCGGCCCACGAGCCCATGGTCGCGAGAAAGGGGATGCCGGCGACAGAGAGTCCGAAGAGGGCGATCATGACGGTGAGCCCGGCGAAGACCACGGCTCCGCCGGCGGTCGCGACGGAGCGGGCCGCGGCCTCCTCGGTGCTGACGACACTGTCGGCGAGCAGCTCACGGTAGCGCGACACGATGAAGAGCGAGTAGTCGATTCCGACCGCGAGGCCGAGCATGAGAGCCAGCAGCGGTGTCGTCGACGAGATCGGGCCGAGTGCGGATGCCGCGAAGATGAGGCCGATCGACGACCCCACGCCGACGAGCGCGGTCACGAGCGGCAGACCCGCGGCGAGCAGCGACCCGAGGGTGAGAGTCAGCACGAGGAGTGCGACGAGCAGGCCTACGCCCTCGGTGATCGTGATGGCCGGCATCTTCTGGGCGAAGAGCTGGCCGCCGAGCACCGCCTGGGCGTCGGCCGGCAGGGCCGCGTCGAGGCTGTCGGCGATCGCCGCGAGAGCTGTCTTGGTGTCGTCGGTGATGTCGAACTGCCCGCCGTCGAGCTGCAGCGAGATGATCGCGGCGTCGCGGTCGGCGTCGACCATCTCGCCCGTCTCCACGGCGAAGGGCGACATCGCGATGCTCATCTGGTCGAGGTCGACCAGGTCATCGATCGCGGACTCGATCGCGCTCACGACGCGAGGGTCATCGATGCCGTCGGGGGCGACGATGACGATCTGCGCGGTTGCACCGGCCACCTGGGGGAACGTCGCCGACAGCGAGTCGAGCGCTTGCTGCGATTCGGTGCCGGGGATCGAGACCGAGTTGTCGAGACCCTGGCCGATGGTGAGGGCGAGGGTGCCGATGATCGCGAGCAGCACGATCCAGGCGCCGACGACGAGTCTGCGGCCGCGGTAGGCGGCGCGGCCGAGCGAGTAGAGGAAGGATGACATGCGGTTCTCCGAGGAAGGCGAATGAATACACCGATGTATTCGATACACAAATGTATTCGATACACTGGTGTATCTCAAGCCGGGAGTAGTCTTCACAGGGAGGTGCCAGCATGACCGATACGACCGAGACGGACGCCGATGTCGTCGTCGACTCCGCGCGCCGCCAGAGGACTCGCCAGCGACTCATGGATGCCGCGTTCGAGGTGTTCGCGGAGCAGGGCGTGCATGCGGCCGCGATCGAGACGATCGCCGAGCGCGCCGGATTCTCGCGGGGCGCGTTCTACTCGAACTTCGAGACCAAGTTCGAGCTCTTCATCGCGCTGGCCGAGCGGGAGAACGCGATGCGGTTGGAGCGCCTGCACGAGCTCGTGGCGGGGCTGCCGTCGGGCTTCGAGTTTCCGCAGGGCGTCGACGAGATCGCTGAACTGGTGGAGAAGTTCCTCTCGGTCGATGCGGGCGGCGCGACCTGGTGCCTGATCCTGGGCGAGTTTCGGATGCTCGCGCTGCGCGATCCCGACACCGCCCGGCAGTTTCTCGAGTTCCAGCGGCGTCTCGACGGCGAGCTCGGCGCGATGCTGGCCGCCACCATCGGCCAGCTCGGCATGGAGTTCACGATCGCGCCGGTCGAGTTCGCGCGCCTCGCGGCGGTCGTCTACGAGGCAGCCGTGCAGGAGTCGATCCTCTCAGGCGAGCCGACGATGCTCGCGCGCGAGTCACTGCCGAAGCTCGTGCAGGCCTTCACCCGAGCTGCTGGCCCGGAGGCCGAAGGCCGTCTCGAAACCAAAGCCCACGAATAATTAGAACTGAGGAGAACCATGGACGTCAAAGACAAGGTCATCGTCGTCACCGGCGGCGGCAACGGTATGGGTCGCGAGGTGGTGCTCGGCCTCCTCGCGCGCGGCGCTCGCGTCGCCGCGGTCGACCTCAGCGAGGCGGGCCTCGCCGAGACCGCGGAGCTCGCGAAGGCTCCGGAGGGTCGCCTGACGACGCACGCACTCGACGTCACCGACCGCAAGGCGGTGCTCGCATTCCCCGCCGCGGTCATCAAGATCCACGGCCAGGTGGACGGCCTCGTCAACGTGGCCGGCATCATCCAGAAGTTCGTGAAGATCGCGGAGCTCAGCTTCGAGGAGATCGAGCGCGTCATGAATGTCAACTTCTGGGGCGTCGTGAACATGACCAAGGCCTTCCTGCCGCACCTGCTCGAGCGGCCCGCGGCATCCGTCGTCAATGTGTCGAGCATGGGCGGATTCCTGCCCGTGCCCGGCCAGGCGACCTACGGGGCGAGCAAGGCCGCGGTGAAGCTCTTCACCGAGGCGCTCTACGCCGAGTCGCAGGGCACGAACCTCGCCGTCACGGTCGTCTTCCCCGGCGGCGTGGGCACGAACATCACGGCGAACTCGGGTGTCGACATCCCGAACCTGGGCGATGTCGAGCAGGGCAAGGCGCGCAAGGTCGTGAGCCCCGCGGATGCCGGCCGCCAGATCATCGAGGGTCTCGAGAAGGGCTCGTACCGGGTGCTCATCGGCAGCGACGCGAAGGCGATGGACAAGCTGTCGCGCCTCATGCCGCGCCGCGCGACCGAGCTCATCGCGAAGCAGATGAAGTCGCTGCTGGGCTGATGCCTGTGCCGACTCTGAGGATGCTGCGGTGAGGGCTCTCGGGGTCGCCCTGCTCGTTGTTGTGCTGGTCGTCGTTGTCGTGATCGTTCGGCTTCGCCGGCTGTGTCACGTGCGGACGACGCGCGCCGACGAGTGATGCTCTGGTGTTTTCCCGAAGCGGATGCGCTGAGCAGGGGAGGCGTCGTCAGCCGCTTTTGCGGCGGAACTCGCGTCGGGTTCGCGCACCCTTGGTGGCGTGCACGGCGGAGTCTCCGTCGAGGTGTGTCTCACCTTTGCGCTGCTGCGCGTTCTTCTTCTCGAGCGCTTCCTTGAACTTGCGCTTCATCTCCTCCGCAGCGGAGGACTGTGCTGATTCGTCGCTGCTCATGCACCCAGCCTAGGCGGTGTCTCCCCTGTGAACGGTTGTGGTCACCTCTAGCCGGTGTGCGGTTGCGCGTGCGAGTATTGCCTCCTCACTGAGGAGGACGCATGAAGTATCTGATCTCGTTTCCGCAGGAGCTGCGCGAGTTCATGTACGACCCGATCTCGTAGGGATGCAGGAGAGGCTCATGGCCGGTCGCTTCGTCTATTGGATGAACGTGTCGCTCGACCTGTTCATCGGGCGCGACGCCGCCGAGGACGGCGGCGGTGACTGGATGCGTATCGGGGAGGCACTGCATCGCGAGTTCAATCGCCGGGCTCGCGACTTCTCGCTGGATGTCTCGGGGCGCGTTGTATACGAGATCATGGAGGAGTACTGGCCGACGATCCTCACCGACGACGAGCAGTCTGATGTCATGCGCGAGTACGCCGAGATCTGGGTGTCAACGCCGAAGGTGCTGGTCTCCCGCACTCGCGCCGCATCGAGCGCCGACTACAACACGCGTGTGATCGGTGGCGATGACCTTGTGGAGCAGTTGGCGGCCTTGAAGGCGTCGACGGATGGCGACATTGGGGTCGGCGGCGCGAACGTGGCCACCCAGCTGCTGAAGGCGGGCCTGCTCGACGAGGTGCTGCTCTTCATCCACCCGGTGATTTTGGGCGGAGGTCGGCCACTCTTCGATGAGGGTGTCGGAACGGTCGAACTCGACCTGATCGAGAACACCACCTATGACGACGGAGTGGTGCTGCACCGCTATGCGGTGCGCCGACTGACGGGGTGAATCTCGCGATCAGTTGCTCCGACAGTATGATCGTGCAGCGCTGACTAGCCGAATTGCAACGCAGATGACGTTGCTATTGGTTTGACCTGTGTTGCTACTCGCACGCTATTCCGTCGCGGTCACGGTCGAGGTGTGTAGCGTACCCTGGCTGGCCTTGATAGATCGGCGTCACGCCCGCATTTCGTGCCTCAGTGCAGTTCTTGTAGTAGACGCTTTTCGGCGCCATCGGTGCTGCGATCGGCGCCGGTCGCTGAGTAGCAGCTTCAAGCTCTTCGATTCGCTGGGTGGTGATCTCAAGATCGGCTTTCGCGGCTTGAAGATCCTTACTCAGCGAAGTGATTGTCGCTGTCTTGGTGGAGCTTGAAGTTTCGAGGCTCTTGTTCGTCTTTTCAAGCTTCTCGTTTGACTTCGTCAGCTCATCGACCTTCGCAGAGAGGTGGGTGTTCTGATCTTCAACGGTCGACAGCTGGGACTTGAGACTGTCGATCTCTGCCTTTGCGCTGCCATTGGCAGAACTCGCTCCCATCCCAATACCGATCACGAGAGTTGCGCCACCGACAATTGCGGCGACCTTGCGGGACGTTGGCTTAGCGAAGAACCCGCGCAGAGCGCTCGGCCTGAAAGATAGAACCTTTTCATCTGGAGACATGTCGAACCATTACCTCAGTCCCTCGTACCATCGCGTCTACCCTAAGAAGCGCAGTGAGGGTTCTCTGCCCCCAGTTTTGGGCCGAAAAGAAGGGGGAGTGCGGTGCTTCCCCACGAGGTTCTAGTGGTGGCTCCGACCGGCGTCGATCCGGTGACCTTTCGATTTTCAGTCGAACGCTCTACCAACTGAGCTACAGAGCCGTGTCTTCCCAGGGGAAGATTAAGAAACAGCCACTGGCGAGAGTGGCTGGTTCCGCGACCCTGACCGGACTTGAACCGGCGACCTCCGCCGTGACAGGGCGGCGCGCTAACCAACTGCGCTACAGGGCCAAGCTATTCAATTTTAGTGTCTCACCGTGTGGTGACCCCAACGGGATTCGAACCCGTGCTGCCGCCGTGAAAGGGCGGTGTCCTAGGCCACTAAACGATGGGGCCGGGAAGCTGCGGACCATCTCAACTACCGACGACCCAGCATAACTGCGCGCCCCCAAATTCACAAACGCGTGCGGGACCGGCTTCCCGGTCATCCTGAATCGCCGTGCGGTGACAAATACGACGGATGCGTCCGCCCGGCCGCTAGGGTCAAAACGACACCGTGGGCGCAAATGCTGGCCGATTCGGCGAGCGCTTGTTAGTGTGACAGATGTTAACAGTGTTACTGACGTGACTTGAGGTCCGTCCGCAGGGTGCACACAATCGCAACACAGGGGGACCGAGGGCCATGAGCGCGCAGATCACGCAGCTTGTCGCAGCACGACCGCGTCCCCACCGCATACCGTTCGTGTGGGCGATGGCGGCGATCGCCTCCCTCGTGGTGACCGTCGGTGTGGCGGCGATGTCTCCGACGGCGGCGTACGCCGACGACTACCCGAGCTGGTCCGAGGTGCTCGCGGCGCGCAGCAACGAGGCGAAGGCCAAGGCCGAGGTTGCGCGCATCCAGAAGATCATCAACGACATGCAGATTCGTGTCGAAGAGACCCAGGCGCTCGCCGAGGAGAAGGCCGACATCTACTTCAAGGCCGAGCGGGCGTTCGACGCCGCCGACCTCCGCGCCCAGGAGCTCCAGCGTCAGGCCGACGCGGCGAACGAGCGCGCGGCCGAGTCGCGCAAGCAGGCGGGTCAGCTCGCGGCATCCCTCGCCCGCACCGGGGGGCGCGACCTCACCGCCACCCTCCTCTTCAACGGCGACAACGCGACCGACTTGCTCGCGACACTGGGCATGTCCGCGAAGCTCGCGCAGCAGTCGCAGAGCCTCTACGACAAGGCCCTGCAGGACCAGAACACGGCGCAGTCACTCACCGACCAGGCCAACGTGGCGAAGGCGGCGCTCGAGGAACTCGCCCTGATCGCCGAGGCGGCAATGCAGGAGGCCCAGCAGGCCGCGGACGAGGCCGCCGCTGCCCTTGCCGCTCAGCAGGACAACATCGCCAGGCTGCAGGCGCAGCTCGCATCGCTGACCTCCGACCGCATCCACACCGAAGCCGAGTACATCAAGGGCGTGCAGGAGAAGTGGGGTGCCGGTGCTGGCGGCGAGGTCAGCGATCAGGGTTGGGCTCGTCCGGCTGGGGGCAACATCTCCAGCAACTTCGGCCCGCGCGCATGCAACGGATGCTCGACCTACCACCTCGGGGTCGACCTGGCACCCGGCTGCAACGCCCCGATCTACGCCGCCGCCCCCGGAACCGTCATCTACGCCGGCTGGTTCAGCGGCTACGGCAACCACATCAAGGTGGACCACGGCAACGGCGTCGTGACCTCGTACTCGCACATCCGGGACGGCGGAATTCTCGTGGGCAACGGGCAGCACGTCGCGCCGGGCCAGAACATCGCGCTCGTCGGCAACACGGGTCAGTCCTTCGGCTGCCACCTGCACTTCGAGGTGCGACTGAACGGTTCGGCCGTCGACCCGGTTCCGTACCTGCGGGCGCGCGGGGTCAACATCTAGCAGTGCTTGTTGGTTGAGGAGGCCGAAGGCCGTCTCGAAACCGGCGTTGCAGACTGGATCTCAATACGCGCTGCGCGCTACTCGATCAGCAGATGCTCCGGTGCTCGAGTAGGCGCGAAGCGCCGTATCGAGACCGAACGAACGAGGCTCAGTGACCCTCGTCAGCCAGCTTCTTGATGCCGGCCTCGATGATGGCGACAGCCTCGGCGGCGTCACCCCAGCCCTCGGTCTTGACCCACTTGCCGGGCTCGAGGTCCTTGTAGTGCTCGAAGAAGTGGGCGATCTCGTTGCGCTTGAACTCGTCGAGGTCGCCGATGTCCTGCAGGTGGTCCCAGCGGGGGTCCTTGCCGGGAACGGCGATGACCTTGGCGTCGGAGCCGCCGTCATCCGTCATGTTGAACACGCCGATCGGTCGAACCTTGAGGCCGACGCCGGGGAAGAGCGGGTAGGTGGTAAGCACGAGCACATCGACGGGGTCGCCGTCGAGGCCGAGGGTGTTCTCGAAGAAGCCGTAGTCGGTGGGGTACTCGAATGACGTGTAGAGCACGCGGTCGAGGTAGACGCGTCCGGTCTCGTGGTCGACTTCGTACTTATTACGACTGCCTTGGGGTATTTCGATGACGGCGTCGTACACGGGCATGAGGGTGTCCTTTCGGGGCGAGTGCTGGAATAACGTTACTGGATGACCACTCGCCCCAGGCTGACCCCCGCGATCGCCGATGTTCGGCGCGCGGTGCGTGAGGCGCTGGTGGCGCTGCCAGGCCTTGGCGCGGGCTCGCTAGTGCTCGTCGCCTTCAGCGGTGGCACCGACTCCCTCGCGTTAGCGGCGGCTACCGCGTTCGAGGCGCCGCGTGCCGGATTGCGCGCGGGCGTGGCCGTCATCGACCATCAGTTGCAGGAGGGGTCGACGGATGTCGCGACTGCTGCCGCCGATCAAGCCCGCGGCCTCGGGCTCGATCCCGTGATCGTGCGTCAGGTCAGCGTCGGCTCGGAGGGCGGCCCGGAGGCCGCCGCCCGTACAGCTCGATACGGGGCGCTCGCGGCGGTGGCGTCCGAGCTGGGTGCGAGCGTGATTCTTCTCGCCCACACGCTTGACGATCAGGCCGAGACAGTGCTGCTGGGTCTCGCCCGCGGCAGTGGGGCGACGAGCCTGCAGGGGATGGCCGAGCACACCGCTGGTGGCGCCGGGTCGGGTGCGCTGCTGCTGCGACCGCTGCTGGGCATCCGTCGGTCGACGACCGAGCAGTTCTGCACGGATTCGGGACTCGAGCCGTGGCACGACCCGCACAACGACGACGAGGCTTTCACGCGGGTGCGCATCCGCAGGTCGTTGCTGCCCGCTCTGGAGAGGGAGCTCGGGCCGGGCGTCGCCGAGGCGCTCGCGCGCACCGCCGAGCAGCTGAGAGAAGACACCGAGGCCCTCGACCACTTCGCCGAGGAGCAGGTCGAGGAGCTGGCGGAGCACGCCGAGGCGGGCCTGTCGCTCAGCGTGCCGGGGCTGGCGGCGAACCCGGCGGCGCTGCGGCAGCGCATCATCCGGCTCGCCGTGCTCGCGGAGTTCGGGGTCTCGCTCAGCCGCACCCATACGCTCGCGATCGCGGCGCTCGTTACTGACTGGCGGGGGCAGGGGCCGATCGATGTGCCGGGCGTTAGAGTGGGTCGCGAGGGCACGCGACTGGCCTTTCGGGCAACGGATGTCGGTTCCCGTGACACGAGAAGCGCCGACGCAGAGTAGCGCTGCCGCCGAGATGTGAAGGGCTCCCACCACATGCAACTGGACGAAGTCGCCGACGACACCACCGAGGTTCTGCTCACTCAGGAGCAGATCCGCGAGAAGCTGGCGGAGCTGGCGCGCCAGATCGAGCAGGACTACGCGGGCGAGAAGCTGCTGCTGGTCGGCGTGCTCAAGGGCGCGGTGATGGTGATGGCCGATCTCGCGCGCGAGCTGCGGATGCACGTGGAGATGGACTGGATGGCGGTGTCGTCCTACGGGTCGGGCACGCAGTCATCCGGTGTCGTGCGCATCTTGAAGGACCTCGACACCGACATCGTCGATCGCAGGGTGCTCATCGTTGAGGACATCATCGACTCGGGGCTGACCCTGTCGTGGCTGCGCGAGAACCTGGTCAGTCGAGGCGCGAAGTCGGTGGAGATCGTGGCGCTGCTGCGCAAGCCGGACGCCGCGAAGGTCGACGTGGACGTGCGCTACGTGGGCTTCGAGATCCCGAACAAGTTCGTCGTCGGCTACGGCCTCGACTACGCGGAGAAGTACCGCAACCTGCGCGGCGTGGCGGTGCTGGCCCCGCACGTCTACGAATAGCGGTGCTTGCTGGTTGCTTGCGCAGAACCTGCTGGTTGAGGAGCGCGCAAAGCGCGCGTCTCGAAACCAGACAACGCGCTGCTCAACCACTAACGTGGCACTCATAACACGTGTTGATAACACCGGCAGCGTCTGAGGTTGATGATCTAATCTTCATGTCGAAGGGAAGAACAATGGGCACAGTTTTCTATCCCACCCGCGAAGAACTCGTTGAACAGCGCGAGGAGATTCTTGCGGCCGCGGGTCTCACCGAGCCTGAGTTACGCGCCAAGGCAGATGCTGGCCTGCTTTCCGGTGGCGAGTACGACGCGCTTTCGGAACTTGACGTTATCGCATACCTCCTAGATGAGGCTGTAAGCGAAACCGTCTGAGGAGCGATGCTCTTTCGCAGAAGGCGTCGAGTTTCGCCCGGGAGATCGGGACAGTTCTTTCCGCTTGTCTTTCGAACGCTCCAAGTATCGACGCGAAGGGTTCGATAGATCGGAAGGGCGCTTTCGTGGTTTCGCCAACGAAGGGCAAAGGAAAACCGGCGAAGGTGCCGTTGTTCGTCAACCAGAAGCACTTGGCTGACCTTGATTTCAAGATGTACCTCGATCTTGATACCTCGGGCGACTTTCTCAAAGCGGTTCGCACGGACTTCGCCGTCTACTCGGTTCTCGATAAGCAGCCGTTGTTTCGTCTCGACTATCAGGCTGATATGCATACGGTGCCTGTTGCGCACTGGCAGTTTCACGCTGAGCGCGGTTCGTTGACTCACTTGCTCACGCTGGCAAACCAACACCGCCCCAAAGTCGTAGAGAACCCTCACACGATTTCTAAGCTCCACTTTCCTGTGGGCGGCGAGCGGTTTCGCCCATGCATGGAAGACGTTCTGCAGTTCCTCATTGAAGAATGCGGTGTCGACTCGCAACCGAACTGGCGGGAGGCGGTAGATAAGGGTCGTGAAAAGTGGCGGCGCTTTCAATTGCGCTCGGTCGTTCGCGACCTACAGGAAGAAGCGGCGGCTGTACTACGACGCGAGGGGTGGACGGTGGTGGCACCGGAGCAGAAGCTCGTGGAATCGATGTCGACTCTGAGTCGTTGGTGACCGGTTAGGAACACTGGGTCGGCGACCGTTCTAACCCCTCAGCGGCGACCCCACGACATCGAACCGCCACCCGCCCATCTCTCCAGACAGCAGCGGCATGGCTTCGGCTATGGCGGCGCGCACGCTCTCGAGCTGCAGCGAGGCCTGGTGCGCCTCAGCGGATTCCCACAGCTCGACGACGAACACGGTGTCCGGCGAGTCGTCGTTGATCCCGACTTCGTAGAGCAGGCATCCTGCGTCGGCCAGTTCGGTGCTGGCACGTGTGAGAATCGCTACGACTTGGTCTCGGGCGCCGGGCTTCACACCGAGCGTTCCCACGTTGGCGAATGTCATGCGGCGATCGTACCCGCCGACACTGACAGAGTCGACGGATGCCGCCGCCCCCCGACTCAGAACAGCGACGGCTGCACAGGCATCGGCTCCACACCATCATCCCCGTCCACAAGCTGCTGGAGCCTGCGCGCGGTGAACGGCGAGCTCGCCCCGCCGCCTTCGGGGTTGTCGAAGTAGACGTACACTTCGCGCGGCTGTCGGTCGGGGGCAGTGCGCCCGCTGCGCCACCCGTCGATCTGTTCGGACCATTCGGCGAGCGTGGCGTCGTCGTACCCATCGGGGTTGCGCCGCACATCGCCGTGGAAGCGCAGGTACACGAAGTCGCTGGTCAACTCACGAATCTCGGGCCACTCGGGACTGTTGGTCATGACGGCGGCAACGTCGTGACGCCGGAGCTGCTCGATGAAGCGCGGGTTGTCGAAGCTCGGGTGCCGAACTTCGAAGGCATGACGGATGCGGCGGTTGGGCAGCTCAAGAATGCGTCGGTCGATCTTGGCTCCAGCGGTATTCTGCCGGATGAGTACTCGGGCTTCGGCCACCGTCTGGGGGAGCGCGGCGAGAAAGCGGTCCACTACTTCTGGGTTGTAGGCGTAGTGCTCGGAGATCTGCCACAGTACGGGGCCGAACTTGTCGTCCAGCAGCGGCACCCCGGACGCGAAAAACGCAGCGACGTTCCTCTCCGGGTTGCGGAGGGCTTGCTCGTGGGTGACTTCGCGGTGGCCCTTGATGGAGAACATGAAGCCGTCGGGCGTCTGGGCGCGCCAGGACAGGAAGTCTTTAGGCTCCTTGAGCCCGTGGAAAGTGGAATTGATCTCCAGTGATTTCAGATACTTCGACGCAAACTTCAACTGTTCACGCTGCTTAACTGTGTCGTCGTAGAACGTGCCTCGCCACGCGGGCTTGCTCCAGCCGCAGGTCCCAACCCAGACCGGCGTAACGCTCTCTGTCATCGTCGTAGCCTAGCTCCGGCATCGGACATCCGCGCAGTCGGTAGCGAGGCGAGCCTGAGCAGGTTTGTGGCAAGGGGTCGCAGGTTAGAACCCTGGTAGGCCGATCGTTGTGATGTCTTCAATCACCGAGTAATTGATTGACGTCCATCAGCAGTAACGCGTTCGCGCGGGTACAGGAAGGTTCCGCACTGTCATGGACAGAGCCTGTCGAGCCGCGAACTGGCCTGCCGAACGCCGACGAGATCGTGCGGCGGCATCTCAGCGACGCGGTGTCCAGAAGTCGCTGTTGAATGAAGCCGATAGTCTGCCCGCATGCTTCCTGCCGACTGGATCGAACACCGCCGCAGCGACCGCGAGCTCGTGGGGTGGATCGCAATGGAGGGTGACGGATTTCTGGCCTACGACATCCTGGGCCGGCAAGTCACGACAGAACCCGTTGACTGGCTTGCGGCAGAAGAACGACTCGACGAACTCGGGATCGGGTACGTCGCCGACCGCTACCTGCTGACACTCCCCGACGGAACCGTGCGGCCAGTGCGCATTACCGAGGTCAACACGCAAAGAATCGTGGTGATCGCTGATGAGTTCGGGGCGGCATCCGCTGTGGGGAGTAATGCGGATCGGTATGAGTTGCCGTTTCCGGTGCCGGGCGAGCTTCGGCAGGTTCGGAACTAGCGCATCTTGAGGTGAGGTTTCGATACGCCCGGCGGAGCCGGGCTACTCAACCAGCGAGATTGGCCGCCTCACGGTTCGTCGCGCTCCTCAACCGGCGAGTGTTGTCGCGTCAGCGCGCGTTAAGCCTCCAGCAAACAGCGAGTGGGTGCCCAGACACGCTCCGGTACCCTTAACCCCAGAAAGGTGCCGGGCTCGATTCCCGGTTCGCACATGGATTTCAAGCGCTTTCTTCGCGGACCCTTCCTCTACATCGCCGCCGCCATCCTCATCGTCACGATCGGGTTCAGCTTTCTCGGCGGCACCGGGTTCCGCGAGATCACCACCCAAGAGGGTCTCCAGCTGCTGAAGACCAACCGGGTCGAGAGCGCCCAGATCCATGACGGCGAACAGCGCGTCGACCTCGTGCTCACCCAGCCCGGTGCGAACGGCAAGAACGTTCAGTTCTACTACGCATTTCCCCGCGGCGAAGAGGTCGTCACCACGGTCACGAACGCCGGCCTCAAGTCCTTCGACGACAAGGTGAGCAACCCGAACTGGTTCACCTCCATGCTCGGGCTGCTCCTTCCGTTCCTCATCATCGGCCTGATCTTCTGGTTCCTGTTCCGCTCCATGCAGGGCGGCGGCAGCAAGGTCATGCAGTTCGGCAAGTCCAAGGCAAAGCTCGTCTCCGCAGACCAGCCGACCGTCACGTTCGCGGATGTCGCGGGCGCCGACGAAGCGGTCGAAGAGCTCCACGAGATCAAAGAGTTCCTGCAGGACCCCGCCAAGTTCCAAGCAGTCGGCGCCCGCATCCCCAAGGGCGTGCTGCTCTACGGCCCCCCCGGAACCGGAAAGACCCTGCTCGCCCGTGCCGTCGCCGGCGAAGCCGGCGTTCCCTTCTACTCGATCTCCGGCTCGGACTTCGTCGAGATGTTCGTCGGCGTCGGCGCCAGCCGCGTGCGCGACCTCTTCACCCAGGCCAAGGAGAACTCCCCCGCCATCATCTTCGTCGACGAGATCGACGCCGTCGGTCGCCACCGCGGCGCCGGCATGGGCGGCGGCCACGACGAGCGCGAGCAGACCCTCAACCAGCTGCTCGTCGAGATGGACGGCTTCGACGTCAAGACCAACGTCATCCTCATCGCCGCGACGAACCGCCCCGACATCCTGGACCCCGCCCTCCTGCGTCCCGGTCGCTTCGACCGCCAGATCGGCGTCGACGCCCCCGACCTGCAGGGGCGCAAGAGGATCCTCGAGGTGCACGCTAAAGGCAAGCCCATGTCGGCGAACGTCGACCTCGAGGTGCTCGCGCGCAAGACCCCCGGCTTCACGGGTGCCGACCTCGCCAACGTGCTCAACGAGGCCGCACTGCTCACCGCCCGCTCGAACGCGCAGCTCATCGACAACCGCGCCCTCGATGAGGCGGTCGACCGCGTCATGGCCGGCCCCCAGCGCCGCACCCGCCGCATGAGCGACAAGGAGAAGCTCATCACGGCGTACCACGAGGGCGGTCACGCGCTTGCCGCCGCCGCGATGCGTCACACCGACCCGGTCACCAAGGTCACCATCCTGCCGCGGGGCCGTGCCCTCGGCTACACCATGGTGCTGCCCCTCGAAGACCGCTACTCGGTCACGCGCAACGAGCTGCTCGACCAGCTCACCTACGCCATGGGCGGTCGCGTCGCCGAGGAACTCGTCTTCCACGACCCCACCACGGGTGCCTCCAACGACATCGAGAAGGCCACCTCGATCGCCCGCAAGATGGTCACCGAATACGGGATGAGCGCCAACGTCGGAGCCGTCAAGCTCGGCCAGTCCAGCGGCGAGGTCTTCCTCGGACGCGACATGGGCCACCAGCGCGACTACTCCGAATCCCTCGCCGAGCGCGTCGATACCGATGTGCGCTCGCTGATCGAGCAGGCCCACGACGAGGCGTGGAAGGTGCTCAGCGTCAACCGCGACGTGCTCGACCGCCTCGCCAGCGAGCTGCTCGACAAGGAGACCCTCGACCACAACCAGCTCGCCGATATCTTCACCGACGTCGTCAAGCTCGACGAGCGCCCCCAGTGGCTCTCCAGCGAGGAGCGCCCCGTCTCCGACCGCCCGCCCGTCGAGGTACCCATCAAGGCGGATGTCGCTGCTGCCGTCGAGAAGCCCAAGAAGGCCACCAAGAGAGCACCGCGAAGCGCCCCCGGAATCGCGACCGCGTAGCAGGCGAAAGGGCTGGCACATGGTGGATGAGCAGCGCATCGACACGGCGCGCATCGAAGCGGCCGTCACCGAGCTGCTGCTCGCGATCGGTGAGGATCCCGCTCGCGACGGCCTCGCCGAGACCCCGCGTCGCGTCGCGGAGGCGTGGCGCGAGTACTTCTGCGGCATCGGAGTCGACCCGACCACCCACCTCAGCGGCTCGATCGCGCCCGAGGTGAGCGAGGCATCCGGACCCGTCATCATGCGCGGCATCGAGTTCCGCTCCATGTGCGAGCACCACCTCGTGCCCATGCTCGGCGTTGCGCACGTCGCCTACGCTCCGCGCGATCGCGTCGTCGGCCTCGGCGCTCTGCCGCGCGTCGTCGCGACCGTCGCCTCGCGCCCCCAGCTGCAGGAGCGCCTCACCGAGCAGATCGCCGACGCCCTCGAGGCCGGCCTCGACGCGCGCGGGGTGCTCGTCGTCGTCGAAGCGAGCCACGGATGCGTCACCGCGCGCGGCCCGCGTCAGGCCGGTTCCACGACGGTCACGCTCGCGTCGCGCGGCACTCTCGACGAGCCCGCGGCCCGCACCGAGATCGTCGCCCTCATGACCCGGCGTGACGATGGCGCACGATTCGAGCACGCAGCGGAGGACGGTCGGTGACCACGAGAACCTCGCGCCCGGGGTCGACGGAGCGCCCCGTCATCATGGGAATCCTCAATGTCACCCCCGACTCGTTCAGCGACGGCGGCAAGTATACGACGATCGACGGCGCGATCCGTCACGCCGAGGAACTCGTCGCGTCGGGGGCCAGTCTCATCGATGTCGGCGGAGAGTCGACGAGGCCCGGTGCCGCGCGCGTCGACTCCCTCGAGGAGAAGTCGCGCGTACTGCCCGTCATCACTGAGCTCGTCGCGCGGGGAATCCCCGTGAGCATCGACACGATGAGCTCCGCCACCGCCGAAGCGGCCGTCGAGGCGGGCGTCACCATGATCAACGACGTCTCTGGCGGCCTCGCCGACAAGGGCATGCGCCGCGTCGCCGCCGAGAGCGGACTCGACTTCATCGCCATGCACTGGCGCGGGCCGAGCGCCCACATGGACCAACTCGCCCAGTACACGGATGTCGTGCGCACCGTGCGCGAGGAGCTCAAGCACCGCATCGCCGAGCTCATCGTCGCGGGCGTGAAGCCGCGTCGCATCATCATCGACCCCGGGCTGGGGTTCGCGAAGAGCTCCGAGCACAACTGGCAGCTGCTCGGGCGACTCGACGAGCTGACCGGGCTCGGCTACCGCGTGCTCATCGGGGCATCGCGCAAGCGATTCCTCGCCCCGCTCCTGCCGGCGGATGCCTCCACCAACGAGCGCGATCAGCCCACCACCGTCATCAGCGCTCTCGCCGCCGAATCGGGGGTGTGGGGGGTGCGCGTGCACGACGCCGCGAGCACCCTCGCCGCCCTCGACGTGTGGAGTGCGTGGAGCCACGGCCGCGACCACAGCCCGCGCGAGCTGGAGGCGGGGCGTGGCTGAGGCACCGCGCGGTGTCGGCGCGGCCTTCGACGCCGCGGCTGGCGACCACATCACCCTCACCGGGGTGCGCGCCTTCGGACACCACGGCGTCTTCGACCACGAGAGGCGTGACGGTCAGGAGTTCGTCGTCGACGCCACCGCGTGGGTCGACCTCGCCGCCGCCGCCGCGAGCGACGACGTCACGGACACCCTCCACTACGGCGAGCTCGCCGAGTTCATCGTCGCCGAGGTCGAGGGCACCCCGACCGACCTCATCGAGACCCTCGCCGAGCGCATCGCCGCGGGCGTGCTCGGCCGCTGGTCGACGGCCGTGTCGGCGGTGCGGGTGACCGTGCACAAGCCGTCCGCGCCGATCACCGTGCCCTTCGACGACGTCGCCGTGACGATCACGAGGTCGAGACACCGAGCCGGCGGGGTGGATGCATGACCCGGATGCGCGCCTGGCTTCCCGCCGTCATCGCCCTCGGCAGCAACCAGGGCGACAGGGAGTCGACGCTGCGCGGCGCGGTCACCGCGATCAACGCGATCGACGGTGTGAGGGTGAGGCGGGCATCCGGCATCATCGAGACCCCGGCGCTCACGCTCGACGGAGTCGACGAGACCGCCCCCGCCTACCTCAACGCCGTCGTGCTCGTCGACAGCGCTCTCACCCCGGAGGAGCTGCTCGCCGAGCTGCACGCCGTCGAAGCAGAGTTCGGGCGCGTCCGCACGACGCGCTGGGGCGACCGCACCCTCGACCTCGACCTCATCGACTTCGCGGGCCTCGAGCGTGCCACCGACACGCTCACGCTGCCGCACCCGCGTGCGCACGAACGCGCCTTCGTGCTCCACCCCTGGGCGAGCGTGCAGCCGGATGCCTCGCTCACCGGCCGCGGCAGGGTCGCCGACCTGCTCGGCGCTGCCCTGGCCAGCGCGAGAGGCACGGCCGCCGATCCGGTCACCGAACTCGACGCGGAGCCGCTCTGGAGGCCCGAGCCTTCGCGCGGACCCGGGTCGTCGCACGGCGCGGAATCGCCGAGGGGAGTCGCACGATGACCCGCACCCGGCCCGGCTCCCTCGTGCTCCTCGGCGCGATCGGACTCGTCATCTCGGCGCTCGCCGAGCTCGCGCTCGCCGCGATGGGCCAGCCCATCATCATCCCCCCGCTCACGCTCGCCCTCACCCTCGGCGTCGTCGGACTGCTCGTCATCGCCCTCGCCTGGCCCGTGCGCAAGACCGTGCGCGGTGGCGACGCGAAGGTCGACCCCTTCTACGCGACCCGCGTGCTCGTCTTCGCGAAGGCATCCGCGTTCACCGGCGCACTCCTGTTCGGGGCCGCCCTCGGTGCGCTCGTCTTTCTGCTGAGCCGGTCGATCGTGGGGTTAGGCTCGGTGTGGGTCGTCGCCGCAAGCGCGCTCGGAGCGATCGTGCTGCTCATCGGTGGGCTCATCGGAGAGCACTTCTGCCGCACCAACCCGCCCGACGAAGACGACACCGATGACGCAGAACCCGCGGCACCCGCCGCTCACTGAAGGAGAGACCGTGACGCAGGAGCTAGGCGCAGACGTTGCCGCGGATGCCGCG
>JAHBSW010000022.1 GCA_019638935.1 Cryobacterium sp.
GCGGGCAGAACGTGTCGTAACCCTTCGCGCGAGCCCACTGCCCGTCAGCGAACATCACGTCGCGGGCCGACACGTCGTTCGCGATCGTGTAGCCGAAGACGTAGTCCTCCCAGTCCGCGGCCTTCACCTGCTTCGCGATGCGACCGATGACGACCGCGAGCTCGCCCTCGTGAACGATGCGTCCGTCGACCGGCGGGATCACGATGGGGTCACCCGGGCCGATGACCGAGGTGTTCGGCTTGAGGAAGATGAGCGGGTTGTCGGGCGAATCCGGGCCGAGCTCGGCACGGTGCGCCGCGTAGTTCATTCCCACGCAGACGACCTTCGACCGCGGGATCGTCGGCGCCAGCAGCCTCGCGTCGTCGAGCGCGATGCGCTCCCCCGTCGTATCGAACCCGCCGAACATGGGGTCGCCCTTCAACACGACGAGTTCACTGTCGTCGACGATGCCGAAGCGGGGGTCTTGCGAATCGGTGCTGAAACGGGCGATCTTCACTCACCCAACAGTACTGGAGGCCCAGCATCCGGCGCTCCGGCCGCCACCCCAAGAAATGGTGCGGCTAGTTGTCGAGTCGGTGCAACCAGCCGTGGCGGTCCTCGACGCGCCCGTACTGAATGTCCGTGAGTTCCTCGCGAAGCGACATCGTCACCTCGCCGGCCACGGCATCCGGCGACCCGATCGTGAAATCGGCGGCCTTGAGCTGACCGATCGGGGTCACGACGGCGGCCGTGCCGCAGGCGAACACCTCGGTGATGTCACCGGATGCCGCACCCTCACGCCACTCGTCGATCGTGACGCGACGCTGCTCGACCCTGTGCCCGCGGTCGCGTGCGAGCTGCAGGATCGAGTCGCGCGTGATGCCCTCGAGAATGCTGTCCGAGTCCGGCGTGACCAGGGTGCCGTCACGATAGACCAGCACGACGTTCATGCCGCCGAGCTCCTCGAGATAGGTATCCTCGCTCAGAAAGAGCACCTGCTGGCATCCGTTCTCGGCCGCCTCCGCCTGAGGCAGGAGACTCGACGCGTAGTTGCCGCCCGTCTTCGCCGCACCCGTGCCGCCCTTGCCCGCGCGCGCGTAGTTCGTCGACAGCCAGATCGAGACGGGGGCGACCCCTCCCGAGAAGTACGGGCCGGCCGGTGAGGCGATGAGGTAGAACGCGACCTTGTTGGCGGGCCGCACCCCGAGAAAGGCCTCCTTCGCGAACATGAACGGCCGCAGGTACAGGCTCGTCTCGGGCTCGCTCGGAACCCATTCGCCGTCGATCGCGATGAGCTGCTCGAGCGCGTCGATGAAGTACTCGACCGGCAGCTCGGGCAGAGCGAGTCGACGAGCGGAGCGCTGCATGCGCGCGGCGTTCGCTTCGGGACGGAACGTCCAGATCGATCCGTCGGCGTGGCGGTAGGCCTTCAGGCCTTCGAAGATCTCCTGCCCGTAGTGCAAGACCGCGGCCGATGGGTCGAGGCTGATCGGTCCGTACGGCTGCACGCGCGGACGGTGCCATCCGCCGCCCACCGACCAGCACACGTCGACCGTGTGGTCCGTGAAGTGCTGACCGAACCCAGGGTTCGCAAGGATCGCGTCACGCTCCTGGGGGCTGCGCGCCGCAAGATTGCGGGTCACCTGCCAGTCCAGCGCTGGTGTCGTCGCGATGGTCATGCCGTCTCCAATCGGGGTGCGGGTCGAATACTCGGTGTCTGTTCGTCTATTCTGCATCCACAAGCCGGGCGACGATCGCGTCGCCCACCTGGGAAGTACTGCGGCTCTCGGTGCCGCGCGCCACCAGGTCGGCGGCGACGGCCTCGCGCACTCGTGCTGCGGCATCCGTGAAACCTTGGGCTTCGAGCAGCAGGCCCGCAGAGAGAATGGCCGCCGTCGGGTCTGCGAGCTGCTTGCCCGCGATGTCGGGCGCCGAACCGTGCACGGGCTCGAACATGCTCGGATACTCGCCGCTCGGGTTCAGATTGCCGGATGCCGCGAGTCCGATTCCGCCCGTGATCGCCGCCGCGAGATCGGTGAGGATGTCACCGAAGAGGTTGTCAGTCACGATGACATCGAAGCGCCCCGGGTTGGCTACCAGATGAATCGTCGCCGCGTCGACGTGCTGGTAGTCGACCTCGACGCTGGGGAACTCCGTCGCCACGTCGCCGACGACGCGCTGCCAGAGTCCTCCCGCGTGGGTGAGCACGTTGGTCTTGTGCACGAGCGTGAGCTTCTTGCGATCGCGCGTTGCCGTCAGCTCGAACGCGAAGCGCACGACTCGCTCGACGCCGTACGCCGTGTTGACACTGGTCTCGGTCGCGACCTCATGAACGGTGCCCGTGCGCAGCGAGCCGCCATTGCCCGTGTAGGGACCCTCGGTTCCCTCGCGCACGACAACGAAGTCGACGACGCCCGGGTTCGCGAGCGGCGAGGCGACGCCGGGCAGCAGGATGCCGGGGCGCAGGTTCACGTGATGGTCGAACGCAAAGCGCAGCCTCAGCAAGAGTCCCCGCTCGACGATCCCGCCGGCGAGACGCGGGTCGCGAGGATCGCCACCGACCGCGCCGAGCAGGATGGCGTCGTGCTTGGCGAGCGCCGTGAGATCGTCATCACCGAGGATGACACCGGTCTCGATGAAGTGCGTCGCGCCGAACGGGTACTCCGTGCTCCTCACCGTCACACCGGAGCCGACCGCGGCATCGATGACCTTGAGAGCCTCCGCGATGACTTCGGGGCCGATTCCATCGCCAGCGATCACTGCAAGATCGAGCACCTTGCTCATGCACACTCCTCGTCACTAAAGCCTGTCTGCCAGCGTATCGCGGCGGAACGAGTGTGACGATCAGCGCCCGCCTCCGCCTCCACCGCCACCGCCGCCACCCGAGAAGCCGCCGCCGAACGATCCTCCGCTGAACGATCCTCCGCTGCTGCCCGACCATGATGACGACGACGTGACGCCCGCCGCACTCGTGCTCACCGAGCTCGTGAGCCCGCCAACCGCATTGAGGAATACGGTGGCCGAGAACCCGCTCGAGCTCGTGAACCACTCGGGCTGCACCGAGTTCGCCTCGTAGTAGACGGCGAGTTCTTTCGCCCACTCCCGCTCGATCCCCCAGAGCACGGCGAAGGGCAGCAGCTTCTCGTAGAGCTTGACGACACCGACGCCGTCGCCGAGGTCGATTCGATCCGCGCCGCTCGCGCTCTGCAGCATCCGCAGCCGGTCCGCTTCGGCGAGCTGCAGGTACTCACGGATGCCAATGAGATAGTCCCGATACTCGACGCCCTCGTCGCTCATCACCGGCGGCCGATAGGCGAACCCCGCCGCGAGGACGACGCAGACGATGGCGAAGAGAACCGCGACGATGAGCCAGGGCGAGAAGCCGCCGAACGCCGACAGAGCCACCACCGCGAAAGACCCGACGAGGGTGATGACGAACAGGAGTGCGGCGACGAGACATCCGCCCAGCGAGGAGCGCGAGCCGATGAGGCCGCGTGCCCTGATGCTCTCTCGGGCGCTGCTCGAGACCCGCGACAACTCGGCGGCGAGCGCGTTGGACTCGACGCCCAGATCGACCACCGCCCCGGGTCGAAGGTCAGGGCCGAAGAGAGCGATGAGCAGCTGACCCTCGATAGGCTCCAGCCCGTCGGGATCGAGCAGTTGAACGGCGTAGTCCGCGCTCATCGAGTTGACCGGGTAGTCGAGGATGCGCAGCTTCTTGCGCACCGCAAGACTCACGATCTGGGCGGCGATGCCTCGCTGCCCCTTCCCGAGAAGGCTCGCAGCCTCGAGCACGGTGAGATTCTTGGGTGCCGTGTACTGGGCGACGATGTAACCGCGCCCCCGGGGCTCCTTGGGTCCGGAGAATCGCCGAACCCCGACCCAGACGGCTCCGACCGCGGCGAGTGCGGCGGTGGTTCCTGCAACGAGTGCTGGCCACACCGAACCTCCGTCCTCGAGCGACACGGGCGGCTCGTACGGCCAGCCCGATCCCGGGGGATTCGGCGCTGCCGTGGGCGGCACCTGCACGAACGTGCCGGGCGCGAAACCGATGGCGACGGTGAGGTTCTCGCCGGGGCCGAGCGCTCGGGCGTGCGCAAGGAACATCGGCCCGGTCTCCTCGTCGACACGCTCGAGACTGCAGTCGCCCGACTCACCGGCCGCCCCCACGTAGCAGGCGGCCTGCCCGCTCAGCAGCTCGGCGAGCTCTTCGGCGACGTGCACGCGAACGCCGATCGCGCCGAACGGCTGTGCCCACCCGGTGCCGTTGGTGTCCCAGTAGAACTCGTCGGAGCTCGTGTCACTGAACGCACGCACCACGTTGCGCTGCTCGTAGCTGATGACGTAGGTCGTGCGGCCATGCACATAGTCGTCGGTGCCCAGCGCGAGCTCGGTGAAGCCCGCACGAGTGACCTGCTCGAACGGCACCGGCGCGCCGCTGGCGTCGGTGACGCCCTCGATGCGGGTCTCCAGCGGCACCCCGTCGTAGTCGTTCGGGATCGCCCGAATGATGCCCCGGTTCTGATCGAAGTCGGGGAAGACCGCCACGAGCGTCTCCACCGTCCTCAGCGTCGCATGGCCGCTCGCATCGATGCCGAGGTAGTAGTCGGCGTCGAACGATTCGAAGATGAAGTCTTCGACACCGGCAGCACCGACACCGGCAGCGGATGCGGCCGTCGGCATCGCGAGCGGGGCACCGAGACCCACCCCCGCTGCAATCGCGAAGGCCGCCGCCGCGCGCAGAGCCCGACGCAGGCCCACCACACCTTCACCCCGTACTGCCCGCTGCGCATCCCTCACGCGAGAGAGCCTATCGGCGTTCGCTTGCGCGGCGATCGACCGTTTCGTCGCGCACCCAGGTCGCGATCAGTCAACGCACAGGGACCACACATGCTCGACCGCGAAGGTAAAGGTCATTCAGCACAGAGAGGAACAGCATGGGCATCGGAACCGGAATCGTTTTGTTCGTACTCGGCGCAATCGTGACCTTCGCGTTGAACCTTCAGGTCGAATGGGCAGATCTCGATATGATCGGCTACCTGCTGATGGGTGCTGGGGTCGTCGTGTTCATCATCTCGCTCATCCTCACCATGCGACGCCGCTCCAGCATCGAAACCGTGCGCCACGTTGACTCCTCAGGAGCGCAGCAGGTCACTCAGCGTGAATCGCGAGTGGATGACGGCGACCCGCTCGTCTGAGCGAAGCATCCCCACAATTCCATAGCTCTTTCATAGGCCGTGTGGTGCGGGAGATCGGCGCCGACTACTCCGTGATGACGATTTGGCGGAGGAAGTCGGCGTCGATTTCGTGTCGCACCTTCTCGAGCAGATCATCGGCGACGGGCGAATCGACGACGAGAACGCTGAGCGCCTGACCGCCGGCCTCGCGACGCCCCACCTGCATGCCCGCGATGTTGATGCCCGCGTCGCCGAACTCACGGCCGAAGATCGCGATGACCCCGGGACGGTCGGTGTAGACCATGACGACGAGGTAGTCGGCCACCGTCACCTCGACGTCGTAGCCGTTGATCTGCACGATCTTCTGGGTCTGCTTCGTGCCGACGAGGGTGCCCGATACCGAGACCTCGGTGCCGTCGGCGAGGCCACCACGGATGGTGATGAGGTTGCGGTACTCGTCGCTCACCGGATCGGTGAGCAGCCGCACCGGGATGCCGCGCTGCTCGGCGAGGAGCGGGGCGTTGACGTACGACACCGCCTCGCTCACGATGTTCGTGAAATAGCCCTTGAGTGCTGCGAGCTTCAGCACGTTGACATCGAACTCGACGATCTCGCCCCGCACCTCGACATCGATGTTCGTGACCGGGCTGGCGGCGAGACCGCTGAAGATCTGACCGAGCTTCTCCATGAGCGGAATGCCGGGACGCACCGTCGGGTCGATGACTCCCCCGGCGACGTTGACCGCATCCGGAACCAGCTCCCCGCCCAGCGCGAGTCGCACCGACTTGGCGACGGAGACCCCGGCCTTCTCCTGCGCCTCATCGGTCGATGCGCCCAGGTGGGGGGTGACGACGATGTTGTCCAGCTCGAGCAGCGGTGAGCCCTTCGGCGGCTCGTTGACGAAGACGTCGAGACCGGCACCCGCGATCCGGTTCGTGCGAAGGGCGTCGGCGAGGGCATCCTCGTCGATGATGCCGCCCCGGCTCGCGTTGACGATGCGCAAAGACGGCTTGGCAAGGGCGAACTGTTCCGCGCCGATGAGCCCCGTCGTCTCGGGGGTGCGCGGGATGTGCACGGTGATGAAGTCCGAGGTCGCCATGAGCTCGTCAAGGCTCAGCAGCTGCACGCCGAGCTGCTGAGCGCGCGTCGGAGTGACGTAGGGGTCGTAGGCGACGAGCTCGGTGCCGAAGGCCGCGAGTCGCTGAGCGACGAGCGTGCCGATGCGGCCGAGGCCGACGATGCCGACGGTCTTCTCGAAGAGCTCGGTGCCGGTGAACTGCGAGCGCTTCCACTCCCCCGCCTTCAGCGAGTGATTGGCGTCGGGAATGAAGCGCGCGAGGCTCAGCAGGTGGCCGATCGCGAGCTCGGCAGCGGAGACGATGTTCGAGGTCGGGGCGTTGACGACCATGACGCCCGCCTCGGTCGCCGCCTTGACGTCGACGTTGTCGAGGCCCACGCCGGCACGGGCGATGACGGTGAGGTTCCGGCCGACACCGACCGCCTCGGCGTCGACCTGCGTCGCCGAGCGCACCAGCAGCGCCTTCGCCTCGGGCAGCGCCGCGAGCAGAGCCGCCCGATCGGTGCCGTCGACGTTGCGCACATCGAAGTCGGGCCCGAGGGCGTCGACGGTCGCCGGAGAGAGTTCTTCTGCGATCAGCACGATCGGTTTCGCCACGAATCGAATCCTTGAACCTAGTGAGAGTTGGGAGTTCGCCGCGGCGCACACGGGCACGGCACTTGCAACATTACTGCAGCCGCTCGCAGCGTTACGCGCGCCCCTCGGCACTGAGCGAGGGCCACTTCTGGCGCTCGCCGCCGGTGTCAGCGAAGACGGTCGTCTCGACCGTCGCGAAACCGGGCGGATGGAGACTCCATCAAGTGACGAGCAGCCCTGCAACCATGTACATGTCGAGCGTGAGCACGGCGACGAGACCGAGTCCCGTGGCGAAGACGAGCGCCGTGACAAGCGCAGAACGCCGCCACGAGATCACGAGCGCGGCCCCGAACACCAGTGGCGGCAGCGCCAGGTTCACGATGATGGGCACCCAGGGAACCGCGATCGGCGGCAGCTCGGCTTCCGCCCGCAGCGCGTTGAGCGCCTCGAGGTCGGCGGGAACGCCGAACGCATCCGTGACGGCCTGGAACAGATCCTGCGCGTAGAGCACGGCGAAGAGCGCGACAACGGTCCAGAAGATCCAGTTGCGGCGGTCGCGGGATGCCGCGCTCACCGCACCCGTCGCGGCTCCCGATGCCGGAGCGGGGCTGGAGGCATCCGTCTGCCTGCTCACGTCAGCCCTCCCAACACGAACGGCCACGGAACCAGCACCAGGGCGCCGATCGCGAGCCCGGCTGCCCGGGTGGCCGGACGCCTTGCCAGCACGAACACCGCGATCGCCCACAGCGCGGGGGCGGCGATGGCGCAGAACAGGCCGAACTCATGCATGAGTTGCGCGAACACGCTCACGCTCGGGGTCGTGTCGCCGAGCGCCGCAAGCACCCAGCCGACGGTGTAGAGCACGTAGACGCCCGCGAGCGCCCCATAGAAAATGAGCAGCGCCGAACTCATAGCCGTGCGGGCAACTGGGTCGGTCGCCGCCGAAGGCTTCGCCGGCTTCGCGACCTTCGACGACACGAAAGTCGGGTCGCGCTCGTCGCCCCAGGAGAGAGCCTCCTCGTGCTCGTCGCTCATGCCTGCGACTCTATCGCGTGCCGAGAGGGAGCGCGCAGTCCGCTGCGTGGTGAGTGCGGCGTGGTGAGTGCTACGTGGTGGGCACTGAGCGGTGAAGAATGGAGGTATCACCGAGAACGACACTAAGGAGCACTCGTGAAGATCGTCGTCGCAGGAGGAACGGGACTCGTCGGCTCGCAGGTCGCTGCTCGGCTGAGGGATGCGGGGCACGACGTAGCATCGATCTCTCGCCGAGAGGGCGTGAATCTTCTGACCGGTGACGGCCTCGACGCCGCTCTCGCTGGTGCCGATGCCGTCATCGACTGCAGCAACGTCGACACCCTGTCGAGATCCAAGGCCGTGGAGTTCTTCAGCACCGTCGCCCGCAACGTCGGAGCCGCGGCGAGCACAGCCAGTGTCTCGCGCATCGTCGTGCTCTCCATCGTCGGGATCGATCGCATCCCCTTCGGCTATTACGAAGGCAAGCTCGCGCAGGAGCAGGAGTATCGCGCGAGCGGGGTTCCCCTGACGATTCTGCGCGCGACGCAGTTCTTCGAGTTCGCCGAAACGAACCTCGCACGGGTGCCCGGCCCGTTCGCGCTCATCCCACGGATGCTCACGCAGGCGGTCGCCTCGAGCGAAGTCGCCGGCGTGCTCATCGATCTCGCGACCACACCGGCACCCAAGCCCCGGGGCGAAGCCATCGTCGAACTCGCCGGCCCCGAGCAGCACCAACTCGTCGATCTTGCACGCCGTGTGGCGAGGGCCCGACGGATGCGCAAGCTCGTCATCCCCGTCACCCTTCCGGGCGCGGCGAGCCGCCCCATGGCGACGGGCGCGCTGCGGCCCGAGGGCGACGACTACCTCAAGGGCACCATCACCTTCACCGAGTGGCTCTCGAACACTCTCCAAACCCCCTGACCCCGCCGGCCCCTGCGAAATGCAGGAGATTCGCGACATTGCACCCGATCTCGCCGGAGAAACGGTCTCCTGACCCAGAATCTCCTGCATTTCGCACACGAAACGCCCCGGTCGCCGTGGGCGGTGCGGGGAGTGTCGGGTGGTCAGGAGCGGTCAGCGCGCAGCGCTGCCGTCACCGGCGCCTGCCGGGGGCAGGCGCCGCAACGAACACTGCGTCGTCGTAGACGACTGCACGGATGTCAGCGCGCCGCGCTGCCATCCGTGTAGTCGTCATCCTGCGACTTCCACGCGAAGAGCGCACGCAGCTGCTTGCCGGTGGCCTCGATGGGGTGCGCCTCGCCCTTGGCGCGAAGCTCCTTGAACTCCGGGGCTCCGGCATCCTGGTCGGCGATGAACCGCTTGGCGAAGGCGCCCGACTGGATGTCTGCGAGCACCGCCTGCATGTTCTCCTTGACGTGCGGGTCGATGACGCGCGGGCCGGAGACGTAGTCGCCGTACTCGGCGGTGTCGCTGACGCTCCAGCGCTGCTTGGCGATGCCGCCCTCCCACATGAGGTCGACGATGAGCTTGAGCTCGTGCAGCACCTCGAAGTAGGCGACCTCGGGCTGGTAGCCCGCCTCGGTGAGGGTCTCGAAGCCGTACTGGACGAGCTGCGAGACGCCGCCGCAGAGCACGGCCTGCTCACCGAACAGGTCGGTCTCGGTCTCCTCGGTGAAGGTCGTCTTGATGCCGCCGGCGCGCAGACCGCCGATCGCCTTGCCGTAGCTGAGCACGAGCGGCCACGCGGCGCCCGTGGCGTCCTTCTCGACGGCGACGATCACGGGAACGCCGCGACCCGCCTCGTACTCGCGGCGCACGGTGTGGCCCGGACCCTTGGGGGCGACCATGATGACGTCGACACCATCCGGCGCCTCGATGTAGCCGAAGCGGATGTTGAAGCCGTGACCGAAGACGAGGGCGTTGCCGGGCTCGAGGTTGTCCTTGATGTCGGCGGCGTAGAGCCCGCGCTGGTGCTGGTCGGGGGCGAGGACGACGACGACGTCGGCCCACTTGGCCGCCTCCGCCGAGGGCTGCACGGTGAAGCCGGCCTCCTCGGCCTTCGCCACCGACTTCGAGTCAGGCTTCAGGCCGATGCGCACCTCGACGCCCGAGTCGCGCAGGTTCTGGGCGTGCGCGTGACCCTGCGAGCCGTAGCCGATGACGGCCACCTTCTTGCCCTGGATGATGGAGAGGTCGGCGTCTTTGTCGTAGAAGATCTCGGCCATGGGGTGCTCCTTCTTTCGTGTGGTGCGGTTTCGATACGCGCTTCGCGCTACTCAACCAGCGAGGTTTTCGGTTGTCGGGGCCGGTCTCGATACGCGCTTCGCGCTACTCGACCAGCGGTTTTCGGTTCAGTTTCTCTGCCGGTCGAGTAGCCGACGCAGTCGGCGTATCGAGACCGGCGGGTGGATTCAGTTCTTGAGTACGCGGTCGGTGATCGATTTCGCTCCGCGGCCGATCGCAAGAAGGCCGCTCTGCGCGATCTCCTTGATGCCGAATGGCTCGAGCACCCGCAGCAGCGCCTGCACCTTCGCCGTGTCGCCCGTCACCTCGATGACGAGGGCATCCGTCGCCACATCGACGATGCGCGCCCGGAACAGGTTCGTCGCCTCGAGCACCTGGCTTCGGGTCGAGTTGTCGACGCGCACCTTGATGAGCATGTGCTCGCGCTCCACGGTCTGGGTCGGGTCGAGCTCGACGATCTTGACGACGTTGACGAGCTTGTTGAGCTGCTTCGTCACCTGCTCGAGCGGCGCCTGTTCGACGTCGACGACGACCGTGATGCGGGAGAGTCCCGCGATCTCGGTCTTGCCCACGGCGAGGCTCTCGATGTTGAAGCCGCGGCGAGCGAAGAGGCCGGCGACACGAGCGAGCAGGCCCGGCTTGTCCTCGACGAGAAGGGAAAGAACGTGAGACATGACCTACTCCTCTTCCCACTCGGGTGCGTGTTCCCGCGCGTACTGCACCGATGAGTTGCCCACGCCCTGCGGCACCATCGGCCACACCATGGCGTCGGCGCTCACGATGAAGTCGATGACGACGGGACGGTCGTTCGTCTCGTTCGCGAGCGCGATCGCGGCGTCCACCTCCTCCTTCTTCGTCACGCGGATGGCGAGGGCGCCGTACGCGTCGGCGAGCTTCACGAAGTCGGGGATCATGGCGGTGTCGTGGCCCGTGTTGAGGTCGGTGAACGAGTGGCGACCGTTGTAGAAGAGGGTCTGCCACTGGCGAACCATGCCGAGCGAGGAGTTGTTGATGATGGCGACCTTGATCGGGATGTTGTTGATCGTGGCGGTGGCGAGCTCCTGATTCGTCATCTGGAAGCATCCGTCTCCGTCGATCGCCCACACCGTGCGGTCGGGGTTCGCGACCTTGGCCCCCATCGCGGCCGGAACGCCGTAGCCCATGGTGCCCGCGCCGCCCGAGTTGAGGAAGGAGTTCGGCCGCTCGTACTTGATGAACTGCGCAGCCCACATCTGATGCTGGCCGACACCGGCGGCGTAGATCGCCTCGGGGCCGGTGAGCTGACCGATGCGCTCGATCACGTACTGCGGGGCGAGCAGGCCGTCCGTCGGCTCGTCGTAGCCGAGCGGGTAGCGCTCACGCAGCTCCTCGAGCCGGGCCCACCAGGTCGCGTAATCGGGGGCGTGGCTCGCCGACGCCGTCACGAACGAGGCGGCGAGGTCGACGAGCACCTCTTTCACGTCGCCCACGATCGGCACGTCGGCCGTGCGGATCTTCGAGATCTCGGCGGGGTCGATGTCGACATGGACGACCTCGGCATCCGGAGCGAACTCGCTCGGCTTGCCGGTCACGCGATCGTCGAAGCGGGCGCCGAGGGCGATGATGAGGTCGCTCTCCTGAAGCGCGAGCACGGCCGGGACGCTGCCGTGCATGCCGGGCATGCCCAGGTGCAGCGTGTTCGAGTCGGGGAAGGCTCCGCGTGCCATGAGCGTTGTGACGACGGGTGCGCCAGAGAGCTCGGCGAACTCGAGCAGCTCCTTCGAGGCGTCGGCGCGAATCACGCCACCGCCGACGTAGAGCACGGGGCGCTTCGCCCTCGCGAGCATCTTGGCCGCCGCCTGCACCTGCTTGCCGTGGGCCTTGATGACGGGACGGTATCCGGGCAGATCCACTGCGGCGGGCCAGACGAAGGGTGCGACGTTCTGCTGGGCGTCTTTCGTGACGTCGACGAGCACCGGGCCGGGCCGACCCGTCGTGGCGATGTGGTAGGCCGCCTGAAGCACGCCCGGAACGTCCTCGGCGCGGCGCACGAGGAACGAGTGCTTGGTGATCGGCATCGTGATGCCGACGATGTCGACCTCCTGGAACGCATCGGTTCCCATGACCGTCGAGAAGACCTGGCCCGTGATGGCGAGCAGCGGCACGGAGTCCATGTGCGCGTCGGCGATCGCGGTCACGAGGTTCGTCGCGCCGGGGCCTGACGTGGCGATCGCGACCCCGACCTTGCCGGTCGATGACGCGTACCCCTCCGCAGCGTGGCCAGCACCTTGCTCGTGCCGAACGAGAATGTGGCGAATCGATGGCGACGACATGAGCTCGTCGTAGAACGGCATGATCGCGCCGCCGGGGAGCCCGAAGACATCCGTGATGCCGAGTATCTCGAGGGAGCGCAGGATCGCGCCCGACCCCGTGAGCATTTCGGGCTCGGTCGATGACGGACGGGGCTTTGCAGACGGAACGGGTTTCGTTTCCGCGGGCATGGGGATCTACTTTCCTTCGGTGCGAGAGTGAAGACTACCCGGTGACCGCGCCCTCCGCGGCGGAGTGCACGAGCTTCGAGTACTTTGCGAGAACGCCACGGGTATAGCGCGGGGGTAGCGGGGCCCAGCCGTTGCGGCGGGCCTCCAGCTCGCTCGCGTCGACCAGTAGGTCGAGGGAGCGGCCTGCGATATCGACCCGAATAAGATCACCATCGCGCACGAAGGCGATCGGACCAGCGTCGACCGCTTCGGGAGCTATATGGCCGATGCACAGGCCGGTTGTGCCGCCTGAGAATCTGCCGTCTGTCAAGAGTAGTACATCTTTTCCGAGCCCAGCTCCCTTGATGGCCGCGGTGATGGCGAGCATTTCGCGCATGCCGGGGCCGCCCTTGGGGCCTTCGTAGCGGATGACGATGACGTCGCCCTTCTTGATCTCGCCGTCAGTCAGCGCATCCATCGCGGCGCGCTCGCGCTCGAACACGCGGGCAGGTCCCTCGAACACCTCGGCGTCGAAGCCCGCGGTCTTGACGACGGCACCCTCCGGCGCGAAGGAGCCGTGCAGAATCGTGATCCCACCGGTCGCGTGAATCGGGTTGTCGAGCGTGCGCAGCACCTCACCGTCGAGAGGCATGGGGTCGAGTTCGGCGAGGTTCTCGGCGACCGTCTTGCCGGTTACGGTGAGGGCATCGCCGTGAATGAGCCCGGCATCGAGCAGCGCCTTCATGACGACGGGTACGCCACCGTGTCGGTCGACATCGTTCATGACGTATTTGCCGAACGGCTTGAGGTCGCCGATGTGCGGGGTCTTGTCGCCGATGCGGTTGAAGTCGTCGAGCGTGAGTTCGACATCGGCCTCGCGCGCGATCGCGAGCAGGTGCAGCACGACGTTGGTCGAACCGCCGAACGCCATGGCTACGGCGATCGCGTTCTCGAAGGCCTTCTTGGTCAGGATGTCGCGGGCCGTGATCCCCAGTCGCAGCAGGTTCACGACGGCCTCCCCGCTGCGGTGCGCGAAGTAGTCGCGGCGTCGATCAGCGGCGGGCGGCGCGGCGGAGCCGGGAAGGCTCATACCGAGCGCCTCGGCGACCGACGCCATGGTGTTCGCGGTGTACATGCCGCCGCAGGCACCCTCACCCGGAGCGATCGCGCACTCGATGCGGTGCGCGTCGATGGCCGACATCGTGCCGGCCTTGACCGCGCCCACCGCCTCGAAGGAGTCGATGATGGTGACGTCTTTCTCGGTGCCGTCGCTGAGCTTGACCCAGCCGGGGGCGATCGAGCCCGCGTAGAGGAAGACCGAGGCGAGGTCGAGGCGCGCAGCGGCCATGAGCATCCCGGGCAGCGACTTGTCGCATCCTGCGAGCAGCACCGATCCGTCGAGGCGCTCGGCCATCATAACGGTCTCGACCGAGTCGGCGATCACCTCGCGCGAGACGAGCGAGAAGTGCATGCCCTCGTGGCCCATGGAGATGCCGTCGGAGACCGAGATCGTGCCGAACTGCAGGGGGTAGCCGCCACCCGAGTGCACGCCCTCCTTCGACGCCTGGGCAAGGCGGTCGAGGCTCAGATTGCAGGGGGTGATCTCGTTCCACGAGCTCGCGATGCCGATCTGGGGCTTGTCCCAGTCAGCGTCGCCCATGCCGACAGCGCGCAGCATTCCGCGCGATGTCATCGCTTCAATGCCGTCGGTGACGACTCGGGAACGGGGTTTGATGTCCGGCTCGGCCATAGGTCGAGTCTAAGACTTCGGCTCGGCCTCTCCTGCCCCCGTGTCCCGGGCGGCGTCACTCGACGGCACCTGGATCGGGATAGCCCCGGTCTCCGCTGCCTCTTCGGCCTCGTCCTGGGCGTGCTCCACGGCGTCGCGAAGCTCATCGACGAAGATGCGGTCCCGCTTCATCACGCCCGTGCGGTAGCCGGCGCGACCGACCATGTGCGCCGAGATCGGTGCCGTGAGCAGCTGAAAGAAGAGCACGGCGAAGAGAATCCAGAACGTCTGCCAGGTTCTGTCCTGCAGCACGAGACCCGCGATGATGAAGGTTATCCCCGCGATCTGCGGCTTGGTCGTCGCGTGCATGCGCGCGATCGCATCCGGGAATCGGATGAGGCCGATGCCCGCCGCCAACGAGAGGAAGGCTCCGACGAGCACGAAGACTCCGGTGAGCAGGTCGAGCACCCCGTCGACGATCGCATAGTCGATGGGCAGTGAGCGCAGCCAGTCGTCAAGCGTCATCGTGAGCGCTCCGTGAGACGTGGCGAGCGACGACGACCGCGCCGAGAAAGGCGGTCGCTCCCAGCACGAGCATGACGGGCAGCGTGCGCGTGTGGCCGTTGTAGACCATCTCAGCACCGACCGCGCACAGCAGGGTGGTGAGCATCATGTCGGAGGCGATCATGCGGTCGAGCAGTTTGGGTCCGCGCGCGATGCGGTAGAGCGCGAGCGAGCCCGCGACCACGAAGGCCGCGCCCGCGATGTAGAACACCCACTCGGTCATGCCCGGGCTCCCTTCTTCGCTGTGTCGTCCTTGCGTTCCTGCGGATCGACACGTCGGCGGTCGACGTGACCGATCGCACGCAGGTCGTCGTGCGAGCCGATGGCGCGCACGATGCGCGCCTCGACGATGAGTCCCTGCCGACGCATCGCCTCGACGTCGTCGGCCGACTCGGTGTCGAAGGTGTGCAGGTAGAGGATGCTGCGCTCACGGTCCACGTCGACGACGAGCGAGCCCGGCACAAGTGACATCGCGATCGCATCGAGCGTCATGATGAGGTCGCTGCGGGTGCGCAGCTGGATCGCGATGATGGAGCTGCGCGGCACGTTCGGCGTGATCGCCTGGAACGCCACCTGGAACGAGGCGAAGACGACGTCGCGAATGAAGTGGACGAAGAAGACGGCGGCGTACCAGATGTTGAATCGTCCCGAAAGGTCGACCGGGGGCAGGTAGAACACCCGGGTGACGGTGATGGCGACGATGATCCCGGTTAAGGCGCTGAACCAGGTGATCTGCCCCCACAGGCTCATCCAGAGTGCGACGAGGGCGATGAGCAGCGGCAGCTGACGCCATAGACGCCGACCGACTTCCTTGCGCGTGGCTTCGGCCACTAGTCCGCCCCCTCCCCCGTCAGGACCGTCTGGATGTAGTACTCGGGGCCGTCGATGTTCTCGCCCGCACGCTCGCTGATGTTGAAGAGCGGTCCGGCAAAGATCGTGAGCGCTACCGTGACGGCGACCATTCCGCCCGTCGCGAAGGTCATGATGCGCGGCGTTGCTCGCGTTTCTTTGACGCCCGTGTCGTTGCGGCGGTCCTGTTCGGTGACGTTGAGCGGATGCTCGTACTCCACCACCTCGTCGGCGTCACGCCAGAACGCCATGTTCCACGCTCGCGCGAGTGCGTAGAGCGTGAGAAGCGACACGAGCGCGCCCGCCCCGATCAGTATCCAGGAGAGTGCGGTGCCGTTGGCGGCGCCGGCCTCGAAGAGCGCGAGCTTGCCGAGGAAGCCCGAGAACGGTGGGATTCCACCGAGGTTGAGCATGGGGATGAAGAACAGCACACCGATGAGGGGGGAGGCTTTGAGCAGCCCGCCGACGCGGTTGATCGAGGTCGTTCCGGCCTGCCGCTCGACGAGGCCCGCCGCAAGGAACAGCGTGGTCTGCACGGTGATGTGGTGCACGACGTAGTATGTCGCGGCCGAGAGCCCCGCGGCGGTGCCGATTCCGATTCCGAACAGCATGTAGCCGATGTGGCTCACGAGCGTGAATGACAGAAGCCTCTTGACGTCGGACTGTGCGACGGCACCGAGGATGCCGACGACCATGGTGAGCGCGGCGACGATGAGCAGAACGGTGAAGAGCTCGTCTCCCGGGAAGATGATCATCTCGGTGCGCATGATCGCGTAGACGCCCACCTTGGTCAGCAGTCCTGCGAACACCGCGGTGACGGGGGCGGGCGCCGTGGGGTACGAGTCGGGCAACCAGAACGAGAGCGGGAAGATCGCTGCCTTGATGCCGAAGGCGACGAGCAGCATGACGTGCAGCACGAGCTGCAGGTCGGAGGGAAGCTCGGCGAGGCGAATCGACAGCTGGGCGATGTTGACCGTGCCTGTCGCGGCGTAGATCATCGCGATCGCCGCGAGGAAGAGCACCGACGAGACCAGACTCACGATGATGTAGGTCACTCCGGCACGAATGCGCGCTTCTGTGCCGCCGAGGGTGATGAGCACGTAGCTCGCGACGAGCAGTATCTCGAAGCTGACGTAGAGGTTGAAGAGATCGCCCGCGATGAACGCGTTGAAGACGCCCGTGGCGAGTATCAGATAGGTCGGGTAGTAGATCGAGACCGGGGTATCGCGGTCACCATCGGCGAGTCCCTGTCCGATGGAGAAGACGAGCACCGCGAGCAGCACGATGGCCGAGACGACGAGGAGCAGCGCGGCGAGCCGGTCGACGACGAGCACGATGCCCCAGGGGGGCACCCAGCCGCCGACCGTGATGGCGATCGCACCGTGAGCGTCGACGTACCAGAGCATGACGGCGCTGATGATGAGCACGGCGACGAGCACGACGACCGTGATGAGGGTCTGAACCCGCGGGTAGCGAGCGAGCACGAGAGCCGTCGCTGCGCCGAGGAGAGGCAGCAAGACGACCAGGGGAATGAGGGAGCTCATTCGTCATCCCCCTTCTTTCCGGCGTCGCCTTCCGCCCGCTCTGCGATATCGCGACTCTGGACTTCACGCTCCTGGGCCTCGCGCTCGGCGGCGGCACGAGTCTCTTCCTCGCGCTCGATCTCCTCGAGGTCGAGCGCGGTCGACACCGCGGCCGTGGCGGTCGTTCCGAACTCGGTATCGCCGGATGCCGCGTGAGTGTCCTCAGCAGCGACGCTCGCATCGCGGCGCGCGAGTTCGATGTCGTCGCTGTCGTCGACGACGACGTCGGCGTGCGCCAGACGCCAGGAGCGGTAGATGAGCGCCATGAGAAAGGCGGAGACCCCGAAGGTGATGACGATCGAGGTGAGCACGAAGGCCTGCGGCAGAGGGTCGGCTATCGTGCCTTCTTCGCCGTAGAAGGGGGCGAGTCCGGCCGGGCCGGAGACGATGAGGATGAGCAGGTTGGCGCCGTTGCCGACGAGCAGGAAGCCGAGCAGCATCCGGGTCAAGCTGCGCTCGAGCAGCAGATAGATGCCGCAGGCGAAGAGCACGGCCATGGTGACGACGAGCACGAGGGAGACGCTCACACGAGGCTCCCCTCTTCGATCTCATCGGACTCTTCTTCTTGCTGACGGTCGACCTCGGCGCCGAGGCTGCGCAGGACGTCGAGCACCATTCCGACGACGACGAGGTAGACGCCGATGTCGAAGATCGTCGAGGAGACGAACTCGAGGTGACCGAGCAGCGGCACGTCAGCGGCGAAGACCACCGACTCGAGCGGGCCCAGACCGAAGAGGAGCGGAACGGTCGCCGTGCCCGCAGCGAGAATGAGGCCGGCACCGAGCAGCTTTCCGGCGTCGAGCGGCGCTGCTGCACCCAGTTCGTAGCGACCACCCGCGAGGTAGCGGCCCGCGAGCGCGAGGCCTGCGACGAGTCCGCCCGCGAACCCGCCACCGGGCGCGTTGTGACCGCTGAAGAGGATGAACACCGACACGACGATCACGGCATGGAACAGCAGGCGAACGACGACCTCGAGCAGGATCGATCGGTTCTCGGGAGCGAGCTTGAATCCGGCGAGCAGCCATGCGCTGCGAGTGGTCGCCTCGTTCTCGTAGGCGGGTGATTCGTGTGTGCCGCGGTCGGGCAGGGGGCGAAGCCGCGCACGCAGTGTCGTGCGCCGCACCTCGCGCGGAGGACGCGGCAGGTTGTCGGTGCGCGAGCGCAGGAAGACGAGGCTTGCGACACCGGTCGCGGCGGCGATGATGACCGAGAGCTCACCGAGGGTGTCCCAGCCGCGGATGTCGACGAGCACGACGTTGACGACGTTGATGCCGTGGCCGCCGTCGAAGGCGAGCTGCGGAAGCTCCAGCGAGATCGGAGCCGCCGTGCGAGCGGCGAGCGCGATGATCGCCACGAGTGCCATCGTCACCCCGACGCCGATGCCGACGAGGGCGCGGAGAACCTTGTGGCGCGAATCGTGCAGATCGCCGAGGTTCGGCGGGAGCCTGCGCAGCACGAGCACGAAGGCGATGAGCGTCACGGTCTCGACGAGCACCTGGGTGAGGGCGAGGTCTGGCGCGCCGTGGAAGGCGAAGAGCGCCGCCATGCCGTACCCGGTCGCGCCCACGAGCAGGGCGGCCTGGAACCGCTTGTTCGCTCCGGCGACCGCAACCGCGGCGACGGCCATGATGGCGGCGATGCCCAGCTGAGCCGGGCCATCCCACAGCCGCCACTCGGTCGGCCAGGTGTTGTTGACGACGAGCGAGGTGCCGACCGCGGCGATGAACATCAAGAGGATGACACCGAGGTAGAACGGCAGCGAGCCGCGCTGGGTGGTGGCGGTGACGCGCGCGGAGACGAGGTCGACGATGCGCATGAATCGCCAGTAGAAGTCACTGCCGAGATTGGTCAACGGCCGTGCCGTCTCGAGCGAGGCGAGCGGCCTCATGGCGAAGAAGAGCGCGACACCGCCGAGGATCGTGGCGGCCGAGATCGCGAACGGGATGTCGAAACCGTGGAAGATCGCGAGGTGCGCGTCGTGCCCGCCCGACGCGATGCCGTCGGCGTACAGCTCGAGCATGGGACTCGCAGCAGCGGCAGCGACACCGAGCACGACCCCCGCGAGGGCCAGCACGGCGGGTGAGAGCCCGAACCAGGGGCTCTCCAGCACCGGCCGCACCTCTTCGACTCCTGCCTTTCGGGCGAAGCCGCCCCAGAGGAAGCGAACGCTGTAGGCGACCGTGAGAAGGGAGCCGATCGCGATGGCGGCGACGGCGATCCATCCGGAGATCTGCCCCGCCTCGCCCGCCTCGAGGAGTGATGCGAGCACCGACTCCTTCGCGACGAAGCCGAAGGTGAGCGGAAGCCCCGCCATCGACGCGACCGCGAGGATCGTCGTCGCTGCGAGCACGGGCGCCTCGCGGCCGAGCCCGCTGAGCTTACGCAGGTCACGGGTTCCCGCCCGATGGTCGATGATGCCGACGATGAGAAAGAGCGCGGCCTTGTAGAGCGCGTGGGCGAGAAGCAGCGCGAGACCCGCGAGCGCGGTGTTTCGCGTTCCGTACCCGACGACGACGATGAGAAAACCGAGTTGGCTCACGGTGCCATAGGCGAGAAGGAGCTTGAGGTCGTTCTGGGTGAGGGCTTTCCATGCGCCGAGCAGCATTGTGAGCAGCCCGAGCGTGAGCAGCACTTCACGCCAGAGGAAGACGTCGGCGAACCCGGGTGCCAGACGCGCGACGAGGTAGATGCCCGCCTGCACCATCGCGGCCGCGTGCAGGTAGGCGCTCACGGGTGTGGGCGCGGCCATCGCCGAGGGCAGCCAGAAGTGGAACGGGAAGATCGCCGACTTGGAGAGCGCACCGACGAGGATCAGCACGAGCGCCACGGTGATGCCGGGACCCGTGGGGGCTGCGGCGACGAGATCCTGAAGGCTTGTCACCCCGGTCTCGGCGTGCAGCAGCACGAGGCCGATGAGCATGACCAGGCCGCCCGCGGTCGTGACGATGAGCGCCTGGAGTGCGGCGCTGCGGCTCGCTCGCCGACCCGTGTAGTGACCGATGAGCAGGTAGGAGAAGACGCTCGTCGCCTCCCAGAACATGAAGAGCAGGTAGATGTTGTCGGCGATCACGAGCCCGTACATGGACCCCGTGAAGGCGAGCAGCACAGCGGCGAACCGACCCAGCCCCTCATCACTCGTGCGGAAGTAGAACGTGCAGTAGAAGAGCACGAGTGCCCCGACGCCCGTGACGATGAGCGCCATGATCCAGGAGAGCGCGTCGAGCCGCACCGTCAGGTCGACGCTGAGCTGGGGAATCCAACTGAGGGACTCGACGACCTGCCCCTCCGTGACGATGCGATCCGTGTGCAGAAGCGTGTGGACGAACGCAGCCAGTGGAAGAACAGCAATGAGGGGGAAGACCCGAACGCCGAGTCGAACGCCGAGGGATCTGACAACGAGAGGGATGAGGGCGAACGCGAGGAGGAATATGAGCATGGCCCTCCAGAGCGTCGGTTACGAGATAGAAACAGTCACAGCGAAGATACGGCGCCGGGAATACAGCCCGATTTAGTCAGTCTTCCGTAGGTCGATTCTAGAGGAATCGGTCCCTGCGGTTCCGGCTATCCCCGCCGGCGAAAATCGACGAGAGCGCTCAACAGGGCGGGCATCGCCTCGAGCGACGCGATCGTGTGGCCCGCGCGGGTGGGCGGCTCGCCCACTTTGACTCCGACATCCGTCTCGGCGAGGGCGGCGAAACCATCTTCGTCGGTGACGTCATCGCCCGCGAAGAACACACCGGTCGCGCCCGCGAGCTCACGCAGATGCCGAATCGCGTCGGCCTTCTTCGCGGCGGTGACCGAGAACTCGAGCACGTTCTTGCCCTCGCGCACCGTCAAGCCGGAAATCACCGCCGTCTCGCGAAGCGCGCGCTCGTTGGCCGCGATTGCGTCATCGGGCAGAGAGAGGCGCGTGTGCAGCGCATAGCCGAACGACTTGGTCTCGACCCAGGAGCCCGGCACCTCGCTGCTCACACGCTCGAGGATCATGACCAGATCGACGAGGGACGCGTGCTCCTCGGAGCTCAGTGCGGGGCGCGTCAGTTCGCCGTTCACGACGTACTCGGCCCCGTGCGAACCCGAGAGAATCACCTCGGGTGGCGCGTTCGTGACGCGGAGGAGGCTGTCGATCGCGCGACCCGACACGAGCGCGACCGTGACGCCGGGCTCCGACACCAGTTCGAGCGCGGCCGCCCTCGCGGTCGGCAGCGAGCGGGCATCGTCGGGATCGTCGGCGGGTGGCGCGATGGTGCCGTCGAAGTCGAGTGCGACGAGCAGGCGCTCGGTGGCGGCCAGCTTGCTCAGGGCGGAAAGCAGCGCAGGGTCGAGGCTCACGGGTTCTCCTTGGTGTGCGCGAGCTCATGAAGGAACTTCGCCGACCACGCTGCGACATCGTGGCTGAAGACCTTCTTTCGCAGCGACTTCATGCGACTCGCGCGCTCGGCGGGGTCCATCTCGAGGCTCGACAGAATCGCGGCTTTGAGACCATCGATGTCGTGCGGGTTGACGAGCACTGCGCGACGCAGCTCATCGGAGGCTCCCGTGAACTCCGAGAGCACGAGCACACCGTCGAGGTCCGATCGCGTCGCCACGAACTCCTTCGCGACGAGGTTCATTCCGTCGCGCAGGGCCGTGACGAGCATGACGTCGGCGGCGAGGTAGAGCGCCGCCATCTCGTCGCGGTCGAAGGTCTGGTGGTAGTACGCGACGGGCGCGTGAGCGAGCGTCGAGTGGTCGCCGTTGAGCCGACCCACCATGAGTTCGACCTGATCGCGCAGCTCTTGGTACGGCCCGACTCGCTCGCGACTGGGGCTCGCCACCTGCACGAGCACGACATCGCCCACCTCGAGCTGCCCGCTCTCGATGAGCTCGCCGAAGGCCTTGATGCGGTGACGAATTCCCTTCGTGTAGTCGAGCCGGTCCACTCCGAACAGGATCTTGCGCGGGTTGCCCAGGGAGGCACGGATGTCGCGCGCACGCTCTCGCACGTGCTCGCGTTTGCCCAGCTCGTCGTAGATGGTCGCGTCGATCGAGATCGGCACGTGGAGCACCTTCGTGCCGACGGCGTCGGGGGTGGTGCCCGTGAGGCGCCGCACCGCGCGGGAGAAGTTCGCGGCATCCGCGGCACGCTGGAAGCCGACGAGGTCGGAACCGAGCAGCCCCTCGATGATCTGTCGTCGCCAGGGCAGCTGCGAGAAGATTCCGTAGGGCGGGAACGGGATGTGGTTGAAGAAGCCGATCTTGACGTCGGGCCGCTGTTCGCGCAGCATTCGCGGCACGAGCTGCAGCTGATAGTCGTGAACCCACACGATCGCACCGGGCGCGGCGATGCGCGCCGTCGCATCGGCGAAGCGCTGGTTGACTCGCGTGTAGCTCTCCCACCACTCGCGGTGGTAGCCCGGCGCGGCGATGACATCGTGGTAGAGCGGCCAGAGGGTATCGTTCGCGAAGCCCTCGTAGTATCGCTCGACCTCGAGTGCGCTGAGCGTCACGGGAACGAGGTGAACGCCGTCGGCGTCGAAGGGTTCGAAGGGGGTGTCGGCGAGGCCGGCCCAGCCGACCCAGGCTCCCGACCGTCCGTGGATGACCGGTTCGAGGGCGGCGACGAGGCCTCCGGGGGAGCGACTCCAGTGGGCGATGCCGTCTTCGGCGATCGTGCAGTCGGCGGGCAGACGGTTAGCGACGACGATGAAGTCGAAGGTCGCCACGACTCCCCCCATCTCCGCGGATGACTGGCGTCGCTTCGCGGTTTCTGCGGCCGATTCGAGGCTAGCAGTCGGGAGTTCGGGGTCACCTGTGAGTCTCCTTCGCCTCTCACCGTTTGCGGCATGTTCACCGTCGCCCCCACCATTGCCGCAGACGGTGTGCTTAGACTGGATCGTCATGATCCGCATCGGAATGAGCACGTCGAGCGTCTACCCGCTCACCCCGGAGCACGCATTCCGGCTCGCCCGCACCGTCGGCTTCGACGGGGTCGAGGTCATGGTGACGAACGACCAGACGACTCAGGACGCCGCGAAGCTCATCGCGCTCTCGGTCAAGTACGAGCTTCCGATCCTGTCGATTCACGCGCCCGTGCTCCTGCTGACCGCGTTCGTCTGGGGCCGCGATCCGCGCGTGAAGCTGCGCAAGTCGGCCGAACTCGCCAGGGCGGTGGGAGCGCCGACCGTCGTCGTGCATCCGCCGTTCCGGTGGCAGTCGACCTACGCGCGGGACTTCCTGCGCATCGTGCGCGAGATCTCGGCCGAGTTCGATGTCGAGATCGCGATCGAGAACATGTTCCCGTGGAAGGTCGGCGGCAAGAACCTCAAAGCGTACGCCCCGAGCTCCGATCCGACCATGCTCGACTGCGACGCCATGACCCTCGACTTCTCCCACGCCGCGTTGACCGGCCGCGACTCGCTCGAACTCGCCGTCGCCATGGGCGACCGGCTGCGCCACGTGCACCTGTGCGACGGCTCGGGCTCGCTCGACGAGGGCAAGGTCTTCGACGAGCACCTGCTCCCCGGTGAGGGCAACGAGCCGGTCGCCGCCGTGCTCGAGCGACTCGTCGCGCTCGACTGGAGCGGCAGCGTCGTCGCCGAGGTCAACACCCGCAAGGCCAGAACCGAGCTGGGCCGAATCGAGCTGCTCTCCCGAACCCTCGCGTTCGCTCGCGAGCACCTGCACGTCGAGGCTCCGAGAAAGGGAGCGTGGCGACGGGCAGTGGATGCCTCGCGACGACTCCTCGGTGCCGTCACCGGGCACTGAGGCGTGCGGCTCGAATCAGACGCCGAGCAGCTCCGTCACCTCGGCATCGGTCGTCTGGCTGAAGTCGACATAGCCCTGCCCGACCGCCCAGAACGGGTCTGGCACGACCGGGCACACGATCTCATCGGCGAGTCGGGACAGCTCCGTGAGAGTGTCAGCCGCGCCGATCGGCACCGCCACGGTGACCCGACCGGCACCCGCCTGGCGCAGCGCCACGAGTGCCGACCGCATCGTCGCTCCGGTCGCGACCCCGTCGTCGACCACGAGCACGGGGCGTCCCGCCAGCTCGAGGGGCGGCTTGCCCGCCCGGTACAGTGCCTCGCGTCGCGCCAACTCCACTCCCTCTCGCGCGGCAACACTCGTGAACGCCTGCTCGGCGCTCGCGCCGAGGTGGGCCAGCACATCCTCATTGCGCACCGTCACCCGGCTGCCGGCGAGCGAGGCGACCGCACCCATCGCGACCTCGGGGTGGCTCGGAACACCGAGCTTGCGCACGACCAGCACATCGAGCGGCGCGTCGAGTTCGCGCGCCACGACGGCCGCGACCGGCACTCCGCCCCGTGGGAGGGCGAGGACGAGCAGATCGTCGACGCCACGCAGGTGGGCGAGCCCCGCGGCGAGATCGTTTCCCGCTCCCTCCCGGTTCGCGAACCGATCGGTCATATCGCCACGATAGGCAGCAAAGAGCCGCAGAACGACCTTTGACAGCGAACTGTCACGCACCGGGCGGCAAAGGCACGGTAACGTGGACCCGTCGACGAAAGGCTCCCTCGTGCGTAGGTTTCTCTTCAGCGGTTCAGTGATCAGTGCACTTTTCGGCGGGCTGGGAGTCCTCAAGTCGACGCGCACCGGCCCACGCGACTGGCGACTGATCCTGATGTGGATCAGCTGGGGTCTCACCCTCGCGATCGCCATCGGCACGGTCGTCAAAGAGTCCGAGCAAAAAGAACTAGAAGATCTCTAAAGGGGTATTACAACGTGGTGAAGTCTGACTTCTTTCTCAACTTCGGCAACAGCATCCTGGCGTCGTTCCTGGGTGCGATCTCTGTGTTCGCCTTCATCGTCGCTGCGATCATTACCATCGGCCTGCTCTATGTCATCGTGCGCTACCTGCTCGTGACGACCCGCGCGGCTCAGGTCTACATCGACCTGAACGCGCCTGCGAAGCCCGCGCCGGTCGCACCCGCTGCGCCCGCTGCCGCGAAGGCCGCGCCGGCCAAGGCCCCCGTCGCCAAGACGACCGCGGCAAAGGCAGCGCCGAAGTCGACCACGCCGAAGGCTTAGGATGTCAGCATGAACGGTTTCGCTTTCGTCGTGTCCCTCGCGATCTTCGTGGGCGGCCTCGTGCTCATGGGCTACGCCTTCTACATGCCGGGCTACGAGCTGATCGCATTCATCGGCGGCATCCTCGCGGTCTCATTCGCCGTCGCGATCCCGGTGCACGTTCTCAAGCGCGTCGACCGCTAGTCACGTCAGTCCGAGGGTGACAGCGTGAACGTGCTCGCCCCGCTGTCCCACCCCGTGCTCAACGCACCCATGGCGGGTGCCGCGGGCGGTGCCCTCGCCGGTGCCGTCTGCGCCAACGGCGGCTTCGGCATGCTCGGCATCGGGGCCGAGGTCAGCCGCGAGTGGCTTGCGGAGCAGGTGCCGCTGGCTGCGGTATCCGGTCGCCCCTGGGGTGCCGGAATGATGGCCTGGGTGCTCGAGAGCGGTCTCGACCCCGTGCGCATGGTGCTCGAGCACAGGCCAAAGCTGCTCTGCGTCAGCTTCGGCGACCCCGGGCCCGCGGTGGCGCTCGCACGCGAGGCGGGCGTGCTCAGCGCGATGCAGATCGGGGCTCCGGATGAGCTGGCTCGCGCCCTCGAGGACGACATCGACGTCATCGTGTGCCGCGGCGGCGAGGGCGGTGGTCACGGTCGCAATGAGGTCGCAACGCTCCCCCTGCTGCAGTTCGTGCTCGACCGCACGGACAAGCCGGTCATCGCGGCGGGCGGCATCGGCACGGCACGAGGCGTTGCTGCGGTGCTCGCGGCGGGCGCAGTGGCAGCGTGGGTGGGCACACGATTCGCCGCGTCGACGGAGTCGCTCTTCGCCGACCCGCTCAAGCGGCGGATGCTCGCAGCGAGCCTCGGCGACACCGTCTACACCCGCGCCTTCGACATCGCGCAGCGCGTTCCCTGGCCCGAGCAGTACGGCGGGCGGGCTTTGCGCAACGAGTTCACCGACCGCTGGGCCGACGATGTCGGCGGCCTGCGCTCGGCACTCGCCTCGGATGACGACCTCACTGTCAGGATGCTCGAGGCCCGACGCGCGGGCGACACGACGACGGCCCCCGTCTACGCCGGGCAGGCGGTCGGTCTCGTCAGCGAACTCGAGTCGGTTGCGGACATCATGGCCGAACTCGCGCGATTCCGCGAACACCTCGCGGTGGCTCGAGACCGATCAGCGCTCTGATGCGCTTCATCCCGCGCCGGCAGAACCAGTCGTTCCGGTCGCGCCCGCCACGACCCACGAGCGGCAGGCGCAGGGGGAGCTGAGTCGCGGATGCGTCGCCGGCGGGATCGGCAGGTCGTGGCATCCCTTTCGAACCCGGGAGTCGACTTTAGTCTTAGGTTAGGCTTACCTACCTTCGATCCGATAGGCTCGATCCATGACGGACGGTGCCCACTACCTGCTCGTCGGTGATGGCACCGATCTCGACACTCTCCGAGCGACGGTGAAGAAGCTGCCTCCCGACGCTTACGGGCAGATCTACATCGAAGTGACCTCCGAGCGAGAGGTTCAGGAGTGGAGCGTGCCGAAACGCATGTCACTGAACTGGCTGCGGCGCGACAGCGCCTCGAGCGCTGTCGGAACCATCGCCCCTCGAGGTGAGCTCATCGCCCGCGCTGTCGGCGCCTGGGTCGCCGAATGGGTGCCCGAGGAGCACAGAGAGCACCGGTTGCCCTACGCGCTCTGGCTCGGCTGCTCGGCGAGCGAGTGGGCCAGTCGGCTCCACTACGAGCTTGCCCAGCGCATCGACCACATCCACGTGCACCGCCCCAACATCGCCTGATTCGCCCATACCTCGACAAGAGAAACCTCAATGAAACCAAGCCCCGCCTTCGTGCGCAAAGGACTCATCCGCCTGAGCTGGCCGCTACTGCTCGTCACCGTGCTCACACTCTTGGCGACACTGGGCAACGTCGTGCTGCTGAGCATCGCCTCACCAGAGCTCAACGCGGCGGTCGCCACCTCGAACCAGATACTCGGCGTCATGTACGACGTGTCGGTGCTGTTCAGCATCGGCGCCCTCGTCATCATCGCCCAGCTGCTCGGCGCCGGATCGCTGGTCGCCGCACGACGCTCCAGCGTCATCGCCCTGCGCGCGGCAAGCATCCTCGGCCTCGTCATGGCCGCGTTCATCTTCGTCGCCGGCCCCGCCCTCGTCTCGGCGGTGAACACCCCGAGCGAGCTCGTCGACGATGCGCTGGCCTACCTCTGGATCGTCGCCTTCGGCCTCACCTTCAACGCCTACATCGTGACCGCCTCGGCGGTGCTGCGCGCGTACGGGCGCACCCCTGCGCTGCTCGTGCTCGGCATCATCGTCAACGTGCTCGATGTCGCGCTCCTCGGCTTCTTCCTGCTCGTGCTGGAATGGGGCGTCGTCGCCGCCGCGCTTCCGACGCTGATCGTGCGCGGCGTCGGTGTGCTCGTGCTGGCGCTCATGATCCGCCGCAGCACCGGCGCCCGGTTCTTCGGGCGCCTGCCCAAGGATGAGCAGGCGCGCGGGCAGGGCGCGTGGTCGATGGCCCGGCTGTCGATCCCGACCGTGCTGGAGAACGGAACCTACAACATCGTCATCGTCACCGTCGTGGCGATGATCAACATCCTGGGAACTGACGCGATCAACGCCCGCTCCTACGCGCTCACACTCACCGCCCTCGTCACCGGTGTGATCCTCGCGCTGGCCCAGGGCAACGAGACGATCGTCGGCTGGGACGTCGGTGGCAGAAGTCTGGCCAGGGCACGCCGGTTGACACTGCGCACGGCAGCGGGCACGGCCGCGGCATCCGGTCTGCTCGCACTCCTGCTCTGGTACTTCGCCGACGCGGCGCTCTCGATCTTCGGCGTGAACGACAGTGTGCTCGCGCAGGCCAGAGAGGCACTGCTCATCAGCGCGCTTCTCCTGCCGCTCTCGGCGATCACCGCCGTGGTGTTCGGCGCCCTGCGCTCGGCGGGCGACGTCGTGATGCCGATGGCGTACTCGATCGCCAGCAGCGTTGCCGTGCTGCTGCCGCTGTCGTGGCTCTTCATCGACCAGTGGGGTCTGGGCATCGCCGGAATCTTCTGGGCCCTCGCCGCAGCAGAGGCGGTCAAGGCCGCGCTGCTGCTCGGCCGCCTCATTCGGGGACGCTGGATGCGCATCCCCCCTGTCGTCGAGGGCTCCGCCGCTGATGACGCCGCCGGCGAACTCATCGCGGAACATGCATGACCCGACTGCGGGTCGGCCCGGTCAGCACGCGCCGGGCCCTGTTCTCACACATGGAGGACGCGGTTCGGGCGGCACTCGTCGCGCGGCCCGCCCGCGGCACGGTGCGCGACGTGGCGTTTCGCCGCTACCTGCGGAAGGTGCGCGCGATCATGCGGAGCGACCCAGCGCACTTCGAGGTCATAGAGTCACGTCTTCTCGCTCGCGGGCACACAAGCTCGATCATCGAGCTCACTCTCCGAACGGACGCCGCCGCAGAGCCCGGTGACATGCTGCACCTGCTCTGGCGCAACACACCCGAGCGCATCGCCCAGGTTCACGCGGAGGCCGCGGACGGCACCTACTGGTCCACGCCGATACCGCACCGTCCCTCCCGCCGACAGCACTACTCAGCCGAGACACTGCTGGCGGAGGTGATCGACCTCGGCGCGCCGGGCGAACCCGTCACGCTCGACACCGCGGCACGCATCACCCCGCGCTTCTTCACAGTCTCAGGGCTCGAGGTCGTCGAAGGCCGCAGCCTCGTGCGAATCCAAGTGACCCTGGCCGACGCCTGGCCGTCGCGGGCCTCCGCGTTCCTGCACTCCCTGCAACCGGGCGACGAGCTTGCGGCGCGGGTGCTGCCGCATCCGCACCGCGTGCCCCTGGGCGGCGGCGGGATCGCCGTCGCAACGGGTTCGGGCGCGGCGAGCGTGTTCGCTGCGCTTCGGGCAGGAGCCGCCGATATCCGCCTCTTCTGGGGTGTCGGCAACAAGCGCCTCGAACCCTGGGTGGTCGACGAACTGCACACGCACACCGAAAGCGGGCGTTTGGCCGAGTTGACGATCGTGCGCAGCCCGGATCGGGTCACCGGAGCCCTCGCCACGAAGCTTGCCCGCGCGCACGTCGGTGCGGACTGGATCTACGTCAGCGGCAACGAAGACATGGGCCGCGACGTCGACGCGCTTCTCAGCGGACTGTTCGGCGCCGACACCCTGCGCGCCATGTCGAACGAGCTGCGCTACATCGTCTCGACCTAGGCCCGCAGTCGCGGAGCGAGGTCGCGCTCGAAGAGCTCGAGAAAGCGGCGCTGGTCGTGACCCGGCGCGTGGAAGACGAGGTGGTTGAGCCCGGCATCCACGTACTGGCGGATGTCGGCCACCACCTGGTCGGGGTCGTTGCCGACGATCCACCGCGACGCGATCTGCTCGATGGGCAGGGCATCCGCCGCGCGCTCCATCTCGATGGGGTCGGTGATGTCGTGCTTCTGCTCCTTTGACAGGGCGAGCGGCGCCCAGAACCGCGTGTTCTGCAGTGCGGTGTCGTAGTCGGTGTCGTAGGAGAGCTTGATCTCGATCATCCGGTCGATCGACTCGAAATCGCGGCCGGCGTTCTCTGCGCCCTCCTTGACCGCCGGAATGAGGTCTTCTGTGTAGAGCGCCATTCCCTTGCCCGAGGTGCAGATGAAGCCGTCGCCGGCACGTCCCGCGTAGCGCGCCACGAGCGGTCCACCCGCAGCGATGTAGACCGGGATGGGCTGCTCGGGGCGGTCGTAGATCGAGGCGTCGACGGTCTGGTAATACTCCCCCTCGAAGCTGACGCGGTCCTCCGCCCAGAGGGTGCGCATGAGATCGACCGCCTCACGCAGCCGTGCGAAGCGTTCCTTGAACTCGGGCCAGTCGCCGCGCCAACCCGTCGCGATCTCGTTGAGCGCCTCACCGGAGCCGACCCCGAGCATGATCCGCCCGGGGTACATCATGCCGAGCGAGGCGAAGGCCTGCGCGAGCACCGCAGGGTTGTAGCGGAACGTCGGCGTCATCACCGAGGTTCCGATCCGAATGCTCGAGGTTCGCTCCCCGACGGCCGCCATCCACGTCAGCGAGAACGGCGCGTGACCGCCCTCGTGGCGCCACGGCTGAAAGTGGTCGCTCACGGTGACCGACTCCATGCCGTGCGCCTCCGCGGCAACCGCGATCTCCACGAGTTCGCGCGGGTCGAACTGCTCTGCCGAGGCCTTGAAACCGAGTGTGAGAGTCATGATGTCCTAGGTGTCGTCGGTGGTGGGACGCAGAGCGTCCGAGGAGAAATGCGGTCCACCGTCACCCTAATACCGATGCTCCGTCACAGATGACTCCCCCTGCGGCAAGAGTGTCGCCCATCAGGCGAAACAACACAAGTGTTCGGTACACCCCCCGGGACTTGAACCCGGAACCCACTGATTCAGGGTCGGTGATCGCGGGGCCGTGGCTTCTTGAGCTCGAGACAGCAGCGTGACCAGTTCGAGGGCTGTCGTCGATCTCGGTGCCTACCGACGATCGAGAATGACTAATCAACTGATAGAACCCGAGTCCTGGACTCAACCGATTCGCGAGTACGACGAGTGGCTACGCGCCGCTGGGCGGCCCCGCTCGACGCGCTACCAGCGCTCCTACCGGCTGCGCGCCCTCGCCGTCGCCCTCGGCGGTGATCCCTGGTCGGTCACACTCGAGCAGCTGCTTGAGTATCAGTCCAACGATCGCTGGGGAGAGCACTACCGCCGCTCGGTGCGCTCGGCCGTGAGGTCGTTCTATGACTGGGCGGCGGCGACCGAGCGCATCGTCCGCTCCCCCGCCCGGCTACTGCCGGTAGTGACAGCCGATGTCGGCAAGCCTCGCCCTATCGACGAGGTCACCTACGCCCGAGCCCTGCGCACGAGCGATCGGCGGATCTACATCATGCTGCTGCTCGGCGCGAGAGCCGGGCTGCGGTGCTGCGAGATAGCCCTCGTGCACAGCGACGACGTCGAGGGCGCACCGGGGCGCCGCGTACTGAGGGTGATGGGCAAGGGTCGCCGCGTGCGGCTCGTGCCGATCGACGACGAGCTCGCTGCGCTCATCCTCGCCGCCGACGGGTACGTCTTCGACGGTCAGATCGACGGTCACCTGTCAGCAGCTCACGTCTCAAAGCTGCTGAGCCGACACCTGCCCGCCGGCGTCACTGCGCACCAGCTGCGGCACAGGTTCGCTACTCGAGCTCTTCGAGGTGCCGGCGGCAACCTTCGCGTCGTACAGGAGCTGCTCGGCCACGCGAGCATCGCCACCACCCAGATCTACACGGCCGTCGACAGCGACGAGCTGCGTCAGGCCGCCCTCGCTGCGGCGTGAGATTTGCTGTCAGGTCTGCCCTGACGCTAAAACGATTGGAGATTTACAGATGACTAGACGCCCCCGAGAGCGGTCAATCGAGGACTACCTCGGCGCTGTGCGCCGCATGCTGCGCGCTGCAGCTCGACGTGTTGCCGGTGCCGACGAGTGGGAGCTCGCCGAGCTCATCGCCCTGCAGTCAGATCTCGACGACGCGATCGCGCAGGCCGTCGCAGGGCAGCGCGAGCTTGGCGGCAAGTCCTGGTCAGCGATCGCCGACGGTGCCGGCGTGAAACGACAGACCGCACACGAGCGCTGGTCGGGCGTCACCTACGAGCTGTAGCGTGGCGGCATGAGAAAGCTTCTACTAGCGTCTGCGGTCGTGCTCGTGCTCGCCGGGTGCTCGGCCTCGCCGGTCGAGGCCCTGGGCAACTGTCGCAGCTATATGGCCAAGACAGCGATAAGCAAGTACAAGACCCCGCCGGATGCAGAGACCACGGTCGGATGGTACGAGTGGGCGCAGGCTGCGTGCGAGACCTTGCTCGAGGAAGACTCGGAGGGCTTTCTCGAGCTGTGGTCGGACTGAGTTACTCTCCGAGCTTCCCCGGCCACGAGCGGGCCTCGGTGACGTGAGACTCAGTGAGCTCGACGCTGCCCCGGTCGCTGTGCAGGTTGGCGATCGCGGTGATGCCGGCGACGGCGGCGAGCAGTTGCGCGGTCGAGTTGAATGCCTGCTCGAGCTCGGCGCTGATGATCGCGACGAAGAACGCGGCGACCTGGCTGGCGATCGCGGCGGCGTAGATGCCGGCGCGAATGCGGGGGTAGTTGGTGAGCATGGTGTTTCCTTTCAGGGGATGAGGCGGGAGAGGTAGGGGCTGAGGGCGGCGAGTAGTCCGAAGATTCCGATGGCTGCCCACATGCGTTGCTCGAGGGTGCGGATGCGGCGCTCGTGGTCGACGAGATCTCCGAGTTCGTTCTTGATGACGGCGACGTCGGTCTTGACCTCGTTGATGGCCTGGTAGACGTTGCTGAGGCTGGGGCGGGTTTCGTCGGGTGGCGGGGTCATGCTGGTGTGGCCTTGCCGGTGAAGGTGAAGTCGCCGGCGATCGCGGGGGCGTGTGCGGTGTAGGGGCGGTCGGGGGCCAGGGGGTAGTCCGGTGGCATGCCCGCGATGAGCCCGGCGAGCTGGTTGCGCAGGTACCAGGAGCCGTTGTGGCTGTCGTCGACCAGGGGCGGGTCTGCCTCGGCAGCGCCGGTGGCAGCGGCGAGGGCGCGTGCGACGCGGTGCTCGAAGGCACGGTCCTCTGCCGTGGCGGTGGAGAGCTCTTTGGTGACCCTGACGGTGGTCGGGCTGACATACATGAAGTGTTCGCCGATCCCCTTGCGGAGGATGCGGACGATGGTGAGGGCGGACATTGGGTCTCCTATCGTGAGGTCCCAGAACGGAACAGGGTCGAACGGTTTGCCGTTGATGCGGTGCTCGTGGTGCAGGTGCGGGCCAGTGCTGGTGCCACTACCGGGGGCGCCACGAGCTCCACCGGATGCGGCGATCACCTGACCCTGTGCGACGTACTGCCCGTACCGAACGGCGATATAGGACAGGTGCGCGTCGTAGAGTTCGTGCGCGTCGCCGGCGTCGACGCGGATCAGGTTCCCGAACCCACCCGCGAGACCAGCAAAGGCCACGACGCCCGCGGCCGAGGCCACGACCGGGGTGCCGACCGAGCAGGCAATGTCGACGCCCTGGTGGACGGAGGAGGAGCCGGCAACACTCTTACGCGGACCGAACCCGGAAGAGATGCGGCCAGGGGCCGGGCGCAGCCAGGGATTCACGGGCCCTCCATCTGAACAGCGACCCAGAACACGGTCGTGGCTGCGGACCCGTTTGCCGCGACTTTGAAGTGGTCGGCCGAGCGCGGGGATTCATAGATGATGCTCGCCCCGCCGCCCTTGTTTCCTGTGGAGGTGTAGTGCCCTGCGCCGAGCGCGACCACGGGCGCAACCGTGAATCGACCGGCGGGGTAGTTGACGGTTGCGCCGACACTGTCCGCTGGGGCGTTGACGATGCCGATGGCCACGGCGTAGGGCAGGCGGGCGAGTTTCGCTTCGAGCTGATCGAGGCGTGAGCGGTCTGAACCGAACGCGGTACTGACCGATTCTTGGCCGAGGTTGAGCAGGTCGCTCATGAGAGTCTCGGCGTCATCCTCACCGAACTGGTAGACACCCTCGGGGTCGAGGTAGCCGGGTCCGACGCCCATCTCAGGCTCCCTTCGCTAGCTGCTCGAGGCGGGCCTCGAGCTCGTCGAGACGGGCCTGCTGCCGCCTCGCCACCTCGAGCAGGTAGACGGCCATCACCTGGTCGTAACGCACGACCTGCGGCACCGCCTCGGCCGAGGTCGGCTCGTTGGTCTCGGGGTCGCGGTCGACGTCCCAGCCGACCAGGTGCGGCACCCCGACAGCATCCTCGGCGATGAGGCCCAACTCGCGGGTACCGGCAGGCTGGCCCTTGCGGTGGTACGTGACCGGCTGCAGCGCGAGGAACGTCTCGATGTCGAGCTCGGCAGCCTTGATGACTTCCTTGTGGCGGCGGGTGCTCGAGTTGTACATGATCTGCAGCTGGGCGTTCATCCACATCCCACGCCAGCCCGAGCCGGTCGCCGATCGCGCGTAAGCGTTCGAGGTCACCCCGTCTGCCGCCGTGCTCAGCCCGGTGATCTTCGACGCCGGCAGATCGGGAATCCGTGCGACATCGAGCGTGCCGCTGGCGATCGCGGCCGCGTCGTGCGTGCCATCGGTCATGTGCTCGGCGAGGTAGTCGCGAGACTTGTTGTGCTCGTCGTAGCTCTGGCGCAGGTCTGCTGTGCCGGGCACGACGTCCATGCCGGCAGCGGCGGCCTTGTCTCCGGTGGCCATGTCAAGCTCCAATCAGGTCGGGGTCGTAGTCGAGGTAGCTCATGCCGATCGGAACATCGAGGTAGCTGAGCCCGTCGGGGGCGGCGAGGTAGGAGTAAGGGGGCGTGTCGACGAGGCCCCGGGAGCGCACGCGCATGGTGGCGGCCGCGAGGTCGTAGACGACAGAGGCGACGTACCCGGTTTGCAGTTCGGTGTCGGGCGGGGTGATTCGGGCGGCTTGCCCGGGAAGCACGGAGTAGGAGGCGACGCCGGTGATGTCGAGCCGGCGGCCGCGGCCCTGGGCGCGCGAGAGGATGCCAGCTGCTGCGCCCGCGCCTGGGTAGGCGGTGTCGTGGCGTACGTGGCGCACGTTGAGGGCGGTGTCGGGTCCGGCGGTGGCGTACTCGACTCGGTTGAGGTCGCTCGTCAACCCACCGGTACTGACTACGACGCCGTCGAACCAGCGTCGTCGTCGACGGTGATGTCGTCGACGAGCTCGGTGAGCGGGTGTGATTCGGGCGAGAGCACGACGGTGCCGGGCGTCTCGGGCTGGGCAGCGGTGAGCCACCACCGGCCCTGGTGGTCGCACCAGAGCTTCAGGCCAGCTTTCTGAGCGAGCGGGATGATGTAGTCGAGGGCGCTGGTGCCCGGCCGCCACACGGTTGCACCGGCGTCGACGACACCGTCGGCATCGCCGGGCTGCAGGGCCGCGCCGATGCGGGCGAGCAGGAGGCCCACGATCGTACGGATGCTGGTGGTGCCGGGGTCGTAGGGTTCTGTGGCCAGGAGTGTGAGCTGCTGCAGGCGTGCCTCGCCGGACGCGGCCTCGAGGGTGAGTCTGCCGGCACGGTGGTCGTAGCTGCGGCGGGTGATGTGGAGCCGGCAGCGGATCGTGGCCGACGGGAGCCGGGACTTGTTGTAGGGGCGGCTGTAAGCCAGCGCGAAGGCGGAGAGCGGTCGGCCGCCGAAGGCGCTGGTGAGCTCAGCGAGCTCGCCAGCGAACGCGGCGGTGAGAGTGGCGAGCGTCCAGGGTGAGCCGAGGTGCCGGCTCATGGTCAGCTGCAGCTCTTGCAGGGTGCGGGGATCGATCAGCGCGAGCTCGGCGGCGGTGAGCTCGAGCTCGAGGCGGGCCTGCGCGTACGGAGACCAGCCCTCGTCGAGGGTGAGCTCCCCGGTGACCGGGCGCAGCTTGAGGCCGGCCGGCAGGATGGTGGCGATCGCGGAATGGCTGTCGAGGATCGTCATGTCACCTCCCGGAATCCCACCCGCACCGTCCATGCGGTCTGGGTCGACGGGTCGAGGCTGATGCGCAGCTCACCGTCGACGACGTACTGCATCGAGATCTCGCTGAGGTCGTCCTCGCTGAGCGTGAGGCGGGCAGGGCGGGAGTGCATGGTCAGACAGGTGAACGCTGTGGCACGGTCGTCGAAGAGCAGCTCGAGGTTACCCTTGCGCAGCTGCGCCCGGCGCAAGCTGATGGCCACATCACCGTCGACGAGCTCGTGCGTGATGTTCTGCCCTCGCCGGTCTGCTTCATAGCCGAGGACCTGCAGGGGCGTGACAGTGGTGACGCCATCGCTGAGGGTGGTCACCACAGTCTCCGCCCAGCTCGGTCGACGACGTCGACGGTGATCGTGCGACGGCGCTGCAGCTCGCGATCCACGGCACTGGTGTCCACGTCAAGCTCGAGGGTCTTGTGCTCGGGCAGGTTGTTGATCTGCTCGGCGAGGCCGGCGAGGCGCTGCCCCTGCTTGTCGGCACCGCTGCTGACGAGCTGCTCGTAGAGCTTGTACTTCTCGCCCGCGAGGTCGGTCGCTTCGGCGAGCTCGTCGAAGCGTGACGACAGGTTCCAGGTGTTGGTGCGCTGACCGCCGAATTGCTCGCCGGCGAGTTCTTTGAGGGCTGCGGAGATCCCGGCAGCCTTCTCACCACCGAGGGCGAGGGCTTCGGCAACCTTGGTGGCCTCGATACCGGTGCGCTCGGCGACGTCCATGATGAGGTCAAAGTTCTCGTCGATGGTCTCGGCGACGAGCTTGCGCTTCTCGAGCTCGGAGAGCGCGGCGCCGCCGTTCTCGACCATGCGGGCGAACTGGTTGCTGACTTCCTCGGACATCCGCTCGGAGCGTTCGGTGATGTTGGCGAAGGCGACGCCGGCGATCGCGCCGAGTCCGCCGAGGGCGATGCCGGCAGGACCGGTGATGCTGCCGGCGAGTCCGCCGAGGGTGCCTTGTACGGCGTCGCCGATGGAGGCCATGTCGCCCTTGAAGCTCGAGGCGAGCTGTGACATGTTCTGGGTCGCCTCTTGTTTGAACTCCTTGGCGGCCTCCCCGGATTCGTCGTAGCCGCTCTTGGCGGCTTCCTTCATCTCGCGGAAGGCTTTGCGTGATTTCTGGGTGATCTCGTTGCCGGTCTTCTTGGTCTCGTCGGCGAGGTCGCGGCTGGCGCGCTGGGCGTCTTTGAGGTCGCCCTCGAGCTCTTCGAGCGACTTGTTCTGCCCGACCTCTTTGAGAGTCTCGGTGGCGTCGTCGAGGGGGGCGATCACGCCGCTCTCGATTCCTTCCTTGAAGGGACGGCCGTCGACGCCGACGCCGAGCTCGATGCCTTTAGCCACGGGCGCCGCCCTTCTCGAAGTTCTCGTGGATGGTGCGCACGGCGGTCTGGATCCACAGCGCTGCCGCGCGCGGGATGAACTCGGCGGCCGCCGGGTAGACGACGTAGCCGCGC
>JAHBSW010000023.1 GCA_019638935.1 Cryobacterium sp.
TGGTCTCCACCGACCACTGCCCGTTGTGCAGGGCCGGTCAGAAGGAGATGGGGATCGGCGACTTCTCGAAGATCCCGAACGGCATCGGCGGCGTCGAGCACCGCATGGACCTTATCTACCAGGGCGTCGTCGACGGCAACATCTCGCTCGAGCGTTGGGTCGAGGTCACCTCGACGACACCCGCGCGCATGTTCGGCATGTACGGCAAGAAGGGCGTAATCCAGCCGGGGGCCGACGGCGATGTCGTGATCTACAACCCGAACGGCCACACCTCGATCGGCATCGGCAAGACGCACCACATGAACATGGACTACTCCGCCTACGAGGGCTACGAGATCGACGGGCACGTCGACACGGTGCTCTCGCGCGGACGGGTCATCGTCGATGACAACGAATATCTGGGAACCAAGGGCGACGGGGTCTTCGTCAAGCGCGGTCTGAGCCAGTACCTGATCTGATCGTGGTCTCGATACACCGCCTGCGGCGGCACTCGACCACCGGCTATCCGTCGGCCGCACAGCGCGCAGGGCGTATCGAGACCAGAATCCCGCCGGTCGAGTAGCGCGAAGCGCGTATCGAGACCACCCGAACAGAAAGCACCCCATGGACTTCGGAGCAGTACTTCAGACCAACCCCCCGGCATCCCGAACCGTGCATCTGGCGAAACTCGCCGAGCAGTACGGCTTCAGCCACGTCTGGACCTTCGACTCGCACCTGCTGTGGCAGGAGCCCTACGTCATCTACTCGAAGATCCTCGCCGAGACGCACCGCGTCATCGTCGGACCGATGGTCACCAACCCGGCCACGCGCGACTGGACCGTGACCGCCTCGACCTACGCGACGCTCAACGAGCTCTACGGCAACCGCACGATCTGCGGCATCGGGCGCGGCGACTCTGCGGTGCGCGTCACCAACGGGGCGCCCACGACGCTGAAGACCCTGCGCGACTCGATCCACGTCATCCGGGAGCTCGCCAACTCGCGCTCGGTCGAGTACAACGGGGCGACGCTGCAGTTTCCGTGGAGCCGAGGCTCGACGCTCGACGTGTGGGTCGCCGCGTACGGCCCGCTCGCGCTCAAGCTGACCGGCGAGGTGGGTGACGGCTTCATCCTGCAACTCGCCGACGTGGACATCGCCAAGTGGATGATCAAGACCGTGCGCGACGCCGCGGATGCCGCCGGTCGCGACCCCGACCAGGTCAAGTTCTGCGTCGCCGCGCCGATGTACATCGGCGACCCTGACGACCCGGGCGCCAGGGCGCACATGCGCGACCAGTGCCGCTGGTTCGGCGGCATGGTGGGCAATCACGTCGCCGACATCGTCGAGAAGTACGGTGCCGACGGCTCGGTTCCCGCGGCACTCACCGACTACATCGAGGGACGCAAGGGCTACGACTACAACGAGCACGGTCGTGCCGGCAACACGCACGCCGACTTCGTGCCTGACGAGATCGTCGACCGGTTCTGCGTGCTCGGCAGCGCCGACGATCACATCGCGAAGCTCGAGGAGCTCAAATCGATCGGCGTCGACCAGTTCGCCGGCTACCTGCAGCACGACAACAAGGAGGAGACCCTGCGCGTCTACGGCGAAACGGTCATCCCCGCCCTCACCGACACGATCGCCGCCAAAGCATGACCGACATCGGCGAACCCCAGCCGCGGAAGAAACCGCAACGAGGTTCGTCGCGCGTGCGGATGGGCGTCTACGGTGTCGCCGGCATCCTGCTGCTCGTCGCGGTGTGGGAGCTGTACAAGTGGCTCGGCCCCACCGGTGGCGTCGTGCTGTGGGGCACCCGCGTGCTCCCGCGCACGAGCGACCTCGCGATGCCCCACGTCTGGGACATGATCGTGCGGATGGCGGAACCGGTCACCCGTGCGGCGAGCGCGAACCCGCTGTGGTTGCAGGTGGCGCTTGCCGCGCTCGTGACACTCGGCATCGCCGCGGTGGGCTGGCTTGTGGGGATCGTCGTCGGCATCGGACTCGCCCTCGTCATGCAGCGCTGGCGTCTCGCCGAGTCGGCGGTCTTGCCCTGGGTGATCCTGAGCCAGACGATCCCGCTCATCGCCTTCGCGCCGGTCGTGCGGAGCTGGGGCTCCCGCATCGAGATCGGTGCCTTCGCCTGGCAGGACTGGATGTCGGTCGCCCTCATCGCGAGCTACCTCGCGTTCTTCCCGGTCGCCGTCGGCGCACTCCGGGGGCTGCAGTCGCCCGACACGATCCACACCGAGCTCATGCACAGCTACGCTGCGAGCTGGTGGACGACTATGCGCAAGCTGCGATTCCCCGCCGCCGTGCCGTATCTGCTGCCCGCCCTGCGCCTCGCCGCCGCGAACGCCGTCATCGGCGCCGTCGTGGCCGAGGTATCGACCGGGTTGCAGGGAGGGATCGGGCGACTCATCATTCAGTACGCGGGGCAGGCATCCGGTGACCCCGCCAAAGCCTGGGGGCCGATGTTCGGCGCGATCGCGCTCGGTCTCGTCGCCGCCGGATCCGTAGCCCTACTGGGAGTCATTCTGTCGAAGTACCGCCGAGCGGAGGCCACCACATGACCAGCGCCGACAGCACACCGAGGGATGCCGCGCGCGACGCCGCGGTCACCATCGCCAACGTCGACAAGACCTTCGCCACGCGCGAGGGCGAGGTGCACGCCCTGAAGGATGTGTCGCTCACCGTCGCGGCGGGGGAGTTCGTCTCGCTCATCGGACCGTCGGGGTGCGGAAAGAGCACCCTCCTGCGGCTCGTGGCAGACCTCGACCAGCCCACCGCGGGCGCCGTCCGCGTGTTCGGCAAACCCGCTCGGCAGGCGCGAGTCGACCAGGACTACGGGATCGCCTTTCAGCAGTCCGGCCTGCTTCCCTGGCGCACGGTGCGGGGCAACATCGAACTGCCGCTGGAGCTTCACCGCGACGGCCCGCACGGTGCCGACGCGGCGAGCCGCAGGTCCCGTGCCGCCGAGCTCATCGAGCTCGTCGGGCTCGGGGAGTTCGCCGAGAAGTACCCCGACCAGCTCTCGGGCGGCATGCAGCAGCGCGTCGCGATCGCACGAGCCATTGCCGAGAAGCCGAACCTGCTGCTCATGGACGAACCCTTCGGTGCGCTCGACGAGATGACCCGGGAGTACCTGCAGTCCGAGCTGCTGCGCATCGCCGCCGAGACCGGTGCGGCGGTCGTCTTCGTGACGCACTCGATTCCCGAGGCGGTGTACCTCTCCGACCGGGTCGTCGTCATGTCGCCTCGGCCGGGTCGCATCGAAGCGATCATCGACATGAAGCTCGGTGCCACCGAGCAGCGCACCGACGCGATCCGCGAAGACGTCGCCTTCTTCGAGATGGTCACGGCGGTTCGCGAATCGCTTCACCGCGGCAGCCCCCCGACCGGCTCGATCCCCGCACGAGACCTTGCGGCGCGCGAGGGGAGGTCTGCGTGAGCGAACCCTCGGCAGCGCTGAACTCCGGTGCGCGGAACGGCGGTGCGCCGAACTCCGGTGCGCGGAACGGCGGTGCGCCGAACTCCGGTGCGCGGAACGGCGGTGCGCCGAACTCCAGTGCGCTGAACAGTCGCACCACTCACGTGCTCGCCCCCATCGTGCTGGGCGTCGTCGTGGTGGCGATCTGGCAGGCGCTCGCGGGCAGCGGCCTCGTCGAGGCGTACCTGCTGCCGAGCCCCGCAGCGATCGTGGGCGAGATCGTCGCATTCGCGCCGAGCATGATCTCGGCGAGCGGCATCACCGGGCTCAACGCCCTCATCGGTCTCGTGCTCGGCACCGTGCTCGGCATCCTCACCGCGATCCTCGCCTCGGTGCTGCGAATCGTCGACGGGATGACGGCACCGGTCGTCGCGGCGCTCTCGGTCATCCCCATCGTCGCGCTCGCCCCCGTGCTCAACACCATGTTCGGAGCGGACTCGCAGTTCTCGAGGCAGGCCATCGCGGCGCTCGCCTCCTTCGTGCCGGTGTTCATCAACACGCTCCGCGGAGTGCGGCAGACACTGCCGGTGCACCGCGACCTCATGCGCGTGTACGCGGCCAGCCCGGGCGAGATCATGCGCACGGTGACGCTGCCGACGGCAACCCCGTTCGTGTTCACCGGCATCCGCCTCGCCTCGTCACTCGCGGTCATCTCCGCACTAGTCGCCGAGTACTTCGGCGGACCACGCGGCGGCCTCGGCAGCCTGATCGCGACCTCGGCGGCGTCGAGCGCCTATCCCCGGGCGTGGGGGTACGTCGTCGCCTCGATCGTTCTCGGACTCGCGTTCTACCTCGTCACACTCGGGCTCGAGAGGGCGGCGACACTGCGTCGATCGTGACCGAGAGCAGATCCCGAAACACCACCAACAGCACGGAAGGAACGGAAATGACACAACGCAGAGGTCGATTGACCACCATCGCCGCTCTCGGCATCGCCGCGGCGCTCGCCCTCTCGGCGTGCAGCGGCACTCCGAGCACGGAGGACGACGGCGACGAACTGACCAGCGTCAAGCTGCAGCTGCAGTGGCTGCCGCAGGCGCAGTTCGCCGGCTACTTCGCCGCCCAAGACCAGGGCTTCTTCGAAGAGGAAGGGCTCACGGTCGAGATCATTCCCTCCGGCGGGGACATCGTGCCGCAGGATGCCCTGTCGAACGGCGACGTCGACTACGCGATCGCCTGGGTGCCGAAGGTGCTGGGCTCGATCGAGGCCGGTGCGAACGTGACCGACATCGCCCAGATCTTCCAGCGCTCGGGAACCCTGCAGGTCTCCTGGGCCGACTCCGGGATCGACTCCGTCGCCGACTTCGAGGGCCGCAAGATCGGCTCGTGGGGCTTCGGCAACGAGTGGGAGATCTTCGCGGCAATGGCCGCCGAGGGACTCGACTCGTCGACGGTCGAGATCATCACGCAGGACTTCAACATGAACGCCTTCCTGCAGGGTGACATCGATGCGGCGCAGGCCATGACCTACAACGAGTACGCGCAGCTTCTCGAGGCCATCAACCCCGATACGGGCGAGCTCTACACCGCGGCGGACTTCAACGTCATCAGCTACGAAGACACCGTCGGCGCGATGCTGCAAGACGCCATCTGGGCCGACACCGAGCGCCTGAACAGCGACGCCGCCTACCAGGAGACGACCGTCAAGTTCCTCAAGGCCGTCATCAAGGGCTGGATCTTCGCCGCCGAGAACCCGCAGGCAGCGGCCGACATCACGGTCGCCGCCGGTTCCGGCTGGGGGCCCAGCCACGAGCTGTGGATGACCAATGAGACGAACAAGCTCATCTGGCCGGCTCCGCAGGGAATCGGCTTCATCGACAAGGCGGCCTGGGACAAGACGGTTGCCGGAGCCCTGAGCGCCGTGAATGAGTCGGGTGCCCGACTCATCACGACCCAGCCGCCGGCATCCGCGTACACGAACGACTACATCCAGAAGGCGCTCGACGAGCTCGGGGCCGAGGGTGTGGACGTGACGGGCGCGAACTTCAGGCCCATCAGCGTCACCCTGCTCGAGGGCGGAAACTAGCCCCACCGCGAGCGAACTCCGCACGTCACGAACGGCGACGTGCGGGGTTCGTCGCGCCACCAACCGGCCGGCGCATCACCGCGCAGACAACCGCGTGCGCGCCGCATTGCAACCCCCACCCAACACCCCTAAATTGGCATCATGACCTCTGGATCCTCTCGTCCTTCCGACCCCGCCACGGGCACTCTCACGCACGACCTCGACCGAGCCCACGTCTTCCACTCCTGGTCGGCGCAGGGTGCGCTGAATCCGTTCCTCGTCGCGGGGGCCGCGGGCACACGCGTGTGGGACTACGACGGCAAGGAGTACCTCGACTTCTCGAGCCAGCTCGTCAACACGAACGTGGGGCACCAGCATCCGAAGGTCGTCGAGGCGATCAAGAAGCAGGCCGACACGCTTGCGACGATCGCGCCCGCCCACGGCAACCTCGCCCGAGGCGAAGCGGCCAAGCGCATCGTCGCGCGCGCCCCCGAGAGCTTCAACAAGGTCTTCTTCACCAACGGCGGCGCCGACGCCATCGAGAACGCGATCAGGATGGCACGCCTGCACACCGGCCGCGACAAGGTGTTCACGACCTACCGCTCGTACCACGGCAACACCGGCGCGGCGATCGTCGCCACGGGTGACTGGCGACGGATGCCCAACGAGTACGCGCGCGGACACGTGCACTTCTTCGGCCCCTTCCTCTACCGCAGCGAGTTCTGGGCCTCGACGCCGGAGGAGGAGTCGGAGCGCGCCCTGCGTCACGTGCGCCGCATGGTCGAGTCGGAGGGGCCGTCGACGGTGGCGGCTATCCTCATCGAGTCGATCCCCGGAACCGCGGGCGTGCTCGTGCCGCCACCGGGTTACCTCGAGGGACTGCGCAGCCTGTGCGACGAGTACGGCATCATGCTCATCCTCGACGAGGTCATGGCCGGCTTCGGTCGCACCGGCAGGTGGTTCGCCTTCGACAACTTCGACGTCGTGCCCGACCTCGTGACCTTCGCCAAGGGCGTCAACTCGGGCTACGTCCCCGCCGGCGGTGTCATCGTGAGCGACCACATCGCGGCCACCTTCGACGAGCGCGTCTTCCCCGGCGGGCTCACCTACTCGGGCCACCCGCTCGCGATGGCCTCCATCGTCGGCGCGCTCGACGCGATGGAAGACGAGGGCATCGTCGACAACGCCCGCATGATCGGCGAGAGTCACCTCGCTCCGGGCCTCGCCGAACTCGCGTCGAAGCACCCCATGATCGGCGAGGTGCGCGGCCTCGGCGTGTTCTGGGCGCTCGACCTCGTCGCCGACCCGGGCACGCGGGAGCCGGTCTCGGCATCCGTCATCGGGGCCCTCAAGGGCGAGCTTATGACGCGCGGCCTGCTGCCGTTCACGGCCGACAACCGCATCCACGTGGTGCCCCCGTGCATCGTCACCCCCGACGAGGTCGCGCAGGCGCTCGAGATCTACGACGAGGCGTTCACCGCGGTCGCCTGACGCTGCGTCGCTGCCCCGCCGCGACCGCCCCGCCCGATCATGCGAAATGCAGGAGATTCTGAGAACACGCCCCGTTTTCTGCACCCCCAGCCCCGGGAACCGCGAATTCTCCTGCATTTCGCACACTGGCGTGAGCGCTTACCCAGGCATGCACGATTAAGCTGAGCGGATGCCTCACCCGAAGCCTTCCGCGTTCAACATCAACGTTCGCGACCTCATCCACAAGCCCGGGGACTACCGCGACCGCGAGCTGGACGCCGTTGTCGCCGAGGACTGGGCGAACGCCGTCATCGGCGTGCGCGCGGGAACGCGCGTCGAATCCGACCTGCGCCTCGAATCACTGCACGACGGGGTGCTCGTGAGCACGGACATCGAGGTGACGGCCACGGGGGAGTGCGTGCGCTGCCTCACGCCCGTCGAGCAGCCCGTTCAAGTCGAAATCCAGGAGCTTTTCGCGTACGATTCTGATGAAGCTCTGGAGTACGTGATTCACGGCGACCACGTGGACCTTGAACCCGTCATCAGAGATGCGGTAGTGCTGACACTGCCGTTCCAGCCCGTTTGTCAAGAAGACTGCCCCGGCCTGTGCCCGCAGTGCGGCGTGAGACTCCTCGACGAACCCGGTCACGAGCACGAACAACCGGTCGACCCCCGGTGGGCCGCGCTCGCCGCGCTGGCAGAGACCGAGCTGGCAGAGAACACCGAAAGCCCCAAGCAGTAGCAATCACAGCGGCACCGAAGACCGCACCGAGTCCGGTGCCGACAGGAAGTAGAGATAACCATGGCTGTTCCCAAGCGCAAGATGTCCCGCGCGAGCACTCGCGCGCGCCGCGCACAGTGGAAGGCGACTCCCCCCACCCTCGTGAAGACCGTCGAGAACGGCAAGGTCGTCTACAGCCTTCCCCACCGTGCGAAGGTCGTCGAGGACTCGGCCGGCACCGCCCTTTACCTGGAGTACAAGGGTCGCAAGGTCGCCGATATCTGAGTCGTCTCGCAGGTCGACGGCTATGGCGCAGCACCGCGACGCTTCCGAGCTCGCGACGGTGCTCGGCGTAGCCGTTGACCCGTCAACGCTGGAACTCGCGCTGACGCACCGCTCGTTCAGTTACGAGAACGGCGAAGTGCCGCACAACGAACGGCTCGAGTTCCTCGGCGACACCGTGCTCGGTCAGGCCGTCACGGTCCGGCTCTACCACGACTACCCCGATGTCGATGAGGGCGAACTCGCGAAGCGCCGCTCGAGCCTCGTGAGCACCGTCGCTCTCGCCGAGGTCGCGGCGATGATCGACCTGGGCGCCTACATCCGGCTCGGCCGCGGAGAGGAGCTCACCGGCGGACGCCAGAAGGCCTCCATCCTCGCCGACACCCTCGAGGCGGTATTCGGTGCCACCTATCTGACGGCGGGTGCGGATGCCGCGACCGAGCTCGTGCTGCGTCTGCTCGCCCCGCTGCTCGACGACCCCTCGCGGGCGGGAGCGACCCTCGATCCGAAGACGTCTCTTCAGGAGCTCGCCGACGCGCGCGGTCTCGGAACCCCCGACTATGCGGTGACGAGCAGCGGGCCTCAGCACGCGAAAGCGTTCTCGGCGACGGTGTCGCTCGGCGGCTCAGCTATCGCGACGGGGGCCGGCACGAGCAAGAAGCAGGCCGAGATGGCGGCGGCGCTCGAGGCGTGGAACCTGCTGTCTGCCGACTCGCCGAGGCCGTCCGAGCACAAGCCCCCGATGTCCAAGACTGCGAAATCCTGACGTGCCTGAACTCCCCGAGGTCGAGGTCGTTCGACGCGGAATCGAACCCGCCGTGAGCTTCGCGACTGTCACCGCAGTGGAGGTGCTCGACGAGCGCTCGCTGCGCCGGCATCCTGGACCCTCCGAGGACTTCGTCGAGCGCATGACCGGTGCCGTCTTGGGCGCCCCGGCGCGCCGCGGCAAGTTCCTCTGGGTGCCCCTTCTTCCTCGCGTGCGCCAAATGCAGGAGATCCCGGATGCTTCCCGCGAGATTCCAGCACCTGACTCACCCACGCACGCAGAATCTCCTGCATTTCGCACAATGCCCGAGAGGCATGCTGAGGCTCTCGTCGTGCACCTGGGCATGAGCGGTCAGATTCTGCTGCGGGGACGCGGCACCGACGACCCGCTCACGCGCATCCGTCTCGATCTCGACTCGCCGCACGGGGCGCTGCGACTCAACTTCGTCGATCAGCGCATCTTCGGCTCGATGGCGATCGACTCGCTCGTGCCGGCCGCCGACCACGCGGGCGAACGCGTGCCGACATCCGTCGCCCATATCGCCCGCGACCCGCTCGATCCGCTCTTCGATGACGCGTGGTTCCTCGCGAGGCTCGCGACCAAGCGCACGGGCATCAAGCGCGCTCTGCTCGACCAGAACCTGATCAGCGGCGTCGGCAACATCTACGCCGACGAGGCGCTCTGGCACGCCCGACTGCACTACGACCAGCCCGCGAACACAGTCTCGCGCGCGAAGGCGAGAGAGCTGCTTGCCGCCGTTCGTGACGTGTTCGCGAAGGCGCTCATCGAGGGCGGCACGAGCTTCGACGCGCAGTACGTCAACGTCAACGGGGAGTCGGGCTACTTCTCGCACTCCCTCGTGGCGTACGGTCAGCACGACAAGCCGTGCCCGCGCTGCGGGGCGACGATGGCGCGCGAGCCGTGGATGAATCGCAACTCGCACTTCTGCCCACGGTGCCAGCGCCTGCGATAGGAGTGCTGCTACCTGCTCAGGTACGCATCCCTGCGGTGCGCGATCGAGACCACGTCGATGACGAGGCGGTGGTCGACGATCCGGTAGATGACGCGGTGTTCGTCCCGTCGGGCCGAGTAGAGGGATGCCAGCGGTTCACGCAGCGGCTTGCCGACACGACGCGGATTCTCGCGCAGCGCACCCGTGATCGACTTGAAAGCCGCCGCCGGTATTTTCTCGGGCAGGTCGACCTTGAGCGCTCGCCGCGCGGAGCGACTGAAGACGACCTCGTAGGCATCGCTCACGCGGTGAGCCTCCCCCGAGCATGCAATGCCTCGCGTACGTCGTCGGCAGAAGAGACCTCGTCCTCCGCCAGATCGGCGAGTCCCTGTCGGATGAGTTTGATGCGAAGCGGTTTTGGCTTGCGCATGTGATGTTGATGAAGGCATCATTAGAGCATGTCGATGATTCAAGTGCGGAACGTTCCCGAAGAGTTGCACCGACAGCTCAAAGTGCGCGCGGCCCGCGAAGGGATCACCCTCTCCGAACTCGCATTGAACGAGTTGCGGCGAGCTGCGGCGGCGCCGAGTCCCGCTGAGTTGCGAGAGCGATTCGCCTCACGAGAGCTTCGGTCAAACGGTGGGGAGTCGGCGGCAGAGTCGACTCGTGCCGAGCGGGATGCGCGGTGATCGTTCTCGACACCTCTGCGGCGATCGAGTTGACCCTCGCACTTCCCTTGTCGCGGAGAGTGCAGCAACGTCTTGAAGAAGACGAGTGGCAGATTGCAGCGCCGCAGCTGCTTTCGGTTGAGGTGCTGCAGGTGCTCCGGCGGAGGGTTGCGGCGGGGCTGACCACTCTCGCTCAGGCCGAAGAGGCTCGTGAGCTGCTGCGAGACCTGAACATCCGCTTCTTCGACCACGACACTCTCGTTGATCGCGTGTGGCGCCTTCGCGACAACCTGACCGCATACGACGCGTGCTTTGTCGTGCTTGCTGAGCTTCTTGACAGCGAGCTGGTGACGACGGATGTGCGCCTCGCGAGGGCGCCGGGGCACGACGCTCGAGTAGTCCTCGTGCAATAAGACTGATGTTGTCTTCGAGCTGGAGAGCCGTCGAGGATCTGTGAGAAAGTCCGCGGCTGACTAATCGGAGTCAGCCTCCGCGGGTCAGGATGAAGATCGCAACACATCCGGCTGCCAGGCCGAGATAGCCAAGGAAGACTCCCGCATACGCCAGGCCCCAACCCTGCTCGTTCGTGCGACGGATCTGTGAAAGTGCGATGTGGCCGAGTACGACCGCCGCGATGGACACGAAGAACGCTAGGACGAAGGCCGCGATTGCAAGCGTGTTCATTTTCTCCGAGAGGACTATCTCTCCGTCCCTTATCTTTTGCCCATGTGCTCTAAGCGGAACGATCAAGCCCGAGAGCGCGAAGAGGAGCAGGAAGAACAGCACGGGCACAAGAGCGGTCAGATTTGAGATCATAGCGATTCGCTTTCTAGAAGCAACGAGGGTTGAGCGCAGCACAGGATACTGTGTCAAAGCACAGTATCCTGTGCTGTCTCGTCGTTGCAACTTCGATTTGCTGGAGGTGTGCCGGAACCTCCCCAACCTGATCTTGCGCGCCTCCGGTACATCATCAGCAGGGAACGCATGCGATCCGGCCTGACTATCGAGCAGTTGTCTGAATTGTCTGGAGTAAGTCGTCAGACGATTCTCAATATCGGCTCCGGTAAGCACTTCGGCGATCTGAAGACGTGGCTCAAGCTCTCGCGTGCACTCGACGTCAGCCTCGATCAGCTGCTTGCCGAAGTGTGGAGCGGGGATAGCGGTTCGGCGAGCAAGTAGTGTCGATTCCATGACCGACGTGACCGCACAGAATGCCGAAGAGCTACTCGGACTCGAGGCTCTCATCACGCCCGAGGAGCGCGAGTGGCAGCTCAAGGCCCGCGCCTTCGCGACCGAGCGCATCCTGCCCACGATCGACGGCGATTTCGAGGCGAAGGAGTTCCGCAAGAGCCTCGTGCCCGAGCTGGGTGCGCTCGGCATGCTCGGCATGCACCTCGAGGGCTACGATTGCGCGGGCGCCGGCGCGGTGAGCTACGGACTCGTCTGCCACGAGCTCGAGGCGGGCGACTCGTCGTGGCGCACCTTCGTGTCGGTGCAGGGCTCGCTCGCGATGACCGCGATTCACCGCTTCGGCACGGAGGAGCAGAAGCAGCGCTGGCTTCCGGGCATGGCGACGGGGGAGTTGATCGGATGCTTCGCCCTCACCGAGCCGACGGGCGGCAGCGATCCGGGCGGCATGAAGACGATCGCGAGGCGTGACGGCGACGAGTGGGTGATCAGCGGTCAGAAGCGCTGGATCGGCCTCGCCTCGATCGCCGATGTCGCGATCGTCTGGGCGCGCACCGATGACGGTGTGCGAGGGTTCGTCGTGCCGACGAAGACGGTCGGGTTCCGCCCGCTCGACATCGTCAACAAGATGTCGCTGCGCGCATCCATTCAGTGCGACCTCTACTTCGACGACCTGCGGGTGCCGGCCGACGCGATCCTGCCGCTCGCCGAGGGGCTGTCGGCACCGTTCTCCTGCCTCGATGAGGCCCGCTTCGGCATCGTCTGGGGGGCGCTCGGCGCCGCCCGCGCGTGCCTTGACGCCGCCGTCGAGCGGTCGCGCACGCGCGAGGTGTTCGGTGCGCCGATCGGCTCCCGTCAGCTCGTGCAGCACAACCTCGCCGAGGCCTTCGTCGAGTACGAGAAGGGGATGCTGCTCGCCCTGCACCTCGGTCGGCTCAAGGAGAAGGGCCCCGTTCCGCCGGAGCAGATCTCGATCGGCAAGCTCAACAGCGTGCGCGAGGCGATCGCGATCGCGCACGCTGCTCGCGGCATCCTCGGCGGTGACGGGGTGACGACGGACTTTCCCGTCATGCGCCACCTCGCCAACCTCGAGTCGGTGCGCACCTATGAGGGCACGGACGAGATCCACACGCTGGTGGTCGGCCGCGCCCTCACGGGTATCGCCGCGTTCCGCTAAGCGTCCGTCGCGGCGGCCTTCTTCCAGCCGCCGCCGTAGCCCACGGCGACGAAGCCGATCGCCTCGTTGACATCGAGCATGGGACGGTTCTCCTCCGCGTTGAAGGTGGTCACCGCGGGGTGACCCGGATGCGTCTCGGCCAGGAACTGCAGGTTCGCGAGCTTGAGCAGCATGCCGAGGCGATGCCCGCGGTGCTCCTTGAGCACGAGGGTGTCGTTCTGCTCGACGGGTCGCTCGAGCTCCGGCGGCACCGACAGCTCGGTGAACCCGGCGATGTCGCCCGTCGGCTCGTGCACGGCGATCACAGTGAGCACGGCCCGCGGACTCTCGCTTCGGCGCTCCTCGTAGTCGCGCACGCGCTCGTCGGTCCAGTTCTCCTCGTTGACGTCGAGCCCCGCTGCCGGGGCGTCGGTGCTCATTCGCTGCCGCAGCAGGCCGAGTCCGGCGATCCACTTCTCGGGTGCCTTTCCCTCCCAGCGCTCGAGCACGTAGTCCTCGGCGTGAGCGCGAGCATCCCCGAGCATCGCCTCGAGCTCGGCCTCGTCGAGCGGGAGCTCGAGTCGGCTCATCCGCTCCACCTGCTCGAGCCGGAATCCGCGCGCCAGCACGAACCGGGTCTCGGGGTTGTGCAGCGGAACCGAGCCGAAGCCCGTCGGCGACGCGAGCTGCTCGCCCGAGTCGGCCTCCTTGTGCATGATGTAGCACTGCTGCACGCTGCGGCCGTCGGCGTTCGTCATCTCCACGAGCCTCTCGTAGAGGGCCGACCCGATGCCGCGTCCGCGAAAGGCGGGCAGCACCTCGACGGTGAGCCAGACATCCGTCGCCCCCTCCTCGACAGGCGCCTCGTAGATGGCGCGCGCCACGATGCGACCGTCGACGCGGGCGACGATGCAGGTCTGGGGCTGGTAGGTGTCGTGATAGTAGGGCAGCAGTTCGGCGGGCTCGTACGCGAGGTCGCGGTTGCCGACGGTGTCGGCCTCGATCTCGTTGCGCACGTGCACCATCTCGACGAAGTCGGAGGCGTCGGAATCGGTGATTGACGCCGGAATGGTGAGAGTTTCGATCGTGAAACTGGTCATGGGTGTTCCTTGGTTGGTAGTGCGGTGATTCAGGATGCGGGAGCCGGTCGGGCCGGCGACGGAATTGCACAGGCGTCAGAATGTGCAAAGCCGATCAGACTACAACCGCCGTGGCGTCGATGATCAGAGTGTGATCGAACCGTTGTCTATCGCGCTTGAGTGGGGCGGCCGTCCGGTACCGTAGTTCCGTGCAGCGGCGGAGACGGAGAAGGGCGGGCTCGTGTACCTCAAGAGCCTGACCCTCAAGGGCTTCAAGTCGTTCGCCCAGCCCACGACCTTCGCCTTCGAGCCGGGTGTGACGTGCGTCGTCGGCCCCAACGGCTCGGGCAAGTCGAACGTCGTCGACGCCCTCGCCTGGGTCATGGGCGAGCAGGGTGCGAAGACCCTGCGTGGCGGCAAGATGGAGGATGTCATCTTCGCCGGCACCGCGACGAAGGGGCCGCTCGGCCGCGCCGAGGTGCTGCTCACGATCGATAACTCCGACGGGGCGCTGCCGATCGAGTACACCGAGGTCACGATCAGCCGCACCCTGTTCCGCAACGGCGGCAGCGAGTACGCGATCAACGGCGAGACCTGCCGGCTGCTCGACGTGCAGGAGCTGCTCAGCGACTCCGGTCTCGGCCGCGAGATGCACGTCATCGTCGGGCAGGGACAGCTCGATGCCGTGCTGCACGCGAGCCCCGAGGACCGTCGCGGCTTCATCGAGGAGGCCGCGGGCATCCTGAAGCACCGTCGCCGCAAGGAGAAGACGCTGCGCAAGCTCGAGGCGATGCAGGCGAACCTCACACGCCTGAGCGACCTCGCGGGGGAGATCCGTCGCCAGCTCAAACCGCTCGGTCAGCAGGCGCAGATCGCCCGGGAGGCGCAGTCGATCGCCGCGATCGTTCGGGATGCTCGTGCCCGCCTGCTCGCGGACGAGCTCGTCACCCTGCGCACCGCGCTCGCCGACTTCGCGAAGAGCGAGTCGGAGCGCAAGACCGAGCGCCTCGTGCTGCAGGAGCAGCTCGACCAGAACAAGCGTCGCGAGCTGCAGATCGAGCAGGAGCAGCAGGGCGACGCCGTCGACCTCGCCCGCCGCACCGCCTTCGGGCTCGAGCAGGTTCAGGAGCGCATGCGCTCGCTCTACACGCTCGCCAACCAGCGCATCGCCCTGCTCGGCGATCAGGCCGAGGCGACCGAGTACGTCGTCGGTGTCTCCGAGCAGCAGGTCGCCGAGGCGCGCTCGGAGGCGCTGCGACTCGAGTCGACCGTCACCGAGACCGAGGCGGCGTGGCAGGACGCCCAGACCGCGACCGAGCGCGCCCGCGCCAACCTCGCGGCGATCGACGAGGAGCTGGCGCTGCAGGCATCCCTCGTCTCCCAGCACGAACTCGACCTGTCGCGTCTCGCGGGTGCCGTCGAGTCGGCCGCCTCGACGTTGGCCGCTGTGCGTGGCGAGGTGCTGCGCCAGCAGAACGCGCTCGACGGGGCGAAGCAGCGCGGCGCCGAGGCGCGCCAGCAGCTCGAGCTGGTCGAAGCCGAGCAGGGCGGTGACGAGATCGAGACCGGACTCGACGATGCCTACGAAGCAGCCCAGGCCGACGTCTCGGCGGCCGAGGCCGCGATCGAGTCCCTGCGCGAGCAGCTGCACGAGCGCGAGCGCGAGCGCGACTCCCTTGCCGCGCGCACGAACGCCCTGTCGCGCGCCCTCGAGATCAAGGACGGCGCGAAGGAGCTCGTCGCCGCGAGCCTCAAGGGCGTGCGCGGCATCGTCGCCGATCACGTCACCGTCAGCCAGGGCTTCGAGGCTGCGATCGCGGCGGTGCTGGGATCGCTCGCCGAGGGCGTGCTCGCCGACAGCCGTGACGCCGCGATCGATGCCGTCGAACACGCCAAATCGAAGGACTTCGGTCGTGTCGAGGTGGTCATCGGATCGAGCAGAGCGGATGCTGTCGACTGGCCGACGCTCGACGGCGTAGTCCCTGCCGCGTCGGTCGTGAAGGCGCCCGACGGTGTGCTCGGAATCCTCAGCCATGTCGCGATCGCCGACGACCTCGCCGCGGCGCGTGCGGCCCTCGCGCCGCTCACCGCGGCAGGACTCGGTGGCGTCACGGTCGTGACGAAGGCCGGCGACGTGCTCACAGAGTACGTGCTGCGGGGCGGCTCGGGAGGCAAGCAGGGTCGCATCGAGCTGCTCGCCGAGCGTGATGCCGCCGCCGTGCGACACACCGAGGTCGAGGCGCTCATCGTGACGGCGCGTGCCGAGCTCGTCGAGCGACGGTCGGTGCTCGAGAAGGCGCGCACGACGTCCGCGCAGGCGCTCACCGCCCTGCGCGACTTCGACGCCCAGCTCGCCGCGCGCACCGAGAAGCTCAATCGTGCCCGCGTGCGCGTCGAGGCCGCCACGGCCGAGGCCGAGCGGCTCGAACGCGGCCTCACGCTCGCGACGACCCAGGTCGACGAGGCGGTGGCCGCCCACGCCGCGGCGGTCGCGGCCCACGAGAACGCCGAGGCCGCACCGAAGCCCATCCTCGACGCGAGCGAGCGTGACGCCCTCGCGAAAGAGGTCGACGAGAGCCGCGAGCGCGAGCTCGAAGCCCGCCTTGCGCTGGAGACGGCGCGTGAGCGGGTGCGCGCCGAGCAGCAGCGCGCCGAAGCACTCGCCAGAACGCTCGAGAGCGAGCGGGCCGCTGCCGAGGAGTCGGCGCGGCGGGCCGTCATCCGTCGCCATCGTCTGGAGCGTGCTCAGCGCATCGTGAACTCCCTGCCCGCAGCGCTCGATGCCGTGGATCGCTCGGTCTCCGAGGCGCGGGTGCAGCTCGCCGCGCGCGAGGCCGAGCGCAGCGAGCAGAACGAGCAGCTCGCGCGTCTGCGTCACGACGAGGCCGACCTGCGGGCGCGACTCATGACGGTGAGCGAGAGCGTTCAGGGCATCGAGATGCAGATCTACGAGAAGAAGCTGCATGCGACGGCCCTCGTGGAGCGCGCGAACGAAGATCTCGGTCTCGTCGAGGATGTGCTCATCGCCGAGTACGGCCCGCACGTGCTCGTGCCCGCCGAGCCCGCGGATGCTGTCCCTGACGAGCCCGTGTCCACTGATGCCGCACCCGCTCCGCCGATGTCCGAAATGCAGGAGACTCCGGATGCCGATGTCGACACCGCGGGGCAGCACGAGGCAGACGGTGCAGAATCTCCTGCATTTCGCACTGGGCAGGCAGCAGAGGCCGTGGCGGACGCGACCGCGGGCGTGCCGTTCGTGCGCCGCGAGCAGGAGTCGCGCCTCGCCACGTTCGAGCGCAAGCTCGCACAGCTCGGCCGCGTCAACCCGCTCGCGCTCGAGGAGTTCGCGGCACTCGAGCAGCGCCACAAGTTCCTCACCGACCAGCTCACCGACCTCAGCAACACGCGCAAGGACCTGCTGACGATCATCGACGACCTCGACGACCGCATGAAGGACATCTTCGCGTCGGCGTTCGAGGACACGAAGTCGGCGTTCAACGACGTGTTCCCGGTGCTGTTCCCGGGCGGGAGCGGAAGCATCCGTCTCACCGATCCCGACGACATGCTTACGACGGGCATCGAGGTGACGGTCAAGCCCGCGGGCAAGAAGATCGAGCGGCTATCGCTGCTGTCGGGTGGCGAGCGGTCGCTCGCGGCCGTCGCGCTCCTGGTCGCGATCTTCAAGGCACGGCCGAGCCCGTTCTACATTCTCGACGAGGTCGAGGCGGCGCTCGACGACGCCAACCTCGGGCGCCTGCTCTCCATCTTCGAGGAGCTGCGCGCGAACTCGCAGCTCATCATCATCACCCACCAGAAGCGCACGATGGAGATCGCGGACGCCCTCTACGGCGTCTCGATGCGCGCCGACGGCATCAGCGCGGTCGTGGGTCAGCGGGTCGCGCGCGCGGTGGAGCGCTAAGCGGAGGTCATTTCTGACCTCCGCCGCGACCCCAGCGCCGATGGCCGTCTCAGCCATGGCGCTGGGGTCGGGCAACATGATCGCCGCAGCCCTAGACTGACGCAGTGATCGACCTTCAGCGCCTGCAGCGCCGCATCCTCACGGGACTCATCGTCGGGCAGGTGCTCGGCGGCGTCGGCGTCGGCGCGGTCGTCTCCGTGGGGGCGCTTCTCGCCGCCGAGGTCGGCGGATCGAACGCCTGGTCGGGGATGGCCGCGACCATGAGCACCCTCGGTGCAGCGGTGTTCGCGATTCCCATGGCTCGTGCTGCGAACCGTCGCGGTCGGCGCATCTCGCTCACGACCGGCGCGGTCGCGGCTCTCACCGGAGTGCTGCTCGCGACGTTCGCGGCGGCCATCCTCTCCTTTCCGCTGCTGCTCGTGGGGCTCGCGCTCGCGGGCGCAGCGAGTGCGGCGAACCTGCAGGCGCGATTCGCCGCGACTGACCTCTCGGCGCCCGATCACCGCGCGCGGCACCTGTCGATCGTGATGTGGTCGACGACGATCGGTGCGGTTGCCGGCCCCAACCTCGTCGAGCCGGGCGAGTGGCTCGGCAGGGCGCTCGGGATGCCGCACCTCACCGGCCCCTTCCTGTTCACGATCGTCGCCCAGGCGCTCGTGGTTGTGGTCTACCTCGCCGCGCTGCGCCCGGACCCCCTGCTCACGGCGCTCGCCGACGCTCCGCCGCGCGCGGTGCAGCCGCGGTCGGGCGGATTCGCGACGCTGCGCGAGAACGCTGCCGCTCGCCATGCCGTCGCGACGGTCGCGCTGAGCCACGCGACGATGGTCGCCCTCATGTCGATGACGCCCGTGCACCTCTACGGTCACGGCGCCAGCCTCACGATCGTCGGCTTCGTCATCAGCCTGCACATCGCCGGCATGTACGGTCTGTCGCCGGTGTTCGGGTGGCTCGCCGATCGCTGGGGGAGCATCCGGGTCATCTACCTCGGTCAGGCGATGCTGTTCGTCTCGCTCGTCATCGCGTGGCAGGGCAGCCACTCGGAGTTCTGGGTGACCGTCAGCCTCGTTCTCCTCGGCACGGGGTGGTCGGCGGGAACCATCGCCGGCTCAGCCCTGGTCGTCGAGTCGGTGGGCATCGACGAGCGCGCCGGACTGCAGGGGGCGAGCGACTTTCTCATGAACGCGTTCGCGGCGACGGCGGGCGCTCTCGCCGGCCCGGTGCTGAGCGCGATCGGCTACCCGGGCCTCGGCGTCGCGTGCATGGTCTTCGTCGCGGTCGTCGTGGCGTGGACGCTCGTGAGGTCGCGGGCCGCCGTCCTCGCACCAGTGCCTCGGTAGGATCGAGGGCATGGCTGAGCGAACGCAACCGTGGTCTCTGGGCGGTGCGCTGCGCGGCATGTTCAGTCGCTCGACGATCGATGCCGACACCTGGGAGAGCCTCGAAGACGCCCTCCTTGCGGCCGATTTCGGCTCAGACGTCACCGATTCGATCATCGAGGGCCTGCGTGCCGAGGTCGCCCGGTTCAGCACCGACGACCCCGAGGATCTGCGACGGATGCTGCGCGAGAGCCTCGAGGAGCGCTTCGCCCGTCAAGACCCGACCCTTCACCTGTCGGCGCGGCCGGCCGTCGTGCTCGTCGTCGGGGTCAACGGAGTGGGCAAGACCACCACGATCGGCAAGTTCGCGAAGTTCCTGGCCAATCACGGGCGCTCGGTGGTCGTGGGCGCGGCGGACACCTTCCGTGCCGCCGCGGTCGAGCAGCTGGCGACCTGGGCCGAGCGCGCGGGGGCCGAGATCGTGCGGCCGCAGCAGCAGGGGCAGGATCCGGCATCCGTCGCCTTCCAGACCGTGGAACGCGCGGCGCGCGAGGGCATCGACATCGCCCTCATCGACACGGCGGGCCGTCTGCAGACGAAGAGCGGTCTCATGGACGAGCTCGCCAAGGTGCGCCGCGTCATCGAGAAGCAGGCCGAGATCGCCGAGGTGCTGCTCGTGCTCGATGCGACGACCGGACAGAACGGCCTCGCACAGGCGGAGGCGTTCATCGAGCACGCGGGCGTGACGGGCCTTGTGCTCACGAAGCTCGACGGCTCAGCCAAGGGCGGCTTCGTGCTCGCGGTTCAGGAGCGCACCGGCATTCCGATCAAGCTCGTCGGTCAGGGTGAGGGAATAGGCGATCTCACGGGATTCACGCCGCACGTCTTCGTGCAGAACCTGCTGGCGTAGTGGTCGCTGGTTGAGTAGCGCTCGCAGAGCGCGTATCGAAACCTGGCGTGCACAGAGAGGGTCTCGATACACCGCGCTTCGCGCGGCACTCGACCAGCGGAGTGGGTCAGAGGGCGGCGTGCGCGCGCGACAGCTCGACATAGTGTGCGGCGTTGGCGCGAATGCCCTCGATCTCTTCGTCGGAGAGCTCGCGCCGCACCTTCGCGGGCACGCCGGCGACGAGCGATCGCGGCGGCACGACGGTGCCCTCGAGCACCACGGCGCCGCCCGCGACGAGTGAGCCGGCGCCGATCACCGCGCCGTTCATGATGGTCGCACCCATGCCGATGAGGCAGTCGTCCTCGACCGTGCACCCGTGCACGACCGCGCCGTGCCCGACACTCACCCCCGCGCCGATCGACGTTGGAATCCCCGCGTCGCAGTGCACGACGACATTGTCCTGCAGGTTGCTGCCCTCGCCCAGGGTGATCGAGTCGGTGTCACCGCGCAGCACCGCGCCGTAGAAGACGCTCGACCCGGATGCGAGTGTCACGTCGCCGATGAGTGTCGCGTTGGGCGCGACGAAGGCGTCGCTCACGACGCGGGGGGTGTGGTCACCGAAGGGGAGAATGAGTGCGCTCATGCGTCCACGCTAGCGCGCTTCGCCGCTTACTCGCCCGCGTCGATCACTTTCACGCCGTACTGGGCGAACGCCCGGTCGGCGGTGAGCACGGGGATGTCATCAGTGAGCGCTTGGGCGATGAGAAAGCGGTCGAAGGGGTCGCCGTGGAGGCGTGGCAGGCGCTCCAGTCGCGCGAGGTAGCGGTCGTCAATTCCGGTGCGCTCGAATCCCATGGTGCGTACGATCGTGTGCAGTCTGGGGTCGACGATGAGCTTTCCGGTGGAGACCTTGATAGAGATCTCGAGCAGTGACACATCGGAGAGATTGGCGGCCCCCGACTCAACCACCCGTCGGGCCTCGCCTCCGAGCCGGGCGTCCTCATCGAGATACCAGAGCAGGGTATGGGTGTCGAGCAGTGTTTTCACTCCTCGTGCTCCAGCTTCTCGAAGTACTCATCCCAGATTTCTTCCATGGCGCGTTCGGCGGCTTCCTCGCCCTCCGGGTAAAGAATCTTTCCTTTCAAGATCCCGAACATCGCGCTCCGGTCGACAGCGGGCGCGAGCACGATACGGTACCGCCCGACGCCCTTGCCGCGGCGCGTGATGATGACCTCTTCGCCGTCCTCGACGGCGTCGAGCAGTTTCGAGAGTTGACTCTTCGCCTGGTGCACGTTCACCACGATCATCTAGCTAGATTAGCTAGTTTGCTTTGAATGCTCCAGATTGTGAGAAAGGATGTCTCCCCGCTCTCTGTGCGGGACGAGTCAGCGCGAGTCCGACCGCGCGCCGATTAAGCTGGTAGGCACCATGGCCACTTTCTCCAACCTCTCCGAGCGCCTGACAGCGACGTTCACGAAGCTCCGCGGCAAGGGCCGTCTGACCCCGGCGGATGTCGATGGCACGGTCCGCGAGATCCGCCGCGCCCTCATCGACGCCGACGTCGCCCTCGAGGTCGTGAAGTCGTTCACGGGCAGGGTGCGCGACCGCGCCCTCGGCGACGAGGTCAACAAGGCGCTCAACCCCGCGCAGCAGGTCGTGCAGATTGTCAACGACGAGCTCGTCGAGATCCTCGGCGGGCAGCAGCGCCGCCTGCAGTTCGCGAAGAACCCGCCCACGGTCATCATGCTCGCCGGTCTCCAGGGTGCCGGCAAGACCACCCTCGCCGGCAAGCTCGCCAAGTGGCTCGCGGGCGAAGGTCACACCCCGATTCTCGTGGCGGCCGACCTGCAGCGCCCCAACGCGGTGACCCAGCTGCAGGTGGTGGGCGAGCAGGCGGGGGTTCCCGTCTTCGCGCCCGAGCCCGGCAACGGCAAGGGCAACCCCGTCAAGGTGGCGAAGGACGCCCTCAAGTTCGCGAAGGACAAGCAGCACGACACCGTCATCGTCGACACCGCCGGCCGTCTCGGTGTCGATGCCGAGCTCATGAAGCAGGCCGCCGACATCCGCAAGGCCGTCGACCCCGACGAGGTGCTGTTCGTCATCGATGCGATGATCGGTCAGGATGCTGTTGCCACGGCGAAGGCGTTCCAAGACGGCGTCGACTTCACCGGTGTCGTGCTGACGAAGCTCGACGGAGACGCGCGCGGCGGTGCCGCACTGTCGATCGCCTCCGTCACCGGACGCCCCATCATGTTCGCGAGCACGGGCGAGGGTCTCGGCGACTTCGAGCCGTTCCACCCCGACCGCATGGCGAGCCGCATCCTCGATCTCGGTGACATTCTCACCCTCATCGAGCAGGCGCAGAAGACCTTCGACGAGGAGGAGGCGAAGAAGGTTGCGGAGAAGTTCGCGACCGACACCTTCACGCTCGAGGACTTTCTCAGCCAGATGCAGCAGCTCAAGAACATGGGCTCGATCAAGGGGATGCTGGGCATGCTCCCGGGCGCGCGGGGCATGCGGGAGCAGCTCGACAACTTCGACGAGTCGGAGATCACCCGCACCGAGGCGATCATCTACTCGATGACGCCGCAGGAGCGCCGCCAGCCGAAGGTGCTCAACGGGTCGCGCCGCCTGCGCATCGCGAAGGGCTCGGGCACGACCGTCACCGACGTCAACTCGCTCGTCAACCGCTTCGACCAGGCCGCGAAGATGATGAAGACGGTGGCGCGCGGGGGAGTGCCGAACGTTCCCGGAATGGGGCCGATTCCCGGTGCGAGCTACGCGGGCAAGGGCAAGCAGCAGGCGAAGAAGAAGGGCTCGCGCTCGGGCAACCCCGCGAAGCGCGCCGCGGAGGAGCGGGCGCTCGCCTCGGGTGGCGCTCCCGCCGCGCCGTCGGGCGCGGGCTTCGGTCTCGGCGGCGCCAAAGACGGCGGCCCGAGCGAGGACGAGCTCGCCGCGCTGCAGAAGCTTCTCGGGCGTTAGCCGCAGTCTCTCGACGAGGCTGGGCGACGAGGCCCTGACGATCGAATCTCGAGAAACGTTGGGTGATGTTTTCGAGCCTCACGACCTAGCGTGGAGAGCATGAAGAAGTCTGCTCTCGCGTTCCTTTCCGCTCCCCTGCTCGCCGTCGTGCTGCTTGCCGGTTGCGCGACCCCCGATCCCGTGTCGCCGCCCGATCCCGGCGCGGGTGCCGGTGGCGAATCGAGCGCGATCGAGCTCGTGGGAATGTGGCGCGTGAGCGATGCCGATGGCGAGAACGACGAGACCTGGTTGCGCCTCGACGCCCACGAGTTCATGCTCTGGCGCGACTGCGGCGTGATCGGCGGTTCGTGGAGTGCGAGCGAGCAGCTCTTTCTCGCCGGGGTGTTCAGTGCGATGGGCGATTGCGTGATCGACAACACGATCCCGAGTGTTCCGTGGCTCGAGAGCGTGGTCTCGTACCGTGCGAGCGTCGGCGGCTGGGAGCTGCTCGACGCTCAGGGAGCCGTCGCTGCGAGCCTCACGATCGATGGCAAGCCCGAACCGCGCCCCGACATCATCGACTACCTCACCGAACCGCCCGTGATCACCGACGAGATGCGGGAGCTCTTCCGAGCCGCGGCGCCCCTTCCCGCGAGCCTGACAGCAGCGGGCATCACCGACCTGCTGGGACGCTGGAACCCCATCGGTGAGGGCGAGGGCACGGATGCCCATGTCGAGTTCACGAGCGACGGCCGCTACACCGGCTCCGATGGCTGCAACGGCACGATGGGCCGCTGGGCGGTGGGTGCCGCCGGCGAGCTGCTCGCGACATCCGGACCCTCGACACTCATGTGGTGCGAGGGTGCGCCCGTGCCGTTCTGGGTGAGCCAGGCGAAGCGCGTCGGATTCGACGGGGCAAGCCTCGTGCTCCTCGACATCGACGGCGCCGAGCTCGGGCGCCTCGCCCGCTGACCGAACCGTCGATCTCGAGATGCGGGCTGCGCCCGCTACTCGATCACCGATAGAACCGCTGGTCGAGTAGCGACGTAGTGGCGTATCGAGACCCAGCACGCCCAGGAGTGCCGCCGCAGGTTCGATCTCGATACCGGCGCTGGTGCGCCTATTCGATCACCGGTCTTTCGCTGGTCGAGTGCCGCCGCAGGCGGTGTATCGAGACCTGCACCCCACCGCGCTTAGGGTGGTGGGATGACCCATAACCGCCCCATCCGCATCGGCGTGCAGGTCGCGCCGCAGCACGCCACCTACGAGAAGATCCGCGACACGGTCGCTGAGCTCGAGCAGCTCGGCGTCGACATCGTCTTCAACTGGGACCACTTCTACCCGCTCACCGGCGAGAAGGATGGTGCCCACTTCGAGTCGTGGACGATGCTCGCGGCGATCGCCGAGCAGACGACGCGGGTGCAGTTCGGTGCCCTCGTCAACTGCAACAGCTATCGCAACGCGAATCTGCAGGCCGACATGGCTCGCACGATCGACCACATCAGTGCGAAGGGCACGGGTGTGGGCCGGTTCATCTTCGGCACGGGTGCGGGCTGGTTCGAGCGCGACTACGAGGAGTACGGCTACGAGTTCGGCACACCCGGCACGCGCATCAAGGCGTTGGCGGATGCCCTCCCCACCATCAAGAAGCGCTGGACGAAGCTCAACCCACCTCCCACTCGCGATCTCCCTATCCTCATCGGCGGGGGCGGCGAGAAGAAGACCCTGCGCATCGTCGCCGAGCACGCGGACATCTGGCACAGCTTCAGCGACCCCGAGACGCTCGAGCGCAAGCTGGGCATCCTCGCCGAGCACGGCGAGGCGGTGGGTCGCGACACGAGCGAGATCGAGATCTCGTGCGAGCTGCGGCGCTTCGGGGTCAAGGAGGCCGATGAGCTCGTCGCGCTCGGCGCCTCGATGTTCACGGTGGGGCTGAGCGGACCCGACTACGATCTCGCCTCGACGCGCGACTGGTTGCGGTGGCGCGACGCGCAGAACCGCTGACCGCGTCGAATGTGGGTGGTGCCGCGTAGCGTGATCCGGTGACCACCTCGTCTGACAGCACGCACTCCGCATCCGAGCCCGGCGCTCGCCTCCGGTTGCCACCTCTTGTTCTTCTTGCCATCGCGGTGACGGTTCTCGCCTGGGCGAGCGCCTTCGTCGTCATCCGTGGTGTCGGCGCGCACATCGGGGGCGGAGAGCTCGCTCTTGGCCGACTGCTCGTGGGCACCGCGCTGCTGTCGTTCCTGCTGATTCGGCGGCCATGGGTGCGCCCGAATGCGCGCGAATGGCTGCTCATCATCGTGTTCGGCGTCGCCTGGTTCGGGGCATACAACGTCGCGCTCAACATCGCCGAGCACACGCTCGACGCGGGGACCACGGCGATGATCGTCGGGATCGGCCCCATCCTCATCGCCCTCGGCGCCGGAGCGTTTCTCGGTGAGGGCGTGCCCAGGTGGCTCGCGATCGGTGCGGGAGTCGCGTTCGGCGGTGTCGTGCTCATTGGCTTCGGCACCGGGGCAGCGGGGCTCGGCAACGGCATCGGGATGCTGTGGGCGCTCGGTGCGGCTGTCACCTACGCGATCGGCGTGCTGTGTCAGAAGAAAGTCATGCGCAGAATTCCCGCGACACAGGTCACCTGGCTGGGCTGCGCCATCGGTGCGATCGTCTGTCTGCCGTTCGCGGGAAGTCTCGTGACTCAGTTGCAGGTCGCACCGCCGGAGGCGATCGTCGGACTCGTCTACCTGGGGGCGGTGCCGACCGCGCTAGCTTTCACTACCTGGGGCTATGCGCTCACGACGGTTCCAGCGGGGCAGCTCGGTGTCACCACCTATGTCGTGCCGGCGATCGTCATCGTGCTCGGATGGTGGGCATTCGGTGAGATCCCAACCGTACTTGCCATCGCGGGTGGTGCGCTGTGCCTGCTCGGTGTGGCGGTATCGAGGCGCCGGAGCCGCGCGGCGGTTCGTTCTCGTGACGCGAATGCGCTGACGTAGCGACACCGCTCTGCGCGATCACTGCTCCGTTGCAATAGCGGAGCAGTATTCCGGTCTGCTAGTTTGCATCTAGCTCACTATTCTCGCGATCTGCAGCAGTGCAGAGGGGACAGCCATGACCGTGGTCAGCTCGACACACAAGAGGTTCCGTCGTGCCGGTGCGATGCTCGTCGCGATCGGGGTTCTCGCATTCGGTCTCGTGCCCGTCTCCGCCGCCTATGCGGCTCCGGTGAGCGTGACCGTCACGATCGAAACAGCTGGGGGCGACCCGGTTTCGGGCCAGTTCATCGTCAATGAGGTCGGCTCGCCACCGGGGGGAGTCGGAGCTATCGCGAATTCGGCCGGCGAGCTGTCGTACGGTCTTGAGCCCGGCGACTACTTCATCTACTCGCCCCCCGGCAGACCGTACGAGCAGACCGAGTTCTATTTCACCGTGGCGGAGGGCGGCGCTCAGGCTTTCGGACCTTTTGTGGTGAATGAACGCCCATCGGTCAAGGGTTCGGTGCCGGACGCCCTCGGTGGCATGGTGGAGGTCAACACGTACAGGTGGAATGGCAGCTACTGGAGTCTGGTGAGCCCCCAGCCGTTCACGACCGATAGCAATGGTGACTTCCAGATCTGGTTCTCAGACCCCGTGGGAACCTGGGCCTTGCAATTCGTGCCCTCCGACACCATCCCCTATTTGACGACCTACCTCGGCGGCATCGGGCGGCTCCCGTGGTCGCTCGACGACACCGACACGTTCTTCGTTCTCGCCGGCCCCAACACGCCGGTGGATGTCGGGCAAACAGTGCTCCTCGACGCGGGCGTCATCTCGGGAACGGTCACCGGACTCGGCGCGGGTCCGATCGATGACGCGTACGTCGTCGCGAACGACCTCAACGATATCCAGATCGCCGAAACCCGAACGGATGCGTCGGGTGCGTACACACTGAAGGTTCCGCTGGACGAGGCGGTCACCGTGAGCTCCTATGCCGACGGATGGCTCTATCAGTACTTCGACGGCGAGTACGACTTCGACAACGCGGCGTCCAGGGTGCTGACCGATCTGGACCCGACTTGGACGGACGTCGACTTCGAGCTCTTCCCCGAGGTCGAGGCGCACTTCTCCGTCGTCGCCGACGCCGGTTCGGGCCCGGAACCCCTCCGAGTCGACTCGTGGCTGTACCGCGATGCCGGATCGGGATTCAGCCCGATCCCGTACGACGTCGACTGGGACTACGACGGTGCCGATTTCTACGATCTCCTGCCCGGCGTGTATCGCCTCGGGCTGAGACCTGTCGACGAATTGGGGTGGATCCCCTTCAGCACGGTGAACACCTACCCGGGCACTGTTCCCTCGGCAGGAGATCCGTGCTACTTCGAGTTCGAGGTGACGGGGGCCATCGTCGAGTACGAGTTCGAGCTCACGGCAGACCCTGCCTCCTCAGCGTGCACCGAGGCCCCGTGGGTCGATGGCGCGGGAACGCCGGGCGATTTCAGCGGTTCGGTGTCCAACATCGCCGACGTGGTGGGACCCGCCACGGCAACGCTGTATGTGCAGGATGCCTGGGGTGACCCTCACGAGGTCGTGTCGACCACGGTCGACCCCAGCACCGGTGCGTATTCGCTGCCTGGCATCTACGTCGACGGCGACTACTTCGTCGGCATTGAGACGGCGCGTGACGACCCTCACATCAGCACCGCCTTCGGGTTCAACGATCAGTTGCCGCTGTACCTCATCTACGACCAGTACATCGAGGGCATCTACGTCGACGCCGCTACCGACTATGACCTCGGTTCTGTCGCTCTCCCCGATGCACGTGTGCTGTCCGGCATCGTCAGGCTGAGCGGAGAGCCCATCGAGGGCGTGTGCGTTCTGCTCGTGGACCTCTGGGATGACGAGATCATGTGCGATCAGACCGACAGCACGGGTCGCTACTATCTCAAGGCCCCCGTGCCCGACGACGCCGACCCAGCGAACGAGTTCCGGATCGTGGTGGGCTCCTACGGGTTCTTCCCCACCTATTACGGTGCTGATCCTCTTGTCGGAGACGTCGTTGAGGTTTCGGAACCGGGGCTCGATCCTGCGTCCTACGACATCGACCTCATTGAGATTCCGAGTCTGATCACCGGGTTGGTGTCGATCTGGGATCCCGACGCCAGTAGCTGGTCATCCGTCGACGACGGGGTCGCGCACCTCTACCGCAAGTCGGGAACATCGTGGGTTCTCGTGGAGTCCTTCCCCATGCCTGACGATTCAGGGGATTCCGAGTTCGTCTTCCCCTCCGCGCTCGCCGACGCGTTGACGTCCGGAGGGCCCGGTGACCTCGTCGGCCTGCCTTCGCTGCAGCCCGGCGACTACCGAATCTGGTTCTCTCAGAACGGCCAGTGGTTGTCGATCACCGAGTTCGAGTCGATCCGGCTCTCGCCCATCGGCCTGGAGGGCTGGGACTACGGCGACGACGAGGTCTGCTATCTCGACGTGCCTGCGCTGACCGCGAGCACCATGGTGTTCTACCTTTACGCGTCCGTGGCCGAAACATCCACGAACTGCGCACCGCCCCTGCCCCCGACCCCACCCACGCCCCCCACCCCACCGGGCAGTTCCGGCACGCCGCCACAGGGTGCACCGGGAACGAGCGGAACCAGCGAGTCCGACGACGCGCAGGACGAGGTTGTCGAGGAGGAAGACACCGGCGGCGAAACCCCCGGAGCCCTCGTCCCGACCAATCCCAGCACGCCCTCGCCCAGCCCCGACCCGAACGCCGACACCGGCTCCGATGGTGACGGGCCGGACCTCACCTGGCTCTGGTGGACGGGCGGCATTCTGCTGCTGCTCGTGATCGGTGGTGGCGTCATACTCGTGCTGCGGAGGCCGTGACGGGCGCTCGCGCGCGATGCGCGGCATCCGTCGGCTAACCGTTGTTCAATGAGGCCCGCAAAATCTGCCAGAATAGGGAGTTGAGTTCGCGGTGACCGACCCTCTAACCGGTTGCTGCGAACACCCCACAAGACTTTCCGACCGAGTGTGCCCCCACGCTCACGGCCGGTGAATCGCTTCATCCCAACATCTACGGAGAATTGTGTCTGTCAAGATTCGTCTCAAGCGCATGGGCAAGATTCGTGCGCCCTTCTACCGCATCGTCGTCGCCGACTCGCGCACCAAGCGCGACGGTCGTGTCATCGAGGAGATCGGCAAGTACCACCCCACCGCCGACCCCTCGGTGATCGAGGTCGTCTCGGAGCGCGCCCAGTACTGGCTCGGCGTCGGCGCACAGCCGACCGAGCAGGTGCTCGCGCTGCTCAAGCTCACGGGCGACTGGGGCATCTTCAAGGGCGAGAAGGGTGCCAAGAGCACCGTCAAGTTCGCCGAGGCGAAGGATGCCTTCGTCGCCGACGAGAAGAAGAAGCCCGTGCTCAAGCCCAAGACCGAGAACGCCGAGGAGAAGCCCAAGGCTGAGAAGGCTGAGAAGGCCGACAAAGCGGATGCCGCCGCTCCCGCCGACGAGGTCGCAGAGGTCGCCGACGCTCCCGCCGAAGAGGCACCGGCAGCTGACGAAGCCGCCGCGGAGGCTGCTGCTGAAGAGGCTCCCGCTGCTGAGGCTGCGGCAGAAGACGCTTCCGCCGAGGAGCCCGCAGCCGACGCCGACAAGGCCTGACCTTGCTCGCCGCCGCACTGGAACACCTCGTCAAGGGGATCGTCGATCACCCTGACGAGGTCTCAGTGACGGAACGAAACACCCCACGCGGCGAGCTCCTCGAGGTGCGCGTGCACCCCGAGGATCTCGGCCGCGTGATCGGCCGCGGCGGGCGTTCCGCGACGGCCCTTCGCACCCTCATTACGGCGCTCGCCGGTGGACGCCGCGTGCGTGTCGACGTGGTGGACACCGATTCCTAAGCAGCCGCCCGCCGATAGCACCCGGTTGCGGGTGGGTCGACTCACCAAGGCTCACGGCCTCAAGGGAGCGATCAAGATCGAGTTGTACACCGACGAGCCCGATCGACGGTTCGTTCCCGGTGCGGTTCTCCACCTGCAGGTTCCGCAGGCCTCGCCGTGGTTCGGCACGTCGCTGACGCTGACCGAGCTGCGCTGGTACAACCAGCATCCGGTCGTCTTCTTCGAGGGCGTCACCGACCGTACCGCGGCGGAGAGCCTCGTCAAGGCGATCCTCCTCGTCGACCACGACCCGACCGAGGTGCCCGAGGAGGAAGACGCGTGGTATGACCACCAACTCGTGGGCCTGAACGTGGTGCGCGACGGCGTGGTCGTCGGCACCGTGACGCACCTGGAGCACCTTCCGGCCCAAGACCTGCTCGTCGTGAAGACGGATGCCGGCGAGGTGATGGTTCCGTTCGTCGCCGCCATCGTGCCCCTCGTCGACATCGCGGGCGGAACGATCACCGTGACACCCCCGCCCGGCCTGTTCGAACCCCTGCCGGACGAGGCCGCAGCACCGGAGCAGCCTGCCGTCGACGAGAGCGAGCCCGCTTAGACTTACGGCGTGCGCATCGACATCGTCACGATCTTTCCGCAGGTTTTCGACGTGCTCGATGTCTCGCTGCTCGGCAAGGCACGGGAGTCGGGGATCATCGACCTCACGGTTCACGACCTGCGCGAGTTCACGCACGACCGGCATCGCACGGTCGACGACACTCCCTACGGCGGGGGCGCCGGTATGGTCATGAAGCCGGAGCCCTGGGGTGAGGCGCTCGACGGCATCCTTGAGGGGGATCAGGTGGTTTCGAGACGATCGCTTCGCGATCCCTCAACCACCAAGGGTGAGAGTGACATGCTGGTTGAGGAGGCCGCAGGCCGTCTCGAAACCAGCAGAACCCCAGCGACCCCCCTGATAATCTTCCCCTCCCCGGCCGGCGACCTCTTCACCCAGCAGATCGCCCAGGAGCTCTCCACCGAGCCCCACCTCGTCTTCGCGTGCGGCCGCTACGAGGGCATCGACGAGCGCGTGGTCGACTACGCCGTCACGCGCAGCCGGGTGCGCAAGCTCAGCCTCGGTGACTACGTGCTCAACGGGGGCGAGGTGGCGACGCTGGCGATGATCGAGGCGGTCGGCAGGCTGATCCCGGGCGTGGTCGGCAACCCTGAGAGCCTCATCGAGGAGTCCCACACGGATGGCCTGCTCGAGTACCCGAGTTATACCAAACCCGCGTCGTGGCGCGGCTTTGACGTGCCGCCGGTGCTGCTGAGCGGCAACCACGCCGCGATCGCTGCCTGGCGACGTGAGCAGCAGCTCGAGCGCACGCGCGAGATCCGGCCCGATCTGCTTCGGCCGGGCGCGTAGAACCGGGCCCGAATCCAGCGCTCTCGCGGGGTCACCGCCTACGCTTGAATCATGCAGATTCGGCGATTCTTCTACCTCGCGCAGTTCGTCGCACTAGGCATTCTGCCGCTGTGGCTGCTCATCGGCCGGGGCATCGTGTTCAGCGACTCGGGCTGGGACTTCGTGGGCCTGCTCATCGTCGCGCCCATCCTCGCGCTGTTCATGGCCATCGTGCTGGGTCTGACCTACGCGCGCAAGTCGGTGCGCGAGGCGCGGGCGATGTCGTGGGCGGATGTCGGGGTGCACCTCGCCTGGTACGCGACGCTCGTGCTCGTCGGCTTCGTGACGCATCCGGCCGTCGCGGTGCTGGCGGTTGTCGCATCCGTCGCCACGTTCTGGTTTCAGCTCTGGCAACTCATTTCCGAGGTGGGGCAGCGGGTGAATCGGGCGCTGAATCGGCTCAGTGAGGGCACGGCGAGCACCGTCGATGATGGCGAGTACCGGGTCATTCAGGTCGAGTCGCACGTGGTCGAGGACTGAGGTTGTAGACACGACACGATTTGAGGTTCTAGTATGGCAAGGCTTACCTAAGTAAGCGCCACCTAGACATCACGACATCCCCGCGCGATACCACAAGCGAGTGCTGCCGTTGGGAGAGCGAATCGCCGCATGCTCGGCACCTTTCTGATCGGCCTACGAGAGGGCCTCGAGGCGGCACTCATCGTCGGCATACTGCTCGCCTACGTCGCCAAGGTGCAACGGCCCGACGTGGCCCGCCGCATCTGGCTCGGCGTCGCGCTCGCCGTGCTGCTGTCGCTCGGCACGGGCGCCGTGCTCACCTTCGGGGCATACGGCCTCTCCTTCCAGGCGCAGGAGATCATCGGCGGCACCCTGTCGATCGTTGCGGTCGGTCTCGTCACCTGGATGGTGTTCTGGATGCTGCGCATGGCCCGCGGCATGGCCGCCGAACTGCGACACAGCGTCGACTCCGCACTGGCCGGATCGGGCGCGGGACTCGTTGTCGTCGGGTTCGTCGCGGTGGCCCGCGAGGGCATCGAGACCGCGTTGTTCATCTGGGCCACCACGAGGTCGAGCGAGGACTGGCTGGGCGGATTCGCGGGAGCCCTGCTCGGCATCCTCACCGCCGTCGTCATCGGCTGGCTCATCTACCGAGGCATGATCCGCATCAACCTTTCGACCTTCTTCACCTGGACCGGCGCGGTGCTCATCGTCGTCGCCGCGGGCGTGCTCGCGTACGGGGTGCACGACCTGCAGGAGGCGGGTGTGCTCGCCGGCCCCTTCCTCGCCGCGCCGGCGGGAGCGAGCGCATTCGTGCAGTCGTGGTACGCGGAATCGGCGTGGGCGTTCCAGATACCCCACCTCATCGCGCCCGACGGCTTTCTCGGTGCCCTGCTCAAGGGCACGTTCGGGTTCGCGCCCGAGATGACGAAGCTCGAACTCGTCGCCTACTTCGCCTACCTCGTTCCGACGCTGATCGCGTTCGTCGTGAAGGCGCGCCGGCGCCAGCCGACGATCGCACCCAGCACGAGAATGCCGGGTGCGAGCACGGCCGAGGCATCCCAGTAGCCCGCTTAGAACACCAAGAACAGATCGAAAGATCCCAACCAAGGAGAATCATGCACAAGAAGTTCCCGGCCCTGCTCGCGGTTGCCGCCGCGGGGGGTCTTCTGCTGAGCGGCTGCGTGCCGAACCCCACAGCAACGAGCCAGTCGCTCGCCGTCTCGAGCACGGAGACCGACTGCGTCGTCGAGGCGAACACGGCCACGAGCGGCACTCTCACCTTCACGGTGAAGAACGACGGTCACCGCATCAGCGAGTTCTACATCCTCGCCGAGAACGGCCTCAGCATCGTCGGCGAGGTCGAGAACATCGCCCCCGGCGGCACCCGCGACCTCACGGTCGTCGCCCAGCCCGGCAGCTACTTCACCGTGTGCAAGCCCGGCATGATCGGCGCCGGCGTCGGTCAGGCCGCCTTCACCGTCACGGGGGAGACCGTTGCGGTGAGCGCGGATGAGCAGGAGGCCGTCAACGCGGCGGTCGCGAGCTATGTCGGTTACGTGAAGACGCAGACGAGCGAGCTTCTGCCCGCGGTCGAGGAGTTCGCCGCAGCCTACGTGGCGGGCGACGACGGCAAGGCACGCGCGCTGTTCCCCATCGTGCGCATCAACTACGAGCGCATCGAGCCCACCGCGGAGCAGTTCGGCGACCTCGACCCGGCGATCGACTACCGCAAGCCCGGCGCTGAGGCGGAGGGGCTCGAGTTCACCGGCTTCCACCGCATCGAGATGGACCTCTGGATCGATGAGGCCCGCCTCAACTATCCCGACGAGCAGATCGACGCGCTCGACACCGCCGCTCGCACGGTGCTCGCCGACAAGCTCGTCGCCGATGTCACCGAGCTGAACGACCTGGTGCACGACGCGTCCTTCGTTCTCACCCTCAGCGACATCACCAACGGAGCCATCGGCCTGCTCGACGAGGTCGCTGCGCCCGACGGCAAGCTCCCCGGTGAGGAGAACGAGTTCGCGCACACCGACCTCTACGACTTCTACGCGAACGTCGAGGGCGCCGAGGTGGCCTACTCCACCGTGCGCGACATCGCCGCGAGCAGGGGCGAGGCCGGCGCGGCGCTCGTGGCTGAGCTCGACACGCAGTTCGCCGCAATGAAATCACTGCTCGAGACCTACGGCGACTACGCCTCCGGTTTCGTGTTCTACGACACGGTCGGACAGGACGAGCGCAACGAACTGGGTGCACAGCTCAACGCCCTCAGCGAGCCGCTCTCCCAGCTGACCCACACGGTGCTCGGTGTCGCATCCGACTGACGACACCGACGGTGTCACCCTCCCGGCGGCGGAACTCAGTTCTGGGCTCAGCCGTCGGGAGGTGCTCGGCCTCGTCGGCGCCGGCGCCGCGGGCGCGGTGGTGGGGGCCGGGGCTGCTGCGATGGCGGGCGCAGCGCTGGGCGGAGGTGCAGCCCAGTCGCCCGATCTCAGCTACCCGTTCTACGGCGCGCACCAGGCGGGCATACTCACCCCCGTGCAGGATCAGCTGCACTTCGCGAGCTTCGACCTCACCCGCACCGCGAACCGTGGAGCGGTCATCGAACTGCTGCGCGAGTGGACGGATGCTGCGGCACGACTCACGCGCGGCCGCGACGTCACCCAGGCCGGTGCGGTCGGCGGTCCGCCGCTCGCGCCGCCCGACGACACCGGTGACGCGCTCGACCTCGGGCCATCCGGCCTCACCATCACCTTCGGGTTCGGGCCTACGCTGTTCCACGACGCGCAGGGCACCGATCGCCTCGGAATCGGCGGCCGTCGTCCCGCTGAGTTCGAGGAGCTTCCGCTCTTCGCCTTCGACCTGATCGACAGGGCGAGCTCGGGCGGCGACCTCTGCATTCAGGCGTGTGCGAACGACCCGCAGGTGGCGGTGCACGCGATTCGCAACCTGAGCCGGATCGCCTTCGGCACCGCGCGCATCCGTTGGACACAGCTCGGCTTCGGGCGCACCTCCTCGACGACCACCGGCCAGCTGACCCCGCGCAACCTGTTCGGGTTCAAGGACGGCACCGCGAACATCATGAGCGAGAACCGGGATGCGGTGCTCGAGCACGTGTGGGTTCCTGAAACGCACCCCCAGGCGTGGCTTCGCGGCGGCAGCTACCTCGTGGGCCGCAAGATCCAGATGCTCATCGAGTCGTGGGACCGCGTGAGCCTCCACGAGCAGGAGCACATCATCGGCCGCAGCAAGGGCGAGGGCGCGCCGCTTTCCGGTGGCCGCGAGGCGACGACTCCCGACTTCGAGAGGGTCAGCGCCGATGGGGAGGTCGCGATTCCCGTCGACGCCCACGTGCGGCTCGCACACCCCGTCTCGAACGCTGGCGCCCGGATGCTGCGTCGGGGCTACAACTACGTGAACGGCAACAACGATCTCGGCCAGCTCGATGCCGGGCTGTTCTTTCTCGCCTACCAGGCTGAGCCCGAGACCTTCATCACGGTGCAGCGCAGCCTCGCCCGCGACACGCTCAACGAGTACATTCGCCACGTGGGCTCCAGCATCTGGGCGGTGCCGCCCGGAGCGCGCGAGGGCGAGTTCGTCGGACAGGCGCTGTTCAGCGAATAGTAGTGAGCGCGTAAGCGCGAGCGGTATCCTGAGTGCATGACCGACGACATCCGCGACGTTGCGCGCAAGAGCCTCAAAGCCAAGACCGACTTCAAGATCTTCTTCGGCGTGGCGATCATCGTGTCGCTCATCGTCACAGGCGTGTGGTTCCTGTCTGGCCGCAGCGACTACTTCTGGCCCATCTGGCCCATGCTCGGACTCGCCATCGCGCTTGCGTTCTCGGGGTTCAACGCCTACGGGCCGAGCAGCCACATCACCGAGTCGGCGATCGACGCCGAGGTGGAGCGCCTCAAGCGCCGCAACGGCGAGTAGAACACTCCTCGACGACCGAGGCTCCCAGAGCCCTCGCGCGAAGTGGCGACGGGGCATCCGGGTGTGACAGAATAGTCAACTGTGCCCGCGCACGACCCTGCCACAGGGGGGTCAGCAATCACCCGGCACATTCCTTCACCTTTCAGCAGTACTGAGCACGCCGTCGACCTGTGGCGATTGCAGAGAGCGAACGACCATGCACATCCTCGACTCCGTTGACGCCGCATCACTCCGCAGCGACATTCCCGACTTCCGCGCCGGAGACACCGTCAAGGTTCACGTCAACATCGTTGAAGGATCGCGTTCGCGCATCCAGGTCTTCCAGGGCGTCGTGATCGGCCGCTCGGGCGAGGGCATCCGCGAGACCTTCACGGTTCGCAAGATCAGCTTCCAGGTGGGTGTCGAGCGCAAGTTCCCGGTGCACTCGCCGGTCATCGACCACATCGAGATCGTCTCGCGCGGCGACGTGCGTCGCGCCAAGCTCTACTACCTGCGCGACCTCCGCGGCAAGAAGGCCAAGATCAAGGAAAAGCGCTAGTCGCCTTGTCTGAAGCGCCCCGGCGACCACCTAGACTGAGGTGGACCCGGGAGCAGAATGACAGTCGAAGCCAACGATCCGCCGCACAGCACTGGCGCGTCGGTCGATAGGCGGGGTCGTTCTCGCGGCATCTGGCTGTTCCTGCGCGACACCGTCATCATCGTGCTGTGCGCGGTCATCATCTCGATGGCGATCAAGACCTTCCTGGTGCGCTCGTTCTACATCCCCACGGGCTCGATGAAGGACACCCTCCAGGTCGATGACCGCATCCTCGTCAACCAGCTCGTGCCGGGTCTCATCCCGATCTCGCGCGGCGACGTCGTGGTGTTCCAGGACCCGGGCGGGTGGCTCGCCCACCAGCAGCTGCCACAGCAGACCGGATTCGTCGCCTGGGTCGACTGGCTGCTCACCCAGATCGGGCTGAGCGCCGCGGACAGCAACGACCACCTCATCAAACGCGTCATCGGACTGCCCGGCGACACCGTCGTCTGCTGCAATCAGTTCGGCCTGCTCACCGTCAACGGGGTCTCGATCGATGAGACCTACCTGCGCCTTCCCGCGGGGGTGAGCAAGGCATCCGGGATCGAGTTCTCGGTGACGGTGCCCGAGGGCTCGCTCTGGGTGCTCGGAGACAACCGCTACGACTCGGCCGATTCCCGACTCAACCGCGACAAGCCGGGCAAGGGATTCGTGCCCATCGACAACGTCGTCGGCCGCGCCTTCGTGGTGAGCTGGCCGATCTCGCACTGGGGCTGGCTCGACAACTTCCCGACCGTGTTCGCGGGTGTGCCCGAACCGACGGTCCCGGCATCGGTGGGCACCGAAAAGGCTCCGTAGGTGCCGATCGACCCGACGCTCGAGGTCGAGCGCGACCTGCTCGCCAGTGGGGCG